>CAXUHF010000006.1:0-49098 GCA_964250765.1 uncultured Ktedonobacteraceae bacterium | reverse complement strand
TCCGTATTCCCACCACCCCAACAGTTGCTGGGGTGGTGGGTGCGGTTAACAACACCCCCCCACCTTCATAGGTTTGCTTTATACTCCGCTCATTTTTGTACGATCATGTTTTTCTCTTTGTGAGTAGCTCACTTTTTCACGACAAGTATACATAAAACAACAGATACTTAGAAATAATAAGTTTTTATGGTGTAATGTTGACAATCGAAAGTTTCTATGTTAAAGTATTTTTATACAAGATATTTAACGTTTCGTCAAGTCTTTGCATTGCAAGATGGAAGGAAGAAGCGAAAGGCAACGTGAAACAGCATGAGAAGAATTGACCTGCATTGTCATCCAAACACAAGAGCATGGTTTCAAGCGATTCAGCCTTATGCGGATGCGCTCCGTGAATATTGGCACCGTCCGTGGGAACCAAAGACCGAAGAAGAGGTGATTCAAGAACTGCGCGACGCGGAAGTACAAGTCTTGCTTGTGGCCTTTGATACAGAGACCGTCAGTGGTCTTCCTCCTTGCTCAAATGACTATGTAGCAAAATTCCGTGACGACTACCCGGACACGATTCTTCAGGCGTGGGGGTCTGTCGATCCGTGGAAGGGAGAAATTGCCATTCGTGAGGCGGAGCGGGCGGTGAAAGATTTGGGCGTCATTGGTTTTCATTTTCACCCCATTATGGGCGACTTCTCCGTCGGGAATCGCCAGTTCTACCCTCTGTGGGAAAAAATGGTCGAACTACGCGTTCCGATCATGGTAGACACAGGGACAACGGGTCTGGGTGCCGGACTGCCGGGGGGGATGGGAAGGCACCTGAAGCAAGCAAATCCATATCCTGCGCTCGATGATTTAGCGGCAGACTTTCCTGATCTAAAGATCATCGCTTCACATCCAGCTTGGCCGTGGACCGATGAAATGATTATGATCGCGCTCCATAAGGGCAACGTCTTCTGGGAATTGTCAGGCTGGGGCCCAGAATATTTTCCTGACGCGCTCAAGCATGATATCAGTCGTCGTCTTCAGGATAAGATCATGTTTGGGAGCGATTATCCAAGTCTATCTCATCGGCGTGCAATTGCAGGCTGGGAGTCTCTAGGCTATTCAGATACCATCCTGGAAAAAGTGTTTTATAAGAATGCGCAGCGTATTCTGGGACTACCATAGTGTGTTCCTGATTTCCTTGTTCGGAGAAGAACAGAGTGTATCGTCACACTATTCTATTCGGTCATAAACCGGAAGGAGATTGCAATGCTGGGAGATATCGGACTGATGCTCCACACGGGTGATCTGTCTGTCGATGAAATTGTGCGTCTTGCCAAGACTGCTGAGTCGCTTGGTTATGAAGGCTTCTGGCTCACTGAGGAATCGGGGAAAGAAGCGTTTTCTATCCTGGGTGTGCTCGCACGAGAGACGGAACGCATCAATTTAGGGACAAGTATTGTAAATTTTTATTCGCGTACACCGATGTTGCTTGCGATGGGTGCGAGTACCATCTATCGCATGAGCAATGGGCGTTTTAGGCATTATGGTCTTGGAAGCGGTGGCATCGGCTTTATGGAGCAGGGGCACGGCATCAAAATGGAACGTCCTCTTGCACGTGCTAAAGAAGTGATTGATATTGTACGAGGCTATCTGACCAGCGAGCGGTTCTCATATGAGGGGCAATGGTTCAACCCCAAGAACTTCCATTTGCGCGAGGGACCCCTGCCCGAAACCATGCCACTTTACCTCTCCGCGCTGGGGCCAAAGATGGTGGGCTTAGCGGCACGCATGGCGGATGGTTTGATCACCAACTGGCTCACAGAAGAGTCCTATGAGATGTATTATGACATCATTAAGAAAGAGGCCGAGTCTGTTGGGCGCGATCCTAAAAGTGTCAAAATCTTGAGTTTGACCATGATCGCGGGCGAAGATGATGCGAGCGTGGAAGCCATGCGTCGAGGTCTTGCTTTCTACTTTGCATCCCCCCATTATCATCCCATCGCCGAGGTCTCAGGCTACGGAAAAGAGGCCAAAGAGATTCAGGCAGTGTGGCAGACGCGCGATTATGCCGCCGCGAGTCGTCTTGTAACAGATGCGATTGTGGAGAAGTTCGCGGTGATGGGTTCACCAGAGCAGCGCGCGAAGAAACTTCGTTGGATGATGGACCTTGGTGTCTATCCTATCATGTACCCCATTATGCGGCACGGTCACACCGTCGAAGACCACTTCTTGGTGGCTGAATTGACCGCGAAGTATCTCGGTCTGTCCAACGTTCAGGCGACAAAGGAGGAATCCTTATTCTCCCCTGCAATGAGTCTATCGCCTCTACCTGATGGTCAGCAGGGCGAAAAGGAGGCATCCGTATGACCACTCTTGAGGGTGTTGTCCCATTTCCTCCTGAGTTCGCCGCTCGCTACCGCGAGAAGGGCTACTGGGAAGATGCGACGATGGGACATTTTTTCGATGAGATCGTCTCGAAGTCATCAGAACGTGTTGCGTTTCTAGCAGGTGATGAGTCCGTCACCTATCGCCAACTCGCCCAAAGAGTGGAACGTCTGGCACTACATCTGCTCAAGCTTGGGGTGCAACCTCTGGATCGCTTTGTGATGCAACTGCCCAATAGTCCTGAATTTGTATACCTCTACTTTGCATTACAGAAGGTCGGGGCTATTCCAGTGATGGCGATGTCGTCTCATCGCTATAGTGAAATTCATCAGTTTGTCGAGCTGAGTCAAGCGGTTGGGTATGCGATTCCTGACCGGATAGGCGACTTCGACTTCGCGGACCTTGCCGAGCGCATACGTAGTGAACATCCTTCTTTGCGTTGGATTTTCGTCGTGGGTTCTGCTACTTCTATGCCGGGTTCCATTTCTCTTACCGACCTTTTACAAACAGAGAGTGGACTTGCGCCAGAGCATTTGACCGAACGGGTAGTTGATCCGACCGAGCCTGCTCTATTCCAACTCTCTGGCGGAACGACAGGTATTCCAAAGCTGATTCCGCGCACGCATAATGACTACATCTACAATACCAAAGCAGCCGTCGAGGTCAACGATATTCGGCCCGACGATGCGTTCCTGGTTGTGTTACCAATGGCACACAACTTTCCGCTTGCGTGTCCAGGTATTCAAGGCTTTCTGTATCGGGGAGCACGTTTTGTCATTAGTGACTCGACGCGACCCGCCGATGTGTTCCCACTGATGGAGCGCGAACACATCACCCATGTCGAACTCGTGCCTGCTGTGCTTATCCGTTGGATCAACGATCCACATATAAAAGAGTACGACCTCTCATCTCTCCGCGTGATCAATACGGGTGGACAAAAGCTTCAGCCAGAGGTGAAACGACGAGCGGAGGAATTGATTCCTTCGTGCAAAATACAGGAAGTGTTCGGCATGGCGGAGGGATTGCTGTGCTTTGTAAGACTTGACGACTCTAATGAGATACGCATGGAGACGGTGGGGCGACCTGTCTGTCCCGATGACGAACTCAAACTTCTGGATGAGAATGACAATGAAGTGCCTGTGGGCGAGATTGGTGAACTGTTGGTCCGTGGTCCCTATACGTTGCGCGGCTACTTCCGAGTTCCTGAGTACAACGCACGGACCTTCACGTCCGATGGCTTCTACCGCTCTGGCGATTTGATGCGGCTGCATCCATCGGGCAACTACATCGTTGAGGGACGCAAGAAAGACCTCATCAATCGCGGTGGCGAGAAGATTAGCGCGGAGGAAATTGAAAACTTAATTCTTTCCCATCCGGCTGTGCTGAACGTGGCATGTGTTCCCATGCCTGATGCGGTACTCGGAGAGCGCACCTGTGCCTTTGTCATCCTCCAACCAGGAGCGACGCTGACACTCAAAGATTTGACCGACTTTTTGTTAGATAAGGGTATTGCCAAGTTCAAGCTTCCTGAACGGCTGGAAGTCGTCGATGATTTCCCTCTATCAAAATTCGGCAAGGTCTCCAAACATGTGCTTGTGCAGCAAATCACAGACATATTAACTGCAGAGACGAAGGCGAAGGAGCTTGCAACATGAGTGGTCGAGCGAGAAGACAAGGGACAAGCAGCGTGAAACTGCGAGGGTAGAGTATGGATTTTACATTAAGTGAGCAACAGGAACAGATACGCAAGGGAGCGGCACAGATCGCACGCGAGGTCGTTGCCCCTCGCGCCAGTGCCGTTGATCTCGAAGGTGAGTATCCTTTCGACTACTTCGAGGCGTTCCGCAATGCAGGATTGCTTGGTCTCGCCATTCCTAAAGAGTATGGTGGTTCTGGTGCTGGTACACTCGGTCTGGCTCTAGCAATCGAGGAGGTCGCCAAGTATTGCTGCACGGCCGGTCTCATTCTGCTCACCTCGCGTTTGCCTACCGCAGGTATTCTTATGGCGGGAACGCCAGAGCAGAAAGAGCGGTATGTACGAGGCGTGGCGGAAGGACGGCGACGCGGCTGTTTCGCTCTAACAGAACCAGAAGCGGGTTCAGATGCTGCTGCAATCACTACAACGGCGGTACGAGACGGAGACGCTTATGTGCTCAATGGAGTCAAGATATGGGCGGGGCAGGCTACCGTTGCCAATTTCGCGGTTGTTGTCGCAAAGACCGATCCTCAAGCAGGTTCGCAAGGCGTCAGTGTATTTCTTATTGATTTGCCCAATCCAGGCTTTCGTATCGTGCGTGAACTTCCCAAACTGGGCGTTCTTGGGGTACCTGTGGTCGAGATCGACCTTCATGACTGTCGTGTCCCCATCTCTGCATTGTTGGGCGAGGAAAACAAGGGCTTTCGTATCGTCATGCGCAATCTTAATGTTGTGCGTCCACTCGTCGCGGCTCGTGGTATTGGACTAGCCGAGGGAGCCGCCAGTTATGCTCTTGCTTATGCCAGACAACGACGTACCTTTGGTCGCCCGCTTATCGAACATCAGGCAATTGCCTTCAAGCTCGCTGAGATGGCAATGCAAGTGGAGTCTGCTCGTCTTTTGACATATCATGCGGCCTGGCTGGTTGATCAAGGCAAGAGTGACCGTGATATCGCGCATTTCCTTTCTATAGCGAAAGCCACAGCGAGCGAGACAGCGGTTCACGTCTCGGAAGAAACGATTCAAATTCTCGGTGGCTATGGCTATCTCAAGGATTACGCTCCTGAACGCTACTATCGAGATGCGAAACAACTAACGATTGTCGAAGGAACTAGCGAGATTCATCGCCTCATCATCAGTCGTGCTCTCAATGAGAGTCTTCTCGATTGGGGTTGTGATACTCAAGCATTTGGTGGCTTTCCTAATGATGCTGAGGATAAAATCAGGCGTCAGGAACGCCTGAAGAGAGTCCGTCAAGAAGTCGGCTAACCTACTTGTTGCTCATAGACGAGAAATTGTAGTTGCGTTCTGAACGTATAAACGCGCGTTTTATGAAAGCGGTGACGACAATGACCGTTGCACCTGAGATGCCTCGTGGCGCTTCCACTGCGCCTCCTCTGCTCGTATTGCAGCATGTCTCCAAGCACTTTGGCGGCGTTAAGGCCCTTGATGATGTCAGCTGTCAGGTTCCTCGTGGCGGACTCTTCGGCGTCATTGGCCCCAATGGGGCGGGCAAGAGCACGCTCTTGAGCCTTATTTCTGGGGCACAACACCCTAGCTCCGGGGACATTCTGTTTGATGGTCACCCGCTCGAACGCTTGTCTGCCCATGCAATTGCTCGTCTGGGCATTGGGCGCGCCCATCAAATTCCACGCCCCTTTGCGCGCATGACCGTGCTGCAAAATGTGCTCGTTCCCGCGCATTCGCATGCCCTCGGCACGACCGACTCCCACCGTCATGCACGCGAACTGCTGGAGACCTGTGGCCTTCAAGACAAAGCCGCGCAACTCGCCTCCACGCTCACTCTGCTTGATCTCAAACGGCTCGAAGTCGCTCGTGCCCTCGCTCTGCGCCCCCGACTCCTGCTCCTGGACGAAGTGGCGGCGGGTTTGGTGGGTCAAGAGATTGACGAGATCACGCACCTGATCGCCTCGGTCCACGACGAGGGCGTCACCATTGTGCTCGTTGAGCATGTCCAAGCCGTCATACAACAACTCGCCGAGCGCGTCCTGGTCCTGGAATGGGGCCGCATGATCGCCGAAGGCACTCCTGCTGAGATTGCCGCACATCCTGAGGTCATCGCCGTCTACCTCGGCTCCACTCAGGAGCAACCCGTCGCCCGACAACGAGACGTGCCTGCCACGCCTCAAGCACTCAATGCGGCTCCTCTTTTGCGTTTAGAGCAGGTGACGACGAGCTACGGCAAACTGCGTGCCCTGCGCACTGTCGATTTCGAGGTCCGGGCGGGGGAAATCGTGGCGGTCCTGGGGGCCAACGGGGCCGGCAAGACGACCCTCACCCAAACCATCTGTGGCTTGGTGCCCAGCAGTGCCGGGCGCATTCTCTTTCACGACACCGACATCACCCACGTTCCGGCCTATCGTCGTGCCCAACTGGGCATCGCCCTCTGTCACGAAGGACGCCGCTTATTCAAGGACTTGACCGTCCAGGAGAATATTGCGCTTGCCGCACGCTACGCCTCTCGCTCCTCCACGCCTCTCGCCGAGCGTCTGGAGCGGGTCTACGCCCTCTTTCCCGTGCTTAAGGAGCGAGCAACAACGCTGGCGGGCAAGCTCTCTGGGGGACAACAACAGATGGTGGCGATTGCGCGTGGCGTCGTCGCTGAGCCACAGGTGCTCTTGCTTGATGAACTTTCCTTGGGACTGGCACCCCAAATCGTTGACCAACTCTTCGCCGCCCTGCCGCGCATTTGTCAGTGGGGCATTAGTCTTGTGTTGATCGAGCAAAATATTCATCGTTCGCTTCTGATCGCGGATCGGGCGTATATCTTGGAACGGGGACAGGTCTCCTTTTGTGGCACTCCTACGGACCTGCAACAGAACGAGACCCTGCATCGGGCCTACTTTGGCGATCCCACCCCCCGTTTACGTGCCTTGCAAGAGTAACACGTGAACCTAGTTTTCCTTTCTCGAAGGAGAGAAACCACTATGTACACACTGTCCAAAAAAGTCTCGACGCTCCTGCTCATGGTCCTGTTTCTGACGAGTTTGGTTGCATGTGGAGGGGCATCAACCGGAACATCGAGTGGGTCCCAAACGATTGTGATTGGGGCCACGCTTCCTCTCACCGGTTCCTTAGGCTCCTTTGGTCCGCTCATTCAAACTGGGTATGTGAAAGCCGTCAATGATCTCAATGCCAAGGGAGGGATTTCGGTTGGGGGAAACAAGGACAAAGTCCAACTTGTCGTGCTGGATAACCAATCGGACCCCAATACTGCGAGCCAACAGGCCCGCACCCTCTTGCTTAAGAATAATGCGGTGGCCCTCTTGGGAGCCATGACTCCCGCCCTGGATATTCCCATCTCCAATATCGCCGAGCAGTTACAGCGTCCGGTCATTCAGTCCTTAACACCGTTACAGGCATGGTTAAGCGGACGACCTGCCGGCTGGAAGTACGCTTGGGATGCGTTTTTCGACGAGAACCAGATGACCAATTTGCAATTCCAAACCTCCAACTTGGTCAAGACCAACAAACGTGTTGCCCTGTTCACCGATACCGAAGAGGATGGCATCACGATGGGCAAACTCTGGGCGCAAAAGGCTCCGCAGTTCGGTTACCAGATTGTCTACCATGCCCAATTCCCCGTTGGCACGACCAACTTTAGCAGCCAGATCGCCGCCGCGCAAGCCGCCAAAGCGGACGTGCTGATCGGGCAAATGGTGCCCCCCGATGCTGCCGGACTCTGGAAACAGATGAAGTCGGTGGGCTACCAGCCCAAGACCGCGTTCTGCGAGAAATGCTCGGCGACGAGCGCATGGAGGGGCATCCTGGGACCGGTTGCCGAGGGGACGATGACGGTGGACTGGTGGTCGCCTTCGCTGGGACTGCCCGAAACGAGCACGTTTGTCTCGGCCTATGGCAAGAATGGCATCACCGTTGATCTCTCCACCATCGTGGCGATGAACTCGATCGCGCGCGTGCTCTTTGACGCCATCGCGCACGCCAACTCGCTTGATCCCAAGGCCATCAATACGGCACTGGGCACGATCAATGCGACCTATCCGGTGGGCCATATTCAGTTCGGTGCCAACCATACCGCTCCGCTCATTGCAGGCATGGATCAGTGGCAGGGCACCAACATGAACCGGGTCTATCCGGCGATGCAAGGGGCCGCATCGGTTGAGTCTCCCATTCCCGGTCTTTAAGCAGAGCGCAGAGAAAGGAGACGTGAACGTATGTTACTTCACCATCTCATCGATGGGCTGTTTCTGGGTGGGCTGTACGCGAGTACAGCCCTAGGCTTGACCCTGGTCTTTGGGGTCATGCGACTGGTCAACTTGGCGCATGGGGAACTGCTCATCGGGGGCTGCTATCTGGTCTATGTGCTCAGTACGGTCCTGGGACTGGACCCTCTGCTCTGCCTGCTGATCGTGGTGCCGGTCATGTTTGGGCTGGCCTATCCTATTCAACGTTTCGTGCTTGGTCCCCTGATGCGCTCCGGGCAAGAGGCGCCTCTGGTCGCCACCTTCGGCGTCTCATTGGTGGCCCAGACCGTCTTTGCCCTCGTCTTTGGCAGCAACCCCAAATCGCTCAACGCCGCCTACACGCTCACCGGAGTGAACATTCTGGGCGATGAAGTGCGCACGGTCTCGGTGATCGCGTTCGTGATCGGGCTGGTGCTGGTGGCGGGGATGTCGCTCGCGCTCACGCGCCTGCCCTTTGGCAAGGCATTGCGGGCCGCCGCCGAGGACCCGATAGCGGCGGCGTCGGTGGGGATACACGTCGAGCATGTGTATGCCGTGACCTTTGGGCTGGCGGCAGCACTTTCAGCGGTGGGGGGAACGCTGATCGGGTTGTCGTTCGGCTTTACACCCACGACGGGAACGTCGTGGCTCTTACGCGGGTTCACAGTGGTGGTGCTGGGAGGACTCGGCTCGTTGTGGGGGTCGTTTGTTGGGGGCTTGTTGATTGGGGTCCTGGAAGAAGTGGTCGCCAGTCAGGTGGGGCCGCAGTACCGAGACCTGATCGTCTTTTCCTTCCTGGTGCTCATTCTGGTCCTGCGTCCACAAGGCATCTTTGGCAAGAAGGAGGTGGCGGCACGATGAGCAGGAGCAATCGGCAGTCCGTGGTGAAGGAGCAGCCGCCCAGCAGCATGCCACGAGGACAGAGAAGCCGTGCAGCATTGCTGAGACCCTCTGGGCGTTGGCTCATCGGTGGCGTAGCAGTACTGCTGCTGCTGGGAGTGGTGAGTGCAGGACCGAGCTATTTAAGCCTGTACACGCTGTCGCTGGGGTTTACGCTGTTCACGTTCATGACCCTGGCCCTGTCGTGGAACCTGTTAGGAGGCTATGGAGGACAGTTTTCGCTGGGTCATGCGATCTTCGTGGGAGCCGGCTCCTATACAGTGGCGGTGCTGCTGGTGCACACGGGCATCCCTTTGGTCCTGGCGGTGCTGATGAGTGGAGTGCTGGCAGCGGGAATCGCGGGGCTGAGTGGACTGCTGTTGTTGCGGCTGCGGGCGGCATACTTTTCGGTGGGGACGCTAGGGATTGCCCTGGCGGGTCTGTCCTGGATGATTAACTGGTCCTATACGGGAGGGACGCAGGAATTGAGCCTGCCCGCGAGTGGGACGCTGGACTATGGGACGCTGTACGAGGCGGCGTTGGGAGTGCTGGTGCTGAGCATCGTGTGTTTGGTGGCACTGGTGCGCAGTTCGTTTGGCCTGCGGCTGATGGCGGTGCGTGACGATGAGGATGCGGCGGCGGAACTGGGAGTGAACAGCTTTCAGGTGAAGATGACGGCGTTTCTGGTGAGTGCGTTCTTTATAGGGCTAGCAGGAGCGTTGATTGCGCTGCAAAGTGTGAGTATCGAGCCGAATTCGGCGTTCAGTCTGACGTGGACGGTGAACATGATTATCATGGCGGTGCTGGGAGGATTGGCGACGACGATAGGGCCGCTGATCGGAGCGGTGGTGATCTTCACGCTGCAACAACAGTTGCAAAGCTATGGGAGTTGGAGTACGCTGGTGATTGGCGTGCTGCTGATCGTCATTATCCGCCTCGCACCTCAAGGCATCTGGGTGCTGCTGCGTCAAGGGGGGCAGAGGCTAGTCCAGTTGACGAGTGCGCGGCAATCTGCCCCCGGTGCTGAGAAAGGGAAAGATAGTTGACCTTTCATACTGTACTTTTGCGTACATGCAGATGAAAGGGTACGGTGATTTGCTC
This sequence comes from uncultured Ktedonobacteraceae bacterium, assembly GCA_964250765.1. Classification (GTDB taxonomy): domain Bacteria; phylum Chloroflexota; class Ktedonobacteria; order Ktedonobacterales; family Ktedonobacteraceae; genus JBBQVS01. The sequence continues at coordinate 38,856 of CAXUHF010000006.1, read as the reverse complement.
TGGTGGCTGTTGACGCGTCCCTTTAATCCGTCCAAGGAGCAATGACACCGCGAGGCGGCTTATTTCCTCTTTGTCAGGAGCAATGGTTGTGAGCATGGGAGTGGCGTAGCGTCCGTCCTCGATATCATCGACACCTACGACTGCTACGTCTCTAGGAATGTGTAGACCCGCTTCGTGCAGCACGGACATTGCACCTAGTGCGAGCAAGTCGTTGAAGCAAAAAACAGCATCAGGAGGATGTTTGAGTGAGAGCAGATAGCGCATTGCCTCTGCTCCATTCGCTCGTCGCCATGAGTCCATGCCATCCGCTTGATGCCATGAGTCCATAGGAACCAACAAAGTCGGGTCCATCTCCTGTCCTGCTTCCCTCAATGCCTGCAAAAAACCTTGCAAGCGGAGTGCTGGTGTCTCGCTCAGACCGCGTTCAACTACCCCGATTGCTGCAATCCTCCGTTTTCCCAGGCTTAACAGGTGGCTCGTTGCCAAGTGCGCTGCCGCTACGTTATCGATGATCACATGATCGTATGGAGCACCAAAGAAGCGTTCGCCGAGCAGCACAATAGGTTTCTTGATTTCCTCTGGTCGAAGATCTTCGGTCGTCAAGGATTGAGCATCTAGTATGAGACCATCAATGAGGTGCGGACGCAACCCTTTGACCAACAGCAGTTCATTTTCCCGTTTCCCTTCAGTATAATCGAGCAGGACAGTATAGGAGTGCTCAATGGCAGCAGCTGTGATCGCATTCGCTACTTCTGTAAAATACGGGTTAGCAAGATAAGGAATAGCGAGTGCAATCACGCCAACATGAGCTTTACGGAGGTGCCGCGCAGCTATATCAGGTTGATAGCTCAGCTTTTCTATTGCGTCTAGTATCTGGGCACGCGTTTTTGCACTAACACGCGCATAATTTCCATTAATAACGTTGGATACAGTCTTCGCGGAAAAACCTGTATATGCTGCAATATCCTTGAGATGTACTGTCATTACTCTCCAATCTTCTTAGAGAATCCTCTTTCTCCTCTACAGCCTCATCACTTTTATCCTCACACATAATAGGTCCTACAGTTCGCATGTGTCAAATTAGCTCTTCGCCTAAGACAAAAGCACAATGGTAGAACGTGTACCCTTGACAGATTACCGAAAAGGATGTTACACTAGGTTCAACGTTGAACCTAGTGTAACATCCTTCTTCTACAGAGCGAGATTTCCGCATCTCGATTATTTCAGGAGAGTGAAATGGTACTACCAGGACAAGATGGCTTGCATGAGAAGAAAAACATTCTTCATCCGCGGCCCCAACTTACCCGCACCCGTTGGATTGATCTCGGAGGAGCATGGGGTTTTGCCTATGACGATGAGATGCGAGGTCTCGATGAGTCTTGGCAGACGTGTGCAGAGATCTACACACGTACCATTCAGGTTCCCTTCCCACCTGAATCGTCTGCCAGTGGCATTGCTGATACTGGCTTTCATCCCACCGTATGGTATCGACGTACGTTCCATATTTCCCCTGTAGACGATGGGAAGCGTTTTCTCCTACATTGTGGTGCAGTCGATTATCGGGCGCACGTATGGGTAAATGGACATTTGGTTGCAACACACGAGGGTGGACAGACTCCCTTTAGCGCAGATATCACCACAGCACTGCAACCGGATGAAGATCAGGTTCTGGTGATCCGTGCTGAGGATGCACCGCTTGACTTGACACAGCCGCGCGGCAAGCAAGACTGGCAAGAGCAGCCGCATAATATCTGGTATCATCGTACAACAGGTATCTGGCAACCTGTGTGGCTCGAACCCGTTGACTCAACACATATTACAGAGGTACGCTGGACTCCTGACCTTGAGTCAGGGCATCTTGGCTTTACTGTGCATCTCCAACGGCAGGAACAACCTCTACACCTTCATGTACACCTCAGCTTGCACGGTGTCACGCTTGCTGATGATACCTACCTTGTGCAGGGAACAGAGGTGCAACGACAGATTGCATTTGACCGTGCGGGCATGATGAACAGAAGCAAACTGCTTTGGTCGCCTGAGTCTCCCAACCTTATCGATGCAACGCTCACGTTGTTGAAAGGAGATGAAGTTCTCGACGAGGTACAGAGTTATGCTGGGTTACGCAGTGTGAGTGTCGCTCATGGACGTTTTCTCCTGAATGGACGCCCCTACTATCTGCGCCTTGCCTTAGAGCAAGGGTACTGGTCAGAATCGCACCTTGCGGCTCCCAATGAAGAAGCGTTGCATCGTGAGGTAGAATTAGCGAAAGCACTCGGTTTCAACGGCATACGCATACATCAAAAGGTCGAGGACCCTCGTTTCCTCTACTGGTGTGATCGTCTCGGCCTTCTAGTCTGGGGCGAGATGGCGAGTGCCTACGTCTTTTCTCCTACTGCGGTAGAGCGCTTGACCCACGAATGGCAGGAAGTACTTGCTCGTGACTACAGCCATCCCTGCATCGCAGTATGGGTTCCACTCAATGAAAGCTGGGGTATACCCGATGTGGCGTTTGATCCGGCTCAAAGTCACTATGTGCAGATGCTCTACCACCTCACCAAAACCCTCGACCCGACTCGACCAGTCATTGGTAATGATGGCTGGGAGCATATCGTTAGCGATATCTATAGCATCCATGATTACTCCTTTGAAGGGACGATCCTACACGAGCGCTACGGAGGGACTGAAGCTGTCGAACGCACATTGCAGGAGGTCCAACCGCACTACCGCACTTTGGCACTCCCTGGCTCTCAACGCACACATGAGCCAATTATGCTGACTGAGTTCGGAGGCATCAGTTACTCTCCTCAACCAGGCGAACCATGGCATGGTTATGGTACCGTTACTAGCAACGACGCCTTCCTTGCAAAATATCGAGAACTCGTTGATGCTATCCTAGATAGTCCAGTCATCGCTGGCTTTTGCTACACACAATTAACCGACACAGGTCAGGAAACGAATGGTCTTTTGACTGCAGGGCGTGAACCAAAGCTTGATCTCGCCGCCGTACGTCAAATTACCAGTCGGTCCTCGGCAGCGGTGCCAGGTGATGTGATTCTCCAGATGCAAAAGGTTCAAGAAATTACTTCCTTTGCAGGTGATATGATGAAGACTATACCATGAAACTCCTTGTGACAGGTGCAGATCCTTTGAAGGAGCAATATGAGACTATATTTCTCAATATCCTCACTTCACAGAAGGGTCCTGCGCCTGCGCATTGCATACATGTTTATTCCGTACAACGAAGTGCGACCATTGTAATGCGTTCTTGGCAGTATTTTACATCTCAAAGGGGAGGACTTGATGCATCAGCAACCTGAAAATGTATTTGGCAGGCGGCAATTTTTACAAAGTGCCGCGATGCTAGGTCTCGCGGGACTGACGGGTGGCACGCTTGCCTCGTGCGGCACACCCAGCAGTAGCGGTAGTGGTAGTTCGGTTACCTTCTGGAACCTTTTCGGCGGTGGTGATGGTGCGCGCATGATTGACATGGAGCAGGCATTTCAGAAGCAAAATCCTAGCACCAACTTGAAGGCTGTCACTCTGGCGTGGGGATCGCCTTATTACACGAAACTAGCGATGTCAGTGGTCGGAGACAGTCCGCCAAATGCCGCCATCACTCACCTCTCGCGCCTTCCTACCTATGCCGCTGCCAATATCCTGGAGCCAATTGATCTCCCGTTTCTAGCACAGTATGGAATCACAGAGAACGATTACCTCCCGGCGGTCTGGCAACGGGCGCAATTTAACGGTAAGCAGTACGCCCTCGCACTTGACACACATCCATTCGTTATGTACTACAACGTGGACGTGTGCCGCAAAGCTGGTCTGCTCGACAGCAGCAACAATTTGAAGCCTCTCCAAGGCCCAGCAGCATTTACAGATGCGTTCCAGCGTACACAGAAGGTCACAGGTGACGTAGGACTCTCCCTTGCGGTGCAGGACACGACTGTCTGGCGTCTCTTCAATGGATTGTACAAACAGCTTGGCGGCAATGTTCTCTCGCCTGACGGGACGAAGTTTGCCCTGAACGAAGCGCACGCAGAGCAGGCTCTCAACTTCATGTCGGACCTGACACTCAAGAGCAAGGTTGCCAATCCGAACATCGACTACGCTGGCTCGGTCGCTCTCTTCGGAAGTGGGAAGGCAGGCTTCCACTGGAATGGCGAATGGGAAGTTCCCACGTTTCAGGGGACAATGAACTTTAACGTGGTGCCCTTCCCCAACATCTTCGGGAGTCAGCAGACTTGGGCCGACTCACATGCATTCATCATCCCTCGTGGTGCGACGCCCGATCAGGAGACGAAGGCTGCAACATACCAATTCCTCGCCGGAATGCTCAAGCAGAGCCTAACTTGGGCGAAGGGTGGTCATATTCCCGCCTACCTGCCTGTAACGCAAAGTGCGGAATATAAGGCACTCAAGCCGCAGTCCAATTACGCGTCAGACGCTGCTTTAGCTGTGCTTGATCCAGCCGCTTGGTTCAGTGGAGCCGGCTCCCAGTTCGAGACTGCTGCACAGAACTCCTTCGAGGGAGCACTCGAAGGGCAGGTGTCTGTGCCTCAATCCTTGCAAAACTTTCAATCCTCGGTTCAGAGTCTGCTCAACCAACCCGTGCCATTACCACGCTCAGTAAATGGTTAGTGCTTGGACCGTCGTGTCTAGCTTATGAAAGGGAACGCATTACTATGTCTGATACCTCGATACCACGCGTGGTACCACGCGCTGCATCGCCTTCGCTGAAAGCAACTCCAGGGCGTACCTCGCGCAGGCAGCTCGACCTCGTCGGGTGGAGCTTCATTCTTCCGCTCCTGATTGTCTACACGATCTTTCTGCTCTGGCCGATTCTCCTTGGTCTGCGCATGAGCTTGTTCAACTGGAGCTTGGTTGGAAGTGGCACCAACGAATTTTTCGGCTTCCGCAACTACGCAGAGGCACTCAGCGACCCGAATTTCTGGAGCTCGCTCTGGAACACTATTGTGTTTACTATTATCAGCACACCCATCCTCGTTATCCTGTCGCTCGCGCTCTCCTTGATGGTCAACAGCGTTTCCGCGCGCATGCAGTGGATTTATCGACTGGCGTTCTTCGCGCCCTACACGCTCTCCGTGACCGTTATGGCACTGATTTGGAGCTGGATGTTTGAGCCGGGCTTCGGCCTACTCAATGGCGTGCTGAACTCGCTTGGTCTGCCCAGCGTTAACTGGCTGACGCAGCCTGGAGTGGCGATGCTCTCCATCGTTCTTGTCACCGTCTGGTGGTCGCTGGGCTTCAACTTCCTGCTCTACTTAGCAGGTCTGCAACAACTTTCAAAGGAAGTGTATGAAGCCTCGGCACTCGATGGCGCAGGCTGGTGGAACCGGATCCGCTACATCACCATTCCTCTCTTGAACAGGCAGACGATTCTCATCATAGTCCTGCAGGTCATCGCATCGCTCCAGCTCTTTGGTCAGACCTACCTGCTCACTGGCGGCGGACCAGCATACTCGACGCGCCCGGTCATCGAGTACATTTACGACTCTGGATTCACCAATTTCCGCGCTGGCTTTGCAGCAGCGACCTCGTATCTCTTCTTCATTTTGATACTGGTTATCTCGTTGGGCCAGTTCTGGTTTCTATCGCGCCAAGGGAGGAATAGCTAATGGCAATACAGAGTGCAACAATTACTCCTTCGCAGGAGGTGACGCATACCAACACCGCCCGTCAGGGTGGCAACAGGATTGGCAAAGGAGCGGTCTATGTCATCCTCACCGTCCTGGCGATCCTCTGGATCATCCCTTTGCTCTGGGCCGTGGATACCGCCTTCAAGCCTGAATCGGAGACGACAACAATTCCCGTCTCCTGGTTTCCGACGCACTTCACGTTTCAGGCATTTGCAGAAGTGCTTCAGGCTGGCGATCTGCCACGCTGGTATCTGAACAGCATTCTCACCTCGGTGGTCATCACGGTCCTCACGGTCGTGCTAGCGAGTATGGCGGCCTTTGCCTTCTCACGCATCCCGTTTCGCGGCAGAACTGTGACCTTCTGGCTTGTCATAGCAGGCATTATGGTGCCAGCACCAATCCTGATCATTCCACTGTTTACAGTGATCCAGTCCTTTGGTATGGTCAACTCGTACTGGGGCATCATTCTACCTCAGATTGCGGTATCGGTCGCGGTCTTCATCTTCAAGCAGTTCTTTGACGGCCTACCGCACGAACTGGAAGAGGCTGCCATCATGGACGGGGCAAGTCGCTGGCGCGTCTACTGGCAGATTTGGATGCCCCTCTCGCAGCCCGCGATTGCGGCGGTCGCCATCTTCGCCTTCGTTGCTTCGTGGAACAACTTCGTCTGGCCGTTCATCGCTGTGACCAGCACGGAGATGATGACACTGCCGGTCGGCTTAGCAACGGTGCAGACCTCCTACGGCATTCACTATGCCCAGATCATGGCGACGGCAGTGCTCGGTGGTCTACCCACACTGATAGCGTTCCTCTTCTTCCAGCGTCAGATCGTTCAGGGCTTCGCGGGTAGCGGTCTGAAAGAGTAAAGATGGATTGTACTTCCTTCCTTTTGGGGCACTCGGAGTTCGTCTCCTGAGTGCCCTCCACCAGAATCATCAACACTCCTCAACTCTACAAGAGGCCCATCAGGTTCATGCCGCATGCGTGTCAGAAGAGCATATTTTACCAGGAGACGTGTCTGAAGTGTTCGCTAATTTCCCCGTTGACAATATAGTCCCGACCACGTAACCTTAAGCGAGCCTAGAGGATAGTCCAGTTGGGAGATGAGCGAAGAGGCATAACTGTGCTGATTGTTAACATCACACTATGGTTGCTGTCAATTTCTGTGTTCGATTCATATGAATAGACTTATTCATCCTGTATCCGAGATTTTCGGAGATGCGTTGGGCCGATTTGAGAATGATGGCCGCATAATTCTCTTGTTGGGGATAAAATCGCTGGGTTGGGACGGATAAACTGATAGCGGCAATAACTTTCCCGTCGAGATCGCGTATAGGGGCAGCAATACAGCATAAGCCAAGTGCCACTTCTTCGTGGTCGTAGGCATAGCCACGTCTTTGCACCTCTTCCAACTCTTGTGTGAGTTTGTCGAGAGTTGTAATTGTGTTTGGTGTGAATGCGAGCATATTCAGGTCTTCAAGCAGTTGAGGCACTCTATATTGCTCTTGATGGGACAGTAACACTTTCCCCACCGCGCTACAATGTGCTGGAAGCCGTCCTCCGACCCGTGAAAGGAGAATTTGTACAGCAGGAGTTGCTTGCAGTTTCTCGACGTAGAGAACTTGAGCACCGTCTAATACTGCGAGATGCGTTGTTTCTCCCCAACGTTCAACTAACTCTTGCATCACAAGGCGTGCCTCAATGCAAAATTCCGTGTTCTCTAAGAGCACCTGACTCAGCTCGAAGAATCGCCAACCGAGTCGATAGCGTCCCCCTTGTACACGGGTGAGTAGTCTTTGTTCTGTTAAACTCGTCATGATATCACTTGCCGTTGATTTTGGAAGGTGTAAAGCTTTTGCTACTTCGCTTACACCCCACTCCGGCTGTTTGAAAGAGAAAAGATCAAGTACCTTGCCTACTTTAGATACAGTATTCAGCATAACAACGTCACCATTGACCCTCTCTATAGACATGAATGCCTATGAGTAATACTGATACACTAGCATACAACACGAGCGATACAAGAAGGACTACTCTATAATCTACATTAAATTTCCACATTAAAAAATTAACGTTCAAACGTATTGATATTAAAGTAATTTATACACAGTAGGAGTTTGTTCGTCAAGTCCTTTGCATTGTCCGACATTCTCGAACAATATCCTTGTCTAAAGAGAAAGTCAAACATATACTTAACTTCTAAAGAGAACGTTGACATCATTTTAGACGATTCTGAAGTTAGTATTGAAGAGGTGTAGAACCCCTATGACACAAGCGCAGACAACTCCCGAAATTGGCAAATCCATTCGAGCTGGTAATGTGATGACCAACTATCACGAGGCGGGAACGGGTACACCTGTCATCTTCATTCATGGTTCTGGCCCTGGTGTATCAGCATGGTCCAACTGGCGGCTCGCCCTTCCCTATGTCGCCGAACGTTTCCATGTTTTTGCCTACGATCAACTTGGCTTCGGCTATACTGAACTGCCCTCACAGCATGCATATGGACTAGAGCAGTGGACCGAACATCTCTTCAGCTTCATGCGTGCCGTGGGAGTGACAAAAGCTCATCTTGTCGGAAACTCGATGGGTGCCGCCGTCGCTCTTGCAGCCGCCGTAACCCATCCAGAAGCCGTCGATAAGCTGGTACTCATGGGAGCAATGGGTGTGCATTTTCCAATCACCGAAGGTCTTGATGCTGTCTGGGGGTATACACCAAGCATAGCCAACATGAAAAAACTGATCGACATCTTTGCATATGACCGAAAACTTGTGACCGACGCACTAGCTGAACAGCGATATATATCAAGTATTCGATCAGGAATGCAGGAGGCTTTTTCTAGCATGTTCCCTACTCCGCGTCAGCATGGGGTAGATGCGCTTGCTGCTTATGAAGAGCGTCTACGTGAGGTACATGCACCAACACTGCTTTTTCATGGGCGTGAAGACCGTGTTATTCCACTTGCTACAAGTCTCACATTGCTGAATACACTAGAGAACGTTCAATTACATGTTTTTGGTCACTGTGGTCATTGGACACAGACCGAATACGCCGTTGCCTTTAACAGGCTCGTGCGCGATTTCTTGACGGACGCATCCTAAAAGCCATTCTTCTAGCATCAGTTGATTGTGGTCCACTCGTGAATCAAGAGAGACATCATGAACAACATCTATCAAGACATCGCTGTACAGCTTGCCCACGCTGAACAAAGTCGGATACCCTTGACGCCTCTGAGCGAGACGTATCCAGAGCTTACGCAAGAGCAGGCATACGCTATTCAGAGTGCGTGGTTTGCGATGAAACAAGCAGAGAACACGCGGCTTATTGGGCGAAAAATTGGTCTCACCAGTCGTGCCATGCAAGAACTTCTGGGGGTTGACCAGCCAGATTATGGGTTTTTGCTCGACACGATGGTCGTGCCATCGGGGAGCACACTGAAGCGTGACCACTTTCTTCAGCCTCGTGTAGAACCGGAGATCGCCTTCTGGTTGGCAAAAGACCTGCGCGGACCGGGCATCACGGTTGATGATGTGTTAGCCGCAACGCGAGGAGTCAGTCCATCGCTCGAACTTGTTGATAGCAGGATTGCAAATTGGCGAATCAAGCTTATTGATACCATTGCCGATAACGCTTCATCTGCGCGAGTGATTGTGAATCGAGAGTATATGCCATTGCATGCGCTGAATCTCCAAACGGAGAGTGTCGTTCTCACACGGAATGGCGAGACAGTTGGATCGGGTAACGGTGCAGCAGTACTTGGTCATCCGGCGGCGGCTGTCGCATGGTTAGCAAACAAGCTTGCGGAGTTTGATGTGAGCTTGTTGGCGGGTCAGCTTGTCTTACCAGGTGCTATGTGTGCTGCCGCCACTGTTGCGGTGGGTGAGACCTATCGTGCCACGTTTACCACGTTAGGCGAAGTCTCGGTGCATTTTGAATAAGCAGACAAAAGCACCTGGACACGTACAGGGAGACTCAATGGACGTACCACATGTGTTGTCAGACAAGCGAATCAAAGTCGCAATTCTTGGCTCCGGGAACATCGGGAGCGACCTGATGTATAAGCTTCTGAAACAACCCGGTCATATGGAACTGGTTCTCCTCGCTGGAATTGATCCCGATTCCGAGGGACTGGCGCGGGCGCGTTCTTTAGGCATCGATAGCAGTGCAGAAGGTATTCAGGCAATATTGGAGCATGCAGAGGTCAAAATAGTCTTTGATGCGACCAGTGCCAAAGCGCATGTACGCCATGCCAAAGCACTACGTGAAGCCGGACGCATCGCTATTGATCTAACTCCTGCCGCACGTGGTCCCTACGTTGTTCCTCCAGCGAACCTCACGGAGTATATCGACTCCGTGAATGTCAACATGGTCACATGTGGTGGTCAAGCGACGGCTCCTATGGTCTACGCTGTAAGCCGCACAACTCCGGTACAGTATGCAGAAATGGTTAGTACCATCTCTAGTCTTTCCGCTGGACCAGGCACACGGCAGAACATTGATGAATTTACAGAAACAACGTCTAAAGCTCTCGAGGTCGTCGGTGGTGCCAAGCAGGGGAAGGCTATCATCATTCTCAATCCGGCTGATCCTCCTATCATGATGCGTAATACCGTCTATGTTCTTCCCGAAGGCGAGTTTGATCGGGCTGAGGTTATGGCTTCTATTGAACGCATGGAGGCTGAAGTTCAGGAATATGTGCCGGGGTATCATCTCAAGAATCCTCCTGTGTTCGAGGTGCAAGAGACGGCGTGGGGGAAAAAGCCCGTGGTGACGATGCTGCTAGAGGTCGAAGGGGCAGGGGATTATCTGCCCAAGTATGCTGGCAATCTGGACATTATGACCTCTGCCGCTCGTCGTGTTGGCGAGGCAATTGCTCGCCGCCTCTTAGCTGTGAAGGAGGGCGAGTAGGATGAAAGCACCGCGTATTACAGATAGTAGTTTGCGTGATGGCTCGCATCCAATGCGCCATCAGTTTACGACGCAACAGGTCAAAGCAGTAGCACAGGCTCTCGACGAAGCGGGAGTTCCAGTCATCGAGGTTACGCACGGAGATGGCTTATCTGGCTCCTCACTTCAGTACGGTTTCTCCAGTACCTCAGAGATGGAACTGATTACTGCGGCACGCAATGTCTGCACTCAGGCAAGAATTGCTGCACTTCTCATACCCGGTATAGGGACGGTCAAGGAACTGAAAGAGGCATTCGAGCGTGGAGTGCAAGTGGTGCGTATCGCCACACAATGCACCGAAGCTGATATCTCGGAGGAACACTTCGGCATTGCCAAAGAGCTAGGGATGGAGACGGTAGGATTCCTGATGATGGCACATATGCGTCCGCCTGCTGACCTTGTTCAGCAAGCACAACTCATGGAGTCCTATGGAGCGGATTGTGTCTATATCGTGGACTCTGCTGGTGCCATGCTCCCTCACGATGCCTATGCACGAGTTAAAGCACTCAAGGACGCACTCACTATTCAAGTCGGATTTCACGCACATAACAATCTGGGAGTGGCAGTGGGAAATAGCCTGGCAGCGTTAGAGGCGGGTGCTGATCAGTTAGATGGTTGTCTGCGCGGTTTGGGAGCGGGTGCTGGGAACGCCCCTACTGAACTGTTAGCCGTTGTACTTGAGAAAATGGGCATCAATCCCGGATTAGATGTCTACAAGCTGATGGACGCCGCCGAGTACGTCATCGCGCCAATGATGCCTTTCCAGCCAATACCGAACCGGGATGCCATCAGCATTGGCTATGCAGGCGTCTATTCCACCTTCTTGCTTCACGCTCGGAAGGCAGGAGAACGCTACGGAGTCGATCCTCGTGATATCTTGACGGAACTGGGCCGACGTAAGGCGGTAGCAGGACAAGAGGATTGGATATTGGACGTGGCACTCGAATTAGCGCGCGACAATCAAACACATCCACCACTTCGGCATCAACAATTGGAAGAGACAATCGCCGACGTAGCGGTTGAGCTAGAGCCAAAAGTCTAAATGAGGAAATTAAGAACGCAGGTTATATATAATAGTGGTACATATGATGCTCTGAAAGGAAAAGTAAAGTGCAGAAACTAGTACAGGACAGTGTACGCGTCGATTTTCATACGCACTTTATTCCAGAGCATTTTCCAGCTATGGGAGAGAAGTATGGCGGTGAGGGCTGGCCGACGCTAATTCACAACGGAGTATGCCAGGCAGATATCTATAATGCTGGCAAACACTACCGTCGTATTGATGAGCGCAGTTGGGACCCTGAGCGGCGTCTCAAGGATATGGCATCAGAAAGGATTGATGTCCAGGTTCTTTCACCAATCCCAGTCACCTTTGCCTATCACTTCTCAGCGCAGGCTGTCCTCGAATTGGCACAGATGCAAAACGAGGAGATTGCGCAAGCTGTAGCTGTCGCTCCTGAACATTTTATTGGCCTTGGTACCGTCCCACTTCAGGAGCCAGCGTTGGCGGCAACTGAGGTTCGTCGCGCTGTGACACATCTCGGTCTGGCAGGCGTTGAGATTGGAACGAACGTTCAGGGCAGGAATCTTGACGATCCAGCATTAGAGGTATTCTGGCAGGCGTGTGAAGAGGTAGGAGCAGCCATCTTTATTCATCCTGCAACGGTCCTTGCGCCAGAGCGAACCAGCAACTATCGCATGGTCTTCTCGATGGGCTATACATCCGAGACGGGCATTGCCGCCGCCTCTCTTCTCATGTGCGGTTTACTCGACCGTCATCCTCATCTGCGACTGTGCTTTGCTCATGGAGGTGGCACCTTACCCTGGCTGCTTCCGCGACTCGACCAAACATGGCATGCCTTCGACGATGTGAAAACGGCAACAGCGAAAAAACCTTCTGAGACAGCAAAGCTTCTTACCTACGATACACTCGTCTACGATACGCTAAATCTTCACGTCCTTATCGCTCGCTTAGGTGCAGACCGTCTGCTTATGGGAACTGATTATCCTTTTCCTCTTCGTGAGGAGCCACCCGGAGCAGTGATTGACACCATACAAGATATTTCAGTCCAGCAACAAACCGATATGCTAGGAAGAAACGCATTACGCTTTCTCCAACGAGATCAACTCCTTAGATCAGCAATCCAGTAGAGACTTCTATCACAATCACAAAAGGAGAGACAAAGAAGGTTGTGATAGAAGTCTCTACAATAAGGTCTAGCGTAGGTGCTAGAGAAAGATAGGTCAGTGATGAAAATTGCTCATGCAGGACACGCAGAACTCCGTGTAAAAGACTTAGCAGCCTCAAAACGCTTCTTTACAGAGACGATGGGGCTGTTTGTGACTGATGAAGATGCAGAAACCGTCTACCTACGTGCGTGGCAAGATTGGGAACATCACACCTTGATGCTCAAGCGAGGAGATACCTCTGCTCTTGAACATCTCGGATGGCGTGTGGAGGATGCTGAGAGCCTCGAACAGTTCGCACATCGTTTCGAGGAGGTCGGCGTTCCTTTTACATGGGTGGAAGCTGGCGTTGAGAAGGGCCAGGGAAGAGCCATCCGCTTCGTCTCTCCTGCGGGTATTCCAATGGAACTGTACTGGGAAATGGAGTGGTTCCCAACGAAGGACCCAGAACTTGCATCAGCCCTTCCCAGCTTTCCGTACAAGTTTCCTATGAACGGCATAGCACCACGTCGCTTTGACCATTTCAATATTATGACGAACGATGTAACGCATGAGCAGGAGTGGCTGACACGGGTACTGGATGTGAAGCACCGCTATTATGTTGAAGGGGCGAATGGGCAAAGACGCGGCTCGTGGCTCAGCGTTACCAATCTCTCGCACGACATCGCGGTGATGTACAACCGAAGCGGGAGCGGCGCGAAATTGCACCATGTTGCCTACTATGTCGATTCCCCCGAAGAACTGTTGCGGGCTGCGACCATCCTGACGGAACATGGTGGGAAGATCGAGTGGGGACCAGGAAAGCATGGAACAAGTGGGGCAACCTTTCTGTACTTTTTTGAACCATCAGGCCACCGTATAGAGATATGGACCGGGGGCATGCTGATTTTCTCACCTGATTGGAAGCCAATTCGCTGGAATCAAGAATCGGAAGTATTAGGCTTTGATATGTGGGGAACACATGCACCTGAATCATACTTGACCTCTGGTTCTGACATTGCTCAATCAATAAGCGCTGTCACGAGCGTGTAACGACTGTATCCAATGAAGAAAATCTGAAATCAGGCGATTTTATGATCGTGGAAATCGAAGGTTAGATAGGCTGAAAACGCTAGTGAAGTAGTCAAACAAGTTGAGATTTTGTTACAAGTGTCTATTCAAGGAGGAGAAGACATGAGCAAACGGTTAGAAAACGATGAGCTTCTGCATTGCTTCTACATTGAAATCTTTCTAGTCTTGTAGTATGTGGAATACAGCAGTACATTGCCTAACAAAGAAGGAGGCAGTATGTTTACCATGACCCGCTCCATTCCTGTGAACGACAGGAACAACACTGATCTACCAGTACTCAATCGCCATCAGGTATGGCGAGGCTTAGTCCTCAAAGCAGAGAATGCATTACCATTCGTTCCTGTCATGACCAAGTGCGAAACCTTAGAACGTGGCGATAACTATTTGATACGTGACATCATTGTTCGAGGAGACCCTGCTCAAGAGCGAGTGACATTCTTCCCCGAACAAAAGGTACAGTTTGAGCGACTCTCTGGCAACACGCTTGGTACCATTCTGAACGAGATTGAAGAGGATGAGAAGGGCGATCTCTTCCTCCGCTTCACGTTCTCACTTGAGAAAGAAGGTATCCCTCCCAATTCGCCAGAGGAACAGGACTACGCGAAACAGACGGAGAATGACTATCTTGGGGCTGTTCAATCGACCTTAAATGCCATCCGTAGATGGGTGAAAGAAGGAACTCTGGAATCGCAGTCAGCAGTATAAAAAGTTTCTCCATCGCATAAACAACAGAGTATGTAGAGATTCAAGTATGTAAGGAGCAATTCAATGGCGATACCTGACGTAAGCGAACGTTCTCTTAGCAGTCTCATGTCACTGGAAGGCAGAGTAGCGGTAGTCACAGGAGGTGGTCGTGGCCTTGGCTACGCGATCAGTAATCGGCTGGCTGAAGCTGGTGCGAGTGTTCTGATTGGTGATATTAATGCAGATTCGGCGAATGAGGCCGCTCAAAGTATTGGCAAGCGACACAATGCCAAAGTTATTGGAGTATCTCTCAACACGAGAGATGGATCATCAATTAAAGCGTTAGCCGAACGAGCAGTCAATGAGTTCGGAAAACTTGATATATGGGTCAACAATGCAGGGGCCTATCCAAGTTCTGCTGTACTTGATATTACTGATGACGAATGGGATGCGTTACTCAATCTGAATTTACGCGGGACATTCATTGGTGCGCGTGAAGCTGCTCTAAAGATGGTCGCGGCGGGTCAAGGTGGTGTGATTATTAACCTTGCATCAACGGCTGGCTTCAAGACTGGGGGTGGAAACGCTGGACACTATGTAGCTTCAAAGCATGGTGTTATCGGGATTACGAAAAGTTTGGCGGCCGAATTAGGACCACACAATATCCGTGTGCTGGCTGTAGCACCAACCCTCATCTTTACTCCAGGAGTGGAAGAGAAGCGAGTGTGGTTAGAGGGTATTGGACTTGGCGAAGTGCTCAACGAATATGCCGCGAAACTACCACTTGGTCGCGCAGGAGTACCAGATGACATTGCTCGCGTCGTGTTATTTGGTGCGAGCGACCTCTCTATGTTCATGACCGGAAGCACCTTGTTTGCTGATGCTGGAGATATGGCAGGGTAGCAAAGGAAGCGCATGTTATCCACTCCACCATCGAAGGGGCGGAATAAACAAGTACTATGGAAGGAAAGATCAGAATGAACGCAACTGTGTATGACACCTTTACATCTGGTCAGCTAGACACATCGAAGTGGCGACCATTACAACTACCAATGGGCGACGGAAATATGTGGAGCTATGAGGATGTCGAGGCAAAGGTGAAGGCCGAGAACGGGACAATGGAAATCACGGTGAATCCATTTCGTCTCAAACACGATTCGATTCATATGCTCGACGACCCCAAGCACTTGATAGTATCACCACAACCAATTGAGGTTGCCGAGCAAGGAACGACCCGTGTGTCGTGCGAGATGGCTTGCGAGTCATATAACGGGAACAGTGACGACCTCTTAGATGGATTTATCGGGTTAGTTGTCGCAGATTTCTCACAAGGCATGGTCCTCGACTGGATTTTGAGTGGAACACGAGCGGGTATTATTTACGAACGCCTGCCTATTCCAGGCGTGACACCCGAAGGTGAAAGTTTCACGCACGTCGTTCAGTCACCGTTTGTTGCAACTAATAGTCCAGGAGAATTTCACCGCTACGAGGTGGCATTAAACCCTTCACAACATAGCTGTGAGTGGTTAGTTGATGGGCATCGCTTCTTCATAACTCGTGATGTGCCAGTAGATATGAAGAGCGTCACGCTCGGCCTTCTGGTATGCACACTGAAAGCTCCTAAGCCAGAGGGTGGTAGTATCTCAAATCACGGTCAAGGTGCAACAGGGTTTTGGCGTCATCTGACCACGAGTACAGAGTAAACAACCTCTGCATGAATACATGACTGATTTTACATAGCAGAGTGAGGGTATGCCGGGCTGTTAGTACAACGTCCAGCATACTTTTCCATGTTATCCCTCAACAACAGAAAACAGCAGGTGTGAGTCATATCGACCGCCTGTATAGATGCGATGACGACCATAGTTGACTAAATCATCGTGTCCAAATCCATGGTAATTCAGCAGTTCTTGTCCTTGTACGATCAGTCGCAAGGTCGAGCCAGCCTCGAAGAACGTACTTGATGGCAGAATTTCGATCTCGACTGGTACAGTCTCCCCAGGTTGCACCTTCTGGAGATGGCGATGGGTCATCCAGGGTTGTATCGGCGTCGATTTTTCCTCATCCAGTTCACGCTCAGAAACACGGAGCCAGCCTTTTGCTACGATATCATCGTGTTCGCCCTGATACCCTGAAAAATGGACCTCATGACCTGCCGCATCAAACTTCCGAACTCCGATAAATACATCCATGTCATCGCCGTCCACTGGTGACACCCACAGTTTCAGTTTCATATTTCCTGTCAATTCAGTATCCTGTGAGAAGCGCAGTTCAAAGCTTGCATTTCCAGCTTCAGATGTTTCCACTTTCTCCGAGGAATAGGTGACGACCCCTTCTTGCTCTCCTAGTTGCTTCACAAGGGCTTTTTGCTGTGCATTCAGATACCACGTGTCGTAGCGTATCTTTGATACAGGCCACGTCTGCTCATAGCGTACCGCGTACTGATCATAGGTTTGCCTGACCTCCAAGCGGACGTGTGGAGTCTCTAGCATGCCGTTCTCTATTCCCTTTAAGAAGAAGTCGAAGAATTGTGCCTGTGCAGCTTTTGCATCCTCGCTGTAGAATACCTCCCACTTTTTGCGCCCATGCGTGTAGAGCCACTTCTGCTTGGAGGATATCTGTTTGAACCCTTCCATCGAGCCGCGCGTATGCATTCCCTGATCCGACCAACTGACACAGATGAGAGCAGGTACAGTAATGGCACTGAGGTTGGGTCGCATTGTCGCCCAAAAGTCATCATTTAGTGGATGTTGCTTCGTCATTGCAACCAGATTAGGTCCAGGGGTATAGAGCGGGTTCTGATGTGCTCTGACGCGCCCTTCATAGAAACCAGGGAAGAACTTTGTATCTCGGATACCGCCTTGAAACATGAACTCTCGATACATATCGCTCGCGCCTTCCCAGGGTATGATGGCTTTGAGATGAGGAGGATTGAGTGCAGCTACAGCCCACTGTGACATGGCGAGATAGGAAACGCCGCATAGACCAACATTTCCATCACTCCACGGCTGCTCAGCAGCCCATTCAATGATTTCATAGTAATCCTGAGCATCCTGTGGGGAAAGCCATTGTCCAGTCCCTTCCGAGTTCCACATTCCGCGCACATTTCCATGAATGACGGCGTATCCTTTCGGCACCCAGAATGCGGGATCAGGAGCCTCGAACGCAGCATACTCAGAGGTAGATATGTTTCCAACATCTGTTCCTCTCTGGCTAAAGTATTCATAGCGTTCGGGCAATTGGTCTTTCCCATACGGTGCCATCGATAGAACGACGGGAGAGCGTTCTGCATGCTCAGGGCGAAATACGTTAAGCATGAGGTGCATCCCATCATGCATCTGTACCGGTACGTCCTGCTCAAAAATGATTCCTGGAATAGGGGGCAATTGTAGCTTTTCGTGATCTTCACGAGGTAGCATATGTTTCTCCTCCATTGTTTCCTTAACTTCTCATTAATGATGGTCCCTAATTGTGTTATAAAGGCTTCTTTCCTATTTTGCTCTCTCCCTCTTCCTCCAATACCGAGAACAGAGACGCTAAATCCTGCTCTCCTCGTCCCTCTGCTGCTGCCCGATTATAGTAGTGTTCTGCTAAGTTGAGCAAAGGCGTTGAAGAGCCAACATTTCTGACAAGTGCGTTGATCTGTGGTATAAATTCTTGCACCGAATGAATCGTCCCCAGTGGTGGCTCATAGCGTCTCGCTGCCATGAGAGGCGCACGTGCGGCAAACATCGCAGAGCCTGCAATACTGGGATTAATCACTTTCATCACCATCTCAGGGTCGAGACCTGCCTTCGCACTCAGGACCATGGCCTCTGCCGTAGCAAGTGTATGAACGGCAACTAATAAGTTAGCGACGCATTTCATCTTTGAACCAACTCCAAATCCACCAAGGTAGAAATTATTGTCGGTGATGGCTTGGAACACGGGTAGGCAACGATGAAACACTTCTTCATCTCCACTCCCCAAAAAGACGGTCTTCCTGGGAAGAACCATTTGAGGTGTACCACTAATTGGACAATCCAGCATTTCGACACCTACACGCTGAAGCTGAGTCAACGCTTGCTCTTTTGCCTCAATGGAAAGCATACTGATTTCAACCACGATCAGACCCGGATGTGCGCCGTGAATCAGGCCGTTTTCTCCGCTCACCGCTTCAAGGAGTGCTTCGTCAGAAGGCAGGCATGTCAGGACGATATCGGAGTGTTGCGCTACTTCTTTGCTGGAGGAGACGGGAGTGCCGCCCATTGTAATAAAATCGTCGATCATATGGCGACGGTACCCATAGACAGTAAAGCCATGTTCGAGTAAGCTGAGTGCAACAGGCAGTCCCATCTTTCCAAGTCCAACAAGGCCAACGTTTTTACTCATGTTGTTGTTCTCCTATCGGAAGAGGTATGATATATAAGTAAAATAGTGTATACACTGTATAATGTACATGCTCAACGCTATGTTTGTCAATGTTGACTCAACATGAGCAAAAAGTTCATGTAAAACGCCAAAGAATGCATGAATTAACAGAAATGAGTAGGTTAGGCTTTTTAACGTAAAGTACACTCAAAATAGATAAGGCGAAACGACAAGATAATCAATCTCAAAGAGTAAAGGGGGATTGACAATCTCTTTTATAGTGTATACACATATTGCCTTCGGACGATGCTATGTTTATGACGGGACAGACACTTTCTGTAGACGGTGGGCAAGTGTGCTTGGATGGAAGAAAAGTAACAGAAATACGCATGAGCTATCCCACTACTACAATTTTAGTACTATTTAGGGTAGCTCATGTTCGTGCGACGCCGTTGAGCAACAAGGATAAAATCTCCAATGATTGTTGAGATGCACCTAGACCAGTGACAAGTTGCACTGCCGTTTTCACAGCTGTCGCTTCATGCTCTGGTGCAATTTCTGTCAGTATAGAGAGTGCCGTACGTGCAAGGTGACATGCGAGTAACTTGACTGCCTCATCGGCTCTATGTTGAACGCATGCTTGAAACATTGCTCTATGTTCAGGCTCTGCACCTTCTCGCCACCATGTATTGCTATGGAGTAACTGATAAAAGCGAAGATAGCGCCCGCCTCGTGCTGCTTGTGTCTGAACGAGGTGCAAGATTTCATTGCCACCATGACCACTCAGTGTTTCATGAAATGTCTTGTGTGCTTGTTGCCAAACCTGAAAGTTCCCTTCATCAATGGCGATACTCATACGCTGCAACGCGGACTCGGCAATAGCGCGATCATCATCAGAGAAACGTGCAGCTGTTATGGCAATGCCGAGTGCTTCGATCATGATACGACTTGCGTACACGCCATCGAGGTCATTCGCATTAAACTCACTCACGTGTGCACGCAAATTCAGTTCCGCTTCGATCAGCCCTTCCTCTTGTAGCATACGAAAAGCCTCGCGTACAGGAGTTCGACTTACACCAAGTGTCCGTGCGAGTTCAAGTTGTGAAAGAGTTGTGCCAGGAGGGAGAGTACCATTCAGAATAAGTTCACGTAAATGTGTATGCACTGTAAGGCTTGATTTCCGTCTATCCGAGAGATCAAGAGTTTTCAGATTACTTATTACCACTATGAAATTTCCTTTTATTACGCTCTATAGAACATATCCTGCTTTTAATATTAACACAGACGCTCAAAATTGACCATAGAGCAAAAATATAAAAAAATAGAGGAAGAGAATTGACAACTTTTGAAAAGTTGTATACACTTATAACTGTATACACTAATAATTTGTTTTCGTGAGTATATTTAAGAGCACGTTCAATGAGACGAGCAGAAGGATAAGTGTCATGAGTAACAGACACGAGGGCAAAGTTGCTGTCGTCACTGGTGCAGCAACAGGTATTGGACAGGCGTATGCAAAACGATTAGCCGAAGATGGAGCGAATATTGCCATCGCTGATATCTCATCGGGGAGCGAGACTGAAGCCTTAGTGAAAGCAACAGGACGAGAAGCAGCCAGTTTCATCTGTGATGTCTCATCAGAACAGTCGGTGAGCCTGCTTGCTCAGGCCGTGCAGGAACGCTTCGGACGGTGCGATATCCTCATCAACAATGCTGGAATTTACCCGAATATAGCCTTTGATGATATGGATTTCAAGGAATGGCGCAGAGTACTTTCCATTAACCTAGATGGAATGTTCCTCACGTGCAAAGCCTTTGTGCCTGGCATGAAGCAACGGCACTATGGTCGCATCGTCAACATTACGTCGAATACAGTTGGCATGGTGGTCGATGGCTTGACCCACTACGTTACTAGCAAGGCAGGAGTGATCGGCTTCACACGTGCGCTGGCAACCGAGCTTGGCGATTTTGGCATCATTGTCAATGCGATGGCTCCTGGTATGACTCCCACCCCGACAAATCGGAAGGTGTGGAAGGAATCATCATTGTTCGAGGCTACGGCGAAGCGTCAGGCAATTAAGCGAATTGAAACTCCTGAGGACCTTGCTAATGCAGTGTCTTTCCTGACCTCCGACGACGCTGCCTTTATCACTGGGCAAACACTGGTTGTGGATGGGGGCCTGGTCCGATTGTAATGGAAGATTAGCCCTTGTGCCAAGTGCTCTATACTCCTGTCTCCTGTACGGGTGGCAGTTCATGCAACGGCTTGGAAGCAAAGGTGTCAAATGCGCTACTCCGTTTAGGAAACTCGGTGGCTTCGAAGGAAAATATCTCGTACTCAGCTAGACCCTTTTGTTGATAGGGGTCCGTGGTCAAGACCTCACGAAGTTCCTCTTCACTCGATGCTCGTGCCACAGCGATCCCCCCAATTGCGGGTTCACGCCGCCCTGAGACGAGAAATCGCCCAGACTCATACTGCTGTTGCACCCACGCGCTGTGTGATGCAAGGGAGCGGTTGACCTCGTCAATCGGCCTTTGGAAACGAGAGATCAAAACAAACATGCGCATAGTGCCTCCAATTAGATTGTAAAGAACTCCATGTAGCTTTGAGGCCACATGGATTGAAACAACATATACATGCCTCGTGTTCACTTCCAGGGCAAATGCTGCCCAAGATCGTGTGTCAGGTCTGCCACATCCTCTGCTGAATAGACATGACGTGGAGGAGACTCAAAGGTTGCATAGGGTCGCACACGCAGTTGGACACGTCGCTCGTTAAGAGCCATTTGTCGCGTTTGCTCACGTACCGACTCCGGCATCGGCTTTCCAGCCATCATATCGAGAATCCGCGTCAGTAGGGTCACGACTGTTTCGAGATCAGTATCGACCGTCGCCTCAATCGTCGCGTCGCCATATACCTGAAGATAGGTGAGAGGCCAGTGCTCATCCAGGACACAGAGAGACACCTTTGGGTTACGTCGTACCGCTTTGGCCTTGCCGCGACCTTCCATCGTGGAGATGAGGATGTCGTTTCCATCCATCACATAATACACGACCGACATTGCGGGGCCATCGTTCTTGCGGTTGAAGCCGAAAATGGCTGTTCGATGAGAATGAACAAAAGCGATACGTTGTTCTTGATCCATGCATGTCTATCCCTTTTTAAGGCTTTCCTACTGTGCGTAGTCCAGTACACGTTACCACGACTACAACGGAGAGCGCGGATCGCCGAGTGGTACGTGCAAATCCATAGGACTAGAAGGCTGAAACTCGCCAGCGTAGGCTCGCTGATGCAGTTCGGCGAACGAGACACCAGCCTTGTGAGCCTCCACCAACTGCTCTGGATCAACAGGCATCCCAATAGGGTTAGCGGCAAATTGCGGTGAGGTGCGCATCCACTCGCTGGACTCCTGCCAACTTCCGAAGTTGTCAGCTTGCAGTTCGACGCTGTTGCCGTCGGGGTCCTCATAATAGAACGAGAATGTCAGGCCATGATCGAGACTTGCGTGTGGCTCGATTCCCAAAGCCTTCAGGCGCGAGTAGTTTTCGAGCAGGTCCCCCATCGTGGCGTACTCGAAGGCACTATGATGGAAGCCTGTGTGCATCAGCTTGTCAGCATCCTCGCTCAAATATGGTGAGACAAGTAACGCGAGGCGATGATTAGCCTCGTCATTAGTGAGCCACGCTCCACCTGGAAACCAGTAGTTTGCCTTCATACCGACCACGGTACCGTACCATTCAATCATCTCATGCAGGCGCCTCGTCTTCAGGTTGATGTGGTGCAAGATAGGCTGAGTGATGGTCACGTCCTCAGATACTTGTGACATTCCTTTTCTCCTTTCAAATGGGTGAGATGAGAGACATCTCTTCAATGAGATGAACTCACCTCTTTTTATATTCTGCTTCTTCAGTATATACGCTCACATATCCCTCTGCCTAGGTCCGAGCACCCAGAACAGGATTGCGAAGCTGACCAATATCTTCGATTTCGACTTCGACGATATCTCCATCCTGTAAAAAGAGAGGAGGAGTACGCTTGAATCCCACTCCTGATGGCGTGCCTGTCGCAATGATATCTCCAGGCTCCAGCGTCATGAGGGAACTGAGAAACGAGATCACTTTCGCCACTGAGAAGATCATAGAGGCAGTGCTTGCGTGCTGGACCTCCTGCCCATTAACTTTGGTTGTTAGCAGAAGTGCCTGAGGATCGGGAACATCAGATGCCAGCACAATCCCTGGTCCCATCGGCGCGAAGGTATCGAGGGCTTTGCCAGCTGTGAACTGGCTTGTCTGCGTTTGCAGGTCACGTGCGCTCACATCATTGAAGACGCTATAGCCTACTACGTATTCGAGCGCGGAGGATACTGAGACATCTTTGCAGCGTTGACCAATTACGACTGCCAGTTCGCCCTCGTAGTCGATCTCACGGCTCACGCGAGGAAGTACGATTGGGGCAGAAGGACCAACCAGCGCATTGCGGAACTTGGCGAAGAAGAGGGGTACCTCTGTCTGTGCCATCCCTGCTTCGTTAGCATGATCGGCATAATTGAGACCAATACAGAGGATTTTATCGGGATCGGGTACTGGTGGTCCAAGTTCAACGGATGCAGTTTGGACTACTCCTGGGGTATCGGGACCAGCGTCAAGTGTCTCACGAGCTTGTTTGAAAACCTTGTCTACAGTGGCAGGCCCGGCTGCCAGTAGATGTTTTGTTGTCGCCTCCTGGACACCATCGTGCCAGAGAGTTGTGACATCCACCACGAGACCCTCGTGTTCCACACCTGCACGCCAACGTTCCCCTGTGTGACCTTGCGTACGATAACTGATGAGCTGCATGTTTACGCTCCTCTTTCTACTCAGATACTGACTCGCTTAATAATAGTCTTCCCATTGTAGTACATCCCGCCAGAGTGGTGCTTTGCTTTCACCCGGTGAGAAGACAAACTGGCCCATCCGTCCGCGATAGTAGGTCATCGGCATGCCTTCCTCCGCATGAGCAGCCTGCACTTCGGCCAGGAAGACTGCGTGCGTCCCGCCTGTGACCTCGCCGACCACGCGACACTCGATAGTGGCGAGCATATTAGAGAGGAGAGGAACTCCAAGCTCTCCCGCGACGACGGGAATGTCCCGGAACTTGTTGGGGTGAGGAGTCGCAAACTGCCGTGCAATCGCCTGCTGGTTCTCTCGCAAAATATTCACGGCGAAGACCTTAGCATTAGAAATAACCGTTTGGGTGCCGGTCCTCTTATTGATACACACCAACACCATGGGTGGGTCGAGGGAGAGTGAGGAGACTGCACTTGCGGTGAGGCCATAATTCACTCCCTGATAGGCGGTCGTAATGACGGTTACTCCACTTGCAAAGTGACCGATCACATCCCGGAAGACCTCTCGGTCAACCAGATGCGTGTCCACTGGGAGTTCCACACGGTTCACAATTTCCATGTTCCACCTCGCATGTTGCTGCCGGTGTCACTCTGCCTCTACAAGCAGAGTGACACGGGATGTATTAGACTAACGGAGTGACCGTGTTTTCTACGCCTAACAGGGCTTTGCCATAAACCTCATCGGAGACGATGGGCAAGATCACCGCATGACGCGCCGCCGTATTTGAGTCGCGCCATATACGCTGCATCGGACTAGACAGGGCAAAGCTCCCAGCACCATGAGCAGAAAGCAGGATGTCGATGGCATCGGTGATGTGGCGTATCGCGGCACCACTATAGGCCCGAATGCGGGCACGTCTTGTCATATCAGGATAGACACCACTCGCTGCTGCCTCGTCAATATCATCAGCGGCTTGGTAGGCGAGCAGGTGCGCGGTGTCGATTTTGACTGCGGCATCGGCAATCTGGAGTTGGAAGGCCACCGAGTCGGTTTGTTTCTGGAACGATGTATACGCGATGGAACGTTGTGGGGCTTTCTCGATCACATATTGCAGTGCCGCACGTCCCATGCCCAGTTGCGGACCGATAAGGACAAGAACCGCGACGGGGACAAAGGCAGCACGGTAGGCAGCCTCGTGTTTGAGTTCAGTCGGATAGTCTCCCTCAATGGCACGAGGCAAGGACATAGTGCGGTGATCGGGGACGAACACCTCATTGGCGACGATAGCATTGCTGCCAGTGCCCTTCATGCCCGCCACATACCACGTGTCTTCGATGGAGAGCTGCTGCATGGGAATGAGGGCCACTCCCTGATCCACCTGGACTCCTGCCTCGTTGACAATGGGGATGCCAACGAGTCCCCACGTGGCATGCAAAGAGCCGGACGAATAGTACCATTTGCCCGTCACGATTAGTCCACCATCCACGCGTCTCGTCTTGGCGGAAGGCGCAAGGACGCCAGCAACTCGCGCGTTGGGGTCCGCCCCAAACACATCGTCTTGTGCCTGCTGAGAAAAGAGCGACGTGAACCAGTTACACACATTGATCAGTGTTACGGCCCAGGCTGTAGAGCCACACCCCTCGGCGATTGCCGCCGAAACCTCAAGCTTAGTGTGGATATTCACTTCGTAGCCACCATAACGTTTGGGCACAGTGATCCGAAAGAGGCCAGCATCGGCAATAGCCTGGATATTCTCCTCGGCAACTCTACGATCTTCCTCTGTTTTAGCAGCGTTCTTCTGTAAGAGCGGGCGCAGTGCTTTGGCTCGTGCGACGAGTTCTTGCGCGTTTACGGAGGTTTCCGTCGTCGTCATTTGCTCGATCATGATGAATTCCCTTTCTCTGATACTGTTCGGTCAGTCACTATCAGGTATCTTCGATGTTTCCTATCCTCTTTAGTAGTAGATTGAGAGCATGCCATTCGTTCAGACTGTCCTTTTTGCACAAGCTGGTCTCTTGCATGCTTTCCTATGGTCAAACACACACCATCCTATTGGTATGTGCTTCCCAATCCTTCTACATTGATGAAATGATTTATAGACTTGAACGATTGAAACGATAGACGATGCACTCTTCGACAAAAGCAAGTATCTTCATGTAAAACGCGCGGGCCAGCGTATGTAACTCCGCCGAATGGCCTGTCAAGCGCTGTATTCCCACATCGACAAATGGCGCGGAGGTGAACATCTCGGCAACATGGCTGAGTGCTTCTGGTTCACCACGCCAAATGTGATCATATTCGGGAACAATGAACTGGACGGGGACTCGCACTTTAGCAGCGACCTGAGGCAGGCGTGCGCCCCATGTCTGTGCCTCCGCAAGCTCTATCGCGGCGGTGGGAACGTCGCGTTCCGGGTCGTAGTGAGCCTGTTCTTCTGGATAGGACCATGCCGGACCGTACATGGCCCGGACTTTAATCGCGATATCCATCATCACGGTCGGTGCGTCACTCACTAAAGACGCAAACGCTGCTTTTGTCTGATCATTGTAGAGAGCACCTGCCCCAGTCATATTCATCCCAATCAGGCGTTCATGTGGGTTTTCTGTAGCGAGTAGTAAGGAAATCATGCCCCCAATCGAATGCCCAATTAAAAACATCCCTGCGGATTGCTGACCATACTCATTCCAAATCTCGTTGAGAGCCTGCTGCAGGACAGGAACTTGACCATCGAACGATAGTTGGTCAACCGGAACGGAAGTAGCAGTCCCATACCCCGGTCGGTCAAGAGCAAGTATCGAGTAGCCTAACGAAGCGCACAACTCGAATAACAATGACGGAGAAGTATCGAAATACTTACTTGTGTAGGTTCCACCATGCACTGCCACAAGTAGTGCTCTTGGCTGTCCATTTGTTGCTGGTAGGAAGCGTCCTGAAAGCTTCATGGTACCGGCGTCTATGCTGATAGGATGACTTGTCATAGTTTTCTCCTTTGTTAACTCTTATGCTTCTTGGCTTGCCTGTTTCTGTGCCGCTTGGTCCGGTTCTCGGTTAGAATACCTGTACGGATTGTCAATCAACTCAACTTCTGCTTTCTCCGGATTCATACCCTCGCTCCAAGCTTGCTCACCTATTTTAGACTTCGCGTACTCAACCGTCTTCGCGACGGCTTGCCTGACTTTGTCGAGGTCAACATTGAGGAGACGGTGGTCGTACTTGACGACATTGCCATCCACCATCACCGTATGCACATCTCCGCGCCCGGCTTGAAACACGACATGTCCATAGGGGTGGAGCAGCGGGAACATCACCGGAGACTGGTCATTTTTAATCAGGACGAGATCAGCCTTTTTGCCAGGGGTGATGCTGCCAATGAGGCTATCCATCCCCAATGCTTGAGCACCTCCAAGCGTTGCCCAGTTGACAACCTGCTCAGCACGTAGATGATTGAGGACGACAGTTTCGTTGCGCTTGTGCGCTTCCAGATGCTCACGGGATCGGTCCGCGTTGAGTGTGGCACGCATCGCAGAGAACAAGTCGGCACTCCACCACACGCTAGTGTCCATCGACAGGGAAACCGGGATGTTATGCCGCCGGAGTTGCCACGTGGGAGGGTAGCCTTGACCAGCACTATCCTCACTCTCGGCAGACACCGATGCATGACCACCTGTAGCTGCAATACGCTGATAGGAATCGTCAGATAATGTTGCCACATGCACATAAATATTAGAGGGAGTCATGAATCCATGATCATACATCAAACGGATGCCATTATCGTTGGTAGCGCCCCAAACACCAGCATGCGTCGTCACTGGCAGGTTGAAGTCACGTGCGACCTCAAACGCGCCCTTCTCAGGGAAGGCCGGGTCGCCGGGAACGTCGAAGGCAATCTGCATGCGCAGCATATCTCCACGTCCGTCAATGCGACGACGAATGAAATCGGCGAACTCAGGGGCCTTTGTCCACTCCCAGGGAGCACCAAGTAGGTTGCCGTAAGCGAGTACAAATCGACCTGGAACCGCTTCAAATGCATCAACTGCTGCATCGGCGTATTCGACCGTTTGCAAGCCATGAGACCAGTCAACCGATGTAGTGACACCAGCATCTACGGCCTCAATCGCGGCAAGAAGGTTTCCGGCATAAATGTCTTCAGCACGGAATATCTTGCCCCAGTTCAGATAGTAGAACTGGAAGTAGTTCGTGAGGGTCCAGTCAGCACCGAACCCACGGAGGGCTGTCTGCCACATATGACGGTGCGTATCAACCATACCTGGCATGAGAATACCGTTGGTCGCGTCGATTTCCACCGCGTCATCTGGCACGACGAGTTGTCGTCCCACAGCCGCGATGCGCTTATCGACGACGAGGACATCACCACTCTCGATCATCCCAAGCGAGGGGTCAATGGTCAGCACTGTGGCGTTACGAAATACGACGGGACGGCCTGAAGGAAAGGAATTGCCATTCGCTACTGTGCTCTGGCTCATTTTGCCCACCTCATTGTGCCCTAGCTATCGGTCGCAAAGCAGGCTGCACTCTCGATTTTCGTTACTTGCTGCCTTTGCCTACGTCTTGCTAACCGAACTGCTCTACATAACTTTCAACGGTTGATATTGGTGTTCAAAAGTGTCCTTTTTGTGAACACTTGTCCGATATTTCCATAGTTACATAGGTGACAGATGTGTGTCATAGTGTGATTCTTCATCGCCATCTGGACAAAGCATGCTATAATGGTGTAAAGTATGCACTATGCATACGACATTTGTCAAGAGGGAGAGAACGGAGCGTATGACCGGCACGGCACCACAGGGAAATGGCAACACAACTCCCATCCTCACAAAACTCACGATAGCGGAGCAAATCGCGGCGACTCTGCGACACGAAATCATCACGGGACAACTACTAGCGGGGACGAAGTTGCCTCAGATTGAGACCGCGCAACGCTTTGGAGTGAGTACGACTCCTGTGCGCGAGGCATTTGGACTGCTGCAACGTGACGGTCTGGTGCAGATCGATGCCCGCAAAGGAGTCATGGTGTTCTTACCGACCATCCAGGACCTGATCGAGCACTACAAAATTCGGATGGCACTGGAGATGCTGGCTGCTGAGGAAGCCGCTGAGCATTTCAAGGAGCAAGATGCTCCTCCACTGATCACTCTCCTTGATGAGATGTACACAACCCGTGATGCCACTCACTATGTTGAGCGCAATCAACAATTCCACTTACGCTTATATCGAATTGGGAGAAGTTTACGACTATTGGCAATGATCGAGGAATTGCGCAATGCCTCCATCGCCTACAACCATCTCTATGCCGCTGCCGACGTTCCCAGAGATGCAGAGCGTCTCGACAGGGAGCATCGCGATATTCTTGCTGCCTGCCAAGCGAACGATCCTACTCGTGCTGCCGATGCAGTGCGCCACCATATACAACAGACCATCATACATGTCAAGAACCTGCTTGAAGAGGGCAAGAAAACAGAAGCAGGCAAACGACAACGTTCTTTGAACGGTCCAGGCTACTTGTGAACGAAGGAGCAACTCTTATGGCAAAAGATGCGTATTTGACTGCGACAAACGAGTCCAACGAAGACATTCACCCCCGACAGGAAGCAACATCTCCAGAGACAAGTGGTCTCGATGCATTGAGAGTATCGCCTGAAGAGTATCGGGTACTCGACGCCATTCAGCGTCGTGTGCTCTGGCTCTGCACGCTCATGGTTCATCATGCCAATCATGTACGGTCGAACACAGATGATCTCAAAGTTGGAGGACATCAGGCATCGTCAGCCTCTATGGTCTCCATCCTCACGGCCCTGTATTTTCACTATCTGGATGCAGGCGATAGAGTCAGTGTAAAACCGCATGCCTCACCAGCGTACCACGCGATACAGTATCTCCTAGGAAATTTAGATCAGTCGTACCTACGTACATTGCGAGAATTCAACGGCCTCCAAGCCTATCCAAGCCGAACAAAAGACCCTGATCCGGTTGATTTTAGCACTGGTTCAGTTGGTTTAGGAGCTGTAGCACCCGCCTTCGCAGCGGTGGCTCACCGCTATGCCCACAACCACTTTGGTCAAGTGACTTCACATCGTTTTGTCGCCGTGATCGGTGATGCGGAACTCGATGAAGGGAGTGTGTGGGAGGCCGCCTTCGATGAAGCGTTGCAAG
The DNA here is from genome assembly GCA_964250765.1 of uncultured Ktedonobacteraceae bacterium. Taxonomy (GTDB): domain Bacteria; phylum Chloroflexota; class Ktedonobacteria; order Ktedonobacterales; family Ktedonobacteraceae; genus JBBQVS01. The sequence goes on along the minus strand of CAXUHF010000006.1, from coordinate 8,958 downwards.
GATTAGGAAACGTTCTTCTGATTGTCGATTTGAACCGACAAAGCCTGGATCGCGTTGTCCCTGGTATCCGTGCAACGCAATTGAAACGGCTGTTTCAGGCAGCAAACTGGCAGGTTGTGGAGGCGAAATATGGGCAACAGTTGCAGCATATCTTCGTGCGTCCAAGTGGGGAAGCACTCCGACGCCGTATTGATGAGATGAGCAATGAGGAATACCAAAGTCTACTGCGCCGACGAGGGGCGGACATACGTACTCGTCTCACACACCCGCTTGGCCTCGATAATGCAGAGGATCAGGACATCGCGCTTGCGCTACATGAGACACCGGATGAGCAACTTTCAACGCTTCTAAGCAACCTGGGTGGTCATGACCTCAATAGTTTACTGCATGCCTTCTCACTCGCCGACCGCTACCAGGAGGGGCCGACGGTTGTTTTTGCCTATACGATTAAAGGTTGGGGGTTGCCTTTTGCGGGTGAGGCACTCAATCACTCAATGCTTCTGAGTGTTGAGCAGATAGCGCGCCTTCAGCAAGAACTGGGCATTCCCAGTGGGCGCGAGTGGGAGACCTTTCCCTCTGATTCGCGGGAAGGTCGCTGGTGCCAAAAAGCAGCAGAGCGGTTGCAGCGTGGAAACGAGCAACGTCATCCGCTTCTCGAACCAGAATTGGTTCCCCCCAGCATTGACCTCTCCTACCCAAGCAAGCTTTCGACACAAGAGGCATTTGGTCGTGTGTTACCAAAACTTGCGGACCTTCCTTCTCTCGGTGAGCGTATCGTGACGGCGGCACCTGATGTCGCCGTCTCGACTCATTTGAGCACCTGGGTCAGCAAAGTTGGTGTCTTCTCATCGACCACGCATCCTGATTATCAAGAGGAAACGCAACGCCTTCTCCGCTGGCAGCCGAGTCCCACTGGTCAGCATATCGAATTAGGTATATCTGAGATGAACTTGTTCATGTTGCTTGGGCAACTAGGTATGAGCTACGAACTCTGTGGACAGCAGCTCTTTCCCATTGGAACCGTTTATGACCCCTTTGTCTGTCGTGGATTGGATGCTCTGATCTATGGACTCTACTGTGGGGCGAAATTCATCTTTGCTGGTACCCCCTCTGGCGTGAGTCTCAGTCCTGAAGGAGGAGCACATCAATCGACCGTCACTGCTTCCCTTGGAATTGAACTTCCAGAACTCAACTACTATGAGCCAGCATTCGCTCAGGAAGTAGAATGGATTCTGCTCGATGCGTTGCGTGAATGCTGCGACCGTACTCACGGTCGCTCAACCTACCTTCGTCTTTCGACAAAAAAGATTGACCAACATGTGCTTGATGCGGCATTACAACGTCTTGGAAAAGAGGAATTGCGTCGGCAGATTCTTGCCGGAGGATACCGCTTAATCGAGGGGCGTCAGCAAGTGCCAGAGGCAATGGCAGATGAAGTGGTGCATATTGCAACGACGGGCGCGATGGTGCCAGAAGCGGTTGAGGCGGCACAACGCCTGGCCTCGGAAGGAATCGCGGCAAACGTCTTGCATATAACCAGTCCGCAAAAACTCTTCTCTCTTTTCACAGAAGAACGCCATCGTCGCCTCAACAACCCAATGGTGTCGGGACAGCGGAGTCATTTGGAGACTCTGTTCTCACCAGAAGAACGCCATGCCCCAATCGTGACGGTACAGGATGCCTCAGCACACAGCTTGGCGTTTCTTGGCAGTCTGTATGGAGTTCCGACCATCCCGCTCGGTGTTGACCGTTTTGGGCAATCAGGCTCACAAGCAGACCTCTACCAGTATGCAGGGATCGGCGTAGACGATATCGTCAGCGCAGGCTACTTGGCACTGGAATTAGGTGAAGATGCCTGAGCCTCGTGTTGAGAGAGTTCCTCAGTCGGATTTTTGTGGGGAGAGAACTAGAAGGGATAAAAATAAGGGGCGTCGGCTTTTCTTGTCGGCGTGTTTCTTCTGGCGGAATCGACAGGTACCCTCTACGCTCTCAGCAACGTTACACTCTGTTTATTACCGTAAACCCCGCTTGTAACATGGAGTAGTTGTCTCACATTTAATTTAAGAGAAGAAGAGAGGCAAGCTCGACCATTTTCTGTATTGGATAAGGAAAGAATGACAACATACAACCTGTGCTTGATTGGCTTTGGGAATATTGGCCGCGCTCTTGCTCGTCTCCTGTTGGTGAAGAGGGCCGTGTTACGGGATAACTATAGCATCGAATGGCGCATCACTGGTATTGCGACGAGGCGTATGGGGTGGATCGCCGACCCTCGTGGTCTTGATGTGGAGGAATTTTTGGATGGAGTCTACGACTACAGACCTCTCTCCTCTCCCCCCTCCAATGTTCAAGAGTGGCTTGCCGCAGCACAGGCAGATGTTCTTTTTGAGGTCTCCTCACTCAATGTCCAGACTGGGCAACCCGCGATTGCCCATTTGCAAGCGGCTCTTAAGCACGAAGCACATGCGATCACTGCTAATAAGGGTCCCCTCGTGTACGCCTATCGTGAGTTAGAAGCACTGGCGAGGTTTCATGGGAAGAGGTTTCTCTATGAGGCGACTGTGATGGGTGGTTCCCCTACCTTTTCGCTGTTTCGCGAGACGCTACCAGCGCTGACGGTTCTGCGAGTCCGAGGCATTTTGAACAGCACGACGAATGTTATTCTCGATGAGATGGAAAAAGGGCGAACCTTTGCTGAGGGCGTGAAAAGGGCGCAGGAGTTAGGCATCGCTGAAACTGACCCGAGTGCAGATGTAGATGGATGGGATGCAGCGGTGAAGGTGTGTGCAATCGCACAGGTACTCATGGAGAAACCCTTAAAGCTGGAAGAGATAGAGCGAGAAGGGATACGGGGCTTAACGGATGATGCTGTGAGATCGGCACGAGTTGAAGGGAAGCCTTGGAAGCTCGTGTGCAGGGCTGAGTTTGTTGAAGGAAGGCTTCATGCGAGTGTTCGACCCGAACAGGTACCACTCAATGACCCCCTCGCCTCTGTACAGGGAACGGCGATGACAGTGCATTTTGAGACAGATGTCCTTGAAGGACTCACGATAACAGCCGCGAATAAGGACGATCCACGAGCTACTGCGTATGATATGATGGCAGATTTTATCTGCGCTGTAAGACAGTAAAGAACTGCTTGCAAAGAAACAAACGATGAGCATAAAGGATGTTATACGCAAACTTCATCAAGCTTCCTCTAAAAAGAGGAAGCTTGATGAAGTTTACATAATCAGATGACTGAACGAGGTGTCAAACCGTTACGGATAGCTCACCACTGTGACTGGGGTATCAGGGTTAGCGATGGTTGACGATCCGCCTGTGTCATTGATCACATGCAGGATGCCACCAGAACCGGTTGTGGAGAGGAAGATTGTGAACAGATCGTGGAGGCTTGACGCCGGAAGGGTGGTAGGGACTTCAAACGCGTGCGCTGCGTAGATGTTCACACCTTGATTGAAGAAGCTATAGCTGCCCATACCGTAGCCGCTAAAGCTGGTTACATTGTTGGTAATCTTAAAGGCTGCCCAGCCATCGACACCGGGAGCCTCCATCCACGCGGCTTGGCTAGGTGGGTCGTAGGGCATCTCGTTCTGGAAGAAGATGTCCGTACCGCCATTGCCGTTCCAAATCACCTCGTACTTTTGATAGTGTTCGACGAAAAGGCCATATGCTGTCACATTGTTCCCGTTAACAATGACGCCGGTGTCGGCAGTGTTGATCGTCCAACCTACACTATTGTTATTGCCGTGATCGGCTCGCCATGCCCAAGTGTCGTCGAGGATGACATTGTTGCTGTTGACAATGAGACTGTTCGTTGCACGGCCCGGTTGCGCACCACCGATACGGAAGAACACATCCTGAAGAGCTGTCGGATCGGAGGCATCATTGTCACTTATGTGACCGACTCCAACGAGCAGCAATGCTGGAGAATTCTTTGTCCCTGCATCGAAGATCATCCCCGAAATCGAGACACCCTTCACACCCGCAACAACCATTGGCACGATTCCGTTTTGAGGAATCAGCGTCGGGAAACCGAGACCGAGTACCACCGTGTCAGGCCGTGCGATCAGAATGCTCAGGTTTAAGTTATAAATGCCAGGGGTCAAGATGAGGTTCTCGCCGGACAATAATGCACGATTGATTGTCAGCGCAGAATCCGTTGGCTGGGCAACGAAGAACTTCTCGATTGGAATGGAAGAGCCAGCCGTCGCGCCGTTGGCCCATGACGTACCCGTAGAGTTACGCTGCACCGAAGGCACAAAGACTGCGTCGTGCCCATTGGCGTCCGTGTACAGGTATGGTGCCTCTCGTGTCACCGGACTTGTTGGAACAGTAGTATACGGGCCGCCGCAGGACTTCTGAGCGGGGAAACATTGAGCGGGTGCACCCACAACACCTGAGAATACCTGATTCCAGACGCCATTGCTCCAGCTAGTAAGCTTACTGTTTCTAACCATGAACTGTTGCTGTGAGCCGTTGGTTACAGCACCATCAAACGCTGAATCGGCGATGAAGCCGCCACTTGCGTATGAGGGTTGAGTGCAATAGTCCATAAGAGTTGTGGACCCGTTCACGTGAACGCGACGCATAGGAGCGGCCTGTGACACTGCCCAGAATTCGGCACTGTAGCAGCCAGCGTTCGGAGTGGTCACGTTGATGGTCAGGTTCGACAAGGACCGCCAGAAGTTATCGAGCGCAATACAATTGTTGCTGCCGAAGCACTGGTTGTAGACATCAATAGACCCGTTGATGACGACATCGTTCGGGGAGAGACCGAGACCCGCGACAGTAGTGTAGTAGCCGACCTGAAACCTGAGAGGAGCGGTACTCGACCCATACGTACCCGGCTCAAATAGTAGTGCATAGCGCTGAGTTCCAAACTGGTTGGAAATTTGTTGGTTTGCCACAGAGTTGACCGTTGCCTGAATCTGACTTTGTGGCATTTGCGGATTGAAGATATAGACGTTCGGGCCGAAGTTGGGTTGACCGGGCGACGCCAACGGAGCCGTCAGCGCGTTGGAGGCACCACTTGTGCCTTTGTTAGTCGCCTGCTTACTTTGTGCATCAGCACGAGCAAGAGAAGGCTTAAAGAGCAGGGAGGTTGCAAAGAGTCCGACAATACAACAGAGGAGCATAATTAACCCAATCAGTCGTTGAACGGTTTTCCGGTGCCTCATAGCACCATGAGAATGTGCATCCATAACATCTCCTTTTTCTCTCTTGCATCTAGTACGTTGAAGCATAAGAGTTTGACCAGATGCTGAAAGAGACCACTAGTCGTGCTTCCAAGAATTTCGATATACTAGAGTTATTGCGTACACTAGCTCGTATGAAGAAATTCCTGCTCATCTCGATATTTTTCGGAATTGATATCGACTATCTTTTAAAGTAACTCATTTCCCTTGTTATTGTCAAGGAAGATACCCGAAAGGGTTATATTGTAACCACTGAAAAGCACAACAAACGCCGTTTTTTGCCTACACATGTGCTATAATAAGCAGAAGCTTTTCGGACTAATCTTGAGAGGATGAGGAGATGGCAAAGAGGCACAAAATGGACGGACGCCCAACTATTGCGCAGATCGCGCAGATTGCGGGGGTTTCAGTTCCGACTGTCTCAAAGGTTTTGAATGGGCGTGCGGACGTGGCTCAACCTACGCGTGAAAGGATTGAGCAGGTAATTGAGGAACATCATTTTGTGCGTAATCGTGCAGCTCGTGCTTTACGAAAAGGGAAAACCGGGCTGATAGACCTGATCTTGCCGCGTCTGGATGACGAATACTTTCTGCCCATTTTAGAGGGAGTATCTCGGATGTTGAGCGAGGCCGGAGTGCGTATGGTGCTAACCTCAACACACTATCAAGCCGAAGAGGAGGTTCAATGGATCGATACGGTCACTGATCGCTCCACAGATGGTATCCTGATTGTTCTTCCTTCCGAAGAGGCCATAGAACATCTCGAACGCTCAGGAGTACCCTTTGTGCTCATTCATCATCAGGGTGGTCCGCGTCCCACGATACCCTCGGTGATGGTCACTAGTTGGGAAGGAGGGTTTGATGCGACCACGTATCTCATCAGCCTTGGACACAAACGAATTGCTTATATTGGCAAGACAGTGTTAGCGCGAGATGCTATTAAGCGTTTCGCTGCCTATCGTGCAGCCTTGGAAATGGCGAACCTGCCAATTGATCCACAATTACAATGTCCTGGAAATTTCACCGAGGATGATGGCTATACAGCGACCAAAGCATTGCTGGCATTGCCGGAGCCGCCCACTGCAATCTTCGCAGGTAATGATCGCCAAGCGGTTGGCGTCTACCGAGCACTCCATGAACTGGGCATGAGTGTGCCCGATGACATGAGTGTGATCGGTTTTGACAATCTTCCCTACGCTCAAATCATGAATCCCCCCCTGACCACCATACATGCGCCTCGCTTAGAACTTGGACGTACTGCAGCAACGATGCTCCTGCGCTTGATTAATGAAGAAGAACTGGAAATGACACGTGTATTGTTGCCCACGCAATTGATTAAGCGCAAGTCTTGTCAGCCCCCCTCACGCTAAAAACAACACTTCAAAGAATATGTGCAAAGAAGGCCGCATGGTGCCTAAAGAACTCATAGATGTCATGTATGTATAACATTTTGCGACATCTTGCCGCCGTATCTATAGATGCTATCGTTCAGTACCATGTGCTCGATAATTTACGAAAGTGTAGATGTAAATGTTTCTGTTCTAGCAAGAAGTACTGATATTCCTTCCTCATATACAGAAATGAATACGAGAAATGGGAATGTTTTCGTCTTGAGGTTGTTCTGGTTTCGCTTTTATAGGTCTACAAGCTATCTACAGATCACTATCTACTTGCTACTTGTATGACTGTGTGGAAAGAGGAGTAGAGCAGAAAGCAATGATACTTCAGTGAAGTAGCTTTGGTAAACGGATTAAGAATAAAAGTAGAAATATTTACAGTTAAAGTAAATATTTCCACTTTTATTCTGAGCGGAATCGACGAGCAACGGGCCTTCGGTCGCCACTTGCCCTCGTTCCTGAAGGCATCCTCATTCCTGCTGAGATAGGCGGTGTTCCTGTGTATATTCATGAGCACATTACAGAAGTTCAACGTCGTCCCGGTCCCTCTCACCCTCAGTGGAAAATACCCCAGTCAGAATGGCCTAATGTTTTACGACGTATTGAACAAGGTGAGTCACTTCGCCAAATAGCAAGCCATTATAGTGTGTCTTATGAGACTGTGAGAAGAGTGGTGCGTGCTACTAACGAACAAGAAAAGTAACCTAAGTTTTCCTGGGAAATATTGTGTTTGTAAGTATTTTCTTGTGCGTTGATAAGAGTGTACTATTGACTAGCCACTTCCTCTTAACTTTGTCTTCTCTCGGACAATCTACTTCTCCGTCTCATGCTCCTGCACTTCTAGAACTCCTACTTTTTGATACCATATTGCAATTACGGAGTAGATAGTGTATTCTCTTGGAAGGAGACATAGCCGTGTCCCTGGAAGGAGACATAGCCGTGTCCCTGGAAGGAGACATAGCCGTGTCCCTGGAAGATGAGGGTCGTAAATAGAAAGGAAATGAGCGTGCCAATATCTCAAAAGGTAGATTGTCCAACTATTAGCATTGAAGAAGCCATCGAGAGAACACGTATGATCTATGATTTAGTACAGGACCATTTAGCAGAAAAGTTGGTTCTCGCTGATGCTATGAACTACAGGAGTTTGCATGGCTCCTACTACGCTGCAATGAACGCGCTTGCCCAATATGAACTGATGGAAACTATTGGAAATCAGCATAAATTAAGTGCATACGCGCTTGAAATACTTCAGACACCTAAAGGAGACACTGAACGGTCAGAAATTATAAAGAAAGTCGCCTTCGCGCCACAGTTGTTTGACGAGTTACATAACCAATATGGCGATGCATTAGTTGATGATGATAAGCTTAAAGCTTTTTTCAGAAAAAGGCTTAGCCCTAGCAAAGTAGATGATACTATTCGTGCATATCGTGGTACAATAGAGTTTATAAAAAAGGAAACCGAAGGTTCTAACATAGAATCTTTAGAAGAAATGAATTCAGAGGTAACAATGCAGTCTCAAACGTTTAAGCATAATAGTGATGCTAGTAGAAACGGCCTGCCTCTGTCCTCTTCGGATGAAAAGAAGGAAACAGAGCTGAAATTTATGGACTCAGGGGGCTATGAAGTCTTAGTAAGATTCAATGGCATCGTAACTTCAGAAAGACTTCAAGACCTTATAGAATTTGCGCAGTTTCAAAAGAAAATGTATCTAAAGATGGAAGCTGGCGAATCTAGGTCAACTCAGAAGGAAGAGGAGAATTAGAATGGAAGATAGCACATCTGTATTCCATAAAAGTTCTTCTCGACAGCTACATGCAGAACATTGAAAATTTCAATTAGGACACTGGGAACCATTAGGTGCTTCTGGCTAGACATAACTGGTTCCCATACCTTTACTAAACATTTCTCTGAGCTTTACTTCGTTACAAACTCTTCTGCTGTTAGATTTCTGACATAAGCGATCACCTTTGTGTGGACGTTAGCTCACATTTCTAACTTTTATCATCAATTTAGCTATAGCCTGCTCTGCTTCCCTTGTGGCTACAACTGCATCGTTTGTCTTTTCATGTGCTTGTAAAAGTAGGTTAAATAGCTCACTTTCATTTTCCGTAATGATTTCGCTTGCTTGCTCAAGAAAAGCTTTCATTTCAAACGCTTTACCGTAAGCTACTGATGCGTTGTTATAAGCTGATTGAACATCTGGTATTGATGGATGAGGCATAAAAATTTTTCCCTTAAACTTTTGCTACTTGCTTGTCTTCTATATCAGCAAGTCTATCATACTGGTTTGAATACGTTTGCCACAGCACATTCACAATCTTCCATTTCCCCTCATACTTCGCAAGATGCATGTAGTCGATA
>CAXUHF010000005.1:68387-81233 GCA_964250765.1 uncultured Ktedonobacteraceae bacterium | reverse complement strand
CCTACATGTAGTGATCCGTGAACATGTAGGGAAGACCCTCGCGGTCTCCCTGGTTCCCTCTAAAGGATGTATACCTGTAAAAATCTGCTTTATGGTAATCTTCAGCTAAAATTTCAAAAGACATGTTTCTTTTCTTTGAGAATACTGTTATTATGGGGAATAAAGTCACAACTTTTCTCTATATCACCTCTTGTAGGAGAGCCATATGGCGATTAAGCCCGATGATAATACCATCGATCATGAACATAATAATAAATCTGATAAACATGCGCAGATGTCTTCCTCGGACTCTTTGCCAGTAGACAAAGAGAGACCTGCTCAATATCGGTTCGCGCGTGTATACTCGCAACATGAAGATGCTCTTGCCAACAATTATTATGCGCAGACGACACCAAACACATCATTCTGGTTGGAACTACAACGCTGGTTTCTCGTCAACACATTTGCTCCTCAATGGCTTCCTGAGCCATGGCAGCATCCCGTCGTTGGTTATGTTATCGGGATAGCACTACAGATTGTCGCGGCACTAAGTACAGTTCTGATTATGCATATTTTTCCAACATTCGTGTTTTCTGGTCTGCTAGAAATTCTCTGTGTGGCAATTATCGCGCTCAACTTTGGTACTGGTCCTAGTCTACTTTCAACGCTGCTGGGAATAATTCTTCTCAATTTTTTCGTGCTACCACCACGCTCTTCGCTAAGTTTGAATGAAGTGCAGAGTTTTGTTGAAAGCATTTTGTTTTTGCTCGTTGGAATAACGATTAGTGTGGTTGCCAGTCAAGTTGAGCGTGCACGACGTGGGGCAATAGCTGAACGCAACCTGCTTGACGCGGTTATTGAGACGGTTCCTGATGGAGTCTCTATCTATGATGCACAGGGAAGACTAGTTCGTCTTAATGGTGCTGGACGACGGCTGGAAGAGGAACGTGGAATACGCTCTCCAACGTTTACAGCAACAACGGGAAAGTTACGTACTCCGAGTGGCAATTCTTTCCCAGAAGAGAATTTGCCCATAACACGTGCTTTACAAGGCGAGACAGTTGCTTCAGTCGAAATGATCTGGCAACCGATAGTGGGTGACACCCAATATTTTATGGTGAGTGCAGCCCCTATGTATGATGCTGCTGAGAAAATAGGCGGTGTGGTCTCTATTAGCCATGATGTGTCGGCCCTTCGTCGGTCCGAACGGGCAACGGCGATGAGTGCTAGCGAGCTTGAGGCTGTATTCGAGAGTATCACAGATGGCATTTTTGTGTTCGATCAACAAGGCATTGTAACGCGTATGAATACTGCATTCCGTGAAATGCTGGGCATACACACACGCAACGACTATTTTACATATTCGCTAGACACGCGGAGAACATTATTTACCATGTCGAACGAGCAGGGCCAGCTTCTGACATATGAGGAGTGGCCTCAGAGTCGCATTTTGCGTGGTGAGTCGCTTAAAGGTTCGACAGCAATGAATATCCTTGTTCATACAGTGGATGGACGCGAGATGCTTATGAGTGTGAGTGGTGCTCCCGTTTATATGCAAGGAAACAAGCTTATAGGCGGCGTTGCGATATGCCGTGATATTACCGAGCAGAAAAGATTGGAAGCATACACACAGAATGCCCTGCACGCACTGCTTGAAATGGCGCAAACGCTTATTCAGGGCGAATCAGTACAAGAGATACGCGATGATGACTCGGCCTCTACCGTTGGGCAACGGTTGGTAGAACTTACAAGCCGTGTCTTAGAATGCAAGCGTGTAGGAATCATCTCCGTTGCACCAAATACAGAACGCTTGCTTCCAGTTGCTATTGTTGGTCTTTTGCCTGAGCAAGAGCGACAGTGGTGGGGCAAAATGCCATCGCTACACCTTACGGATATGATAAATGCTCAACAAACCATACAGCTACGAAGAGGGGACGTAGTGCGGTTAGATGACATGGGTTATACAGAAAACGATGAGTACAGGCAGTACGGACCACAAAATGTCTTGCTAGCACCAATGAACATAGATGGAGAACTGGTTGGACTACTTTCTCTTGACTATGCGAATGATGATGCAGTACATACAGATGATGATAAGGCCCTTGTGGGAGCTGTCGCAAAGCTCGTAGCGTTGGTAATTGAACGCGAGCGTCTGTTACGTGAGCGTGCAGAGGCGCGAGGCAACGAAATCGCGTTACGCGAGTCAAATGATCGTATGAATGAGTTCCTTGGTATTGCGAGCCATGAATTGAAGACGCCTATTACAACGATTAAAGGAAGCACACAACTCTTAGAGAGACGCTTAAAGAAGATGATGGCACTGGAAACAGCTACAGTCGAAGAGCGCACACACCTACAAGAAGAGGCACAAGACCTGCTTAGACGTACCAATATTCAGGTTAATCGACTCACACGACTGATCAACGATCTCCTCGACATGTCACGTATTCAAGCGCATAAATTAGAGCCACATATGGAACCTATTGACCTTGCGACGGTTATACAAGATGTTGTGCAAGAACAAAGTAGGAGCGCACCAACACGCACAATTTTGCTTACTCCGCCATTGGAAAGTGAAATGCATGTTTTCGCAGATGTAGACCGTATCGAACAGGTTCTCACCAACTATATTTCCAACGCCTTGAAATATTCTGCCGCCGATAAGCCCGTCATAGCTTCACTACGAGTAGAGAGTCATGAAGTCATTGTTGCAGTACAGGACGAGGGGCCAGGGTTGCCTCCAGAAGAACGAGCCAATGTGTTTGATCGTTTCTACCGTGTAAAAGGTATCGAGGTGAAGAGTGGTTCTGGTGTAGGGTTAGGCTTAGGATTGTACATCTGTAAGACGATTATTGAGCTGCATCAGGGACAGGTAGGCGTTGAGAGCGAAGAAGGCAAGGGATCAACATTCTGGTTCTCACTGCCTCTTGCTGATTAATGCTAAAGTTATTGGGAGTAGAAATAATGCCACTGTTTAATGGGATACCGGGGAAGATGACACTGATCGTTAGCGAAGTGCCAGCAAGAGCGATAGGGACGGTAAAAGCACGTTCTATCGCGGAGTTACGCGAACGCTTCGACGGCAACGATGAGGGCTATTTGACCGATCCGGCAGGTGAGAAGCACTATTTTTCGCTTAAGCCGTGGGCAAAATCTGATCCTCACACTACCTATGTCCAGATATCATACCGCTTCACGCCCGACGCATCTATCCCTACTGACAACCCAATGTATCCACAATCCTCGCATTCTCCCTACAGTAATAGCGATTTTACAGCGTTCGCGGTACGCAACAAAGACCACGAGATCGCAATTCGCTCGGTGCGACCAAAGAATGAAGCAGCAACAGCAGAAGAGCAACACACGAACATTAGCTACCTGCTCACATTTCCTGAGGTGAAGCAGACACGTCTTCCGTGCCCTGTATGTGATGCTATACTGGAACTTTCGTCGCCTCTTGAGAAGCCAATCCGCATCTTGGCATCGCAATTAGGCGAGGATGCAGCCTCAATAGAGGTGAGCATTTCACATCCAGGCCATGTGAAAGAAACGAAACAGCGACCTGCGAAGTATCCGTTCACGGTTATACGGCACGAAGAGCAGTAGCTGTTATCGCTTGCCTATCTTCGCAAGTACAGCATCTTCGGCATTATAGTCAAACTGTTTGGGATCAATTTCTTTTGGTGGATTTGCTCGTTCCCATGCTACCGTATATCTCAAACCTTCTTCTATAGAGACAGGTTCTTTGTAGCCAAGTTTGATTCGTAGACGTGTGCTATCACTATCTAGGTCTTGGCGCAATCCTTCTACATCCATATCAAGATAAGGAGACATATTCTCTTTATCCACAACAACGATCTCGCCATTCCACTCTGCCGCCTTCCCTATAGCCTGCACCCATTCTTGCATCGAGAGAGCTTTTGGCTCACCGACATTGTAAATACGTCCAGCTGCACGTTTATCAGTGACAGCCAATGCTATAGCAAAAGCAACATTCTCAACATAGCCTCGTGTCCAACGCCAATGAGCAGAAACTTCCTCTAAAAGAATAACAGAGCGTCTATCATCCATACGTTTCAAAAACTCGAAGAGGCGATGCTGAGCATCGTTTGGCCCATATACAGCAGGAAGGCGCAAAACAGTTCCTGAAAGCTCTGGCGCATTCATGACAATTTGTTCAACCAATATCTTTTCGTAGAAGTCTTTCACCGGTAGCGGGTCATTTTGATTGCGTAGAGTTTCTTCACGATAGGGATACAGTTTCTCACGTAAAGGTGACTCTTCTGTGAGAGGTACTGGATCAGGGGGGCCTGGTTCAGTGCGTAGCACGCGTCCGTAAGCACGATAAACGTCACCACTGCTAATTTCTACAAGCCTTGAGGTAGTACCTCGAAATGTATCAACGACAACCTGCGCATCCTGTTCGCCACTTGAGGTCATATCAAGCACAACATCAGGTGCAAGGTGTTGAAACTCATTCGCATACTTCGGTAAGAAATGTGTTCGCCACCCAATCAGTTCTACACCATTGGAAACATCACCACTGTGAATATGTTGCACATCCTTCGGTAAATCAGCCTCAGTTTTGCCGCGGTGAAATACGGTGACCGTGTGACCTTGCTCATGCAAGAGACGTACAACTCTCGGACCCATAAAGCCTGTGCCACCAATAACAAGAACGCGCATAGAGCAAATCCCTCCTGTTGTATAATCGCTTTGCGTTATATACTACACAGTACATATATTTATGAGTGTATTCAATCCAAGAGATATGCTCTCAGCATAGCTTCTTCATAATACTATGCTGAGAGCATACAAGGAGCAACATGGAAAAAGTTAACCTTGCTGATAAGTTCAGTCTATTTCAAGAGTATTGGAGTCCAAAGATCGTTGGCGAACTCAATGATAGTCACGTTAAGCTTGCGAAGCTCAAGGGTGAATTTGTGTGGCATCACCACGAAAATGAAGATGAGTTGTTTCTTGTGGTCAAGGGACGCTTGCTTATCAAGTTGCGGGATCGCGACATCTGGCTGGATGAGGGTGAGTTCACGATTATTCCGAAGGGTGTTGAGCACCTACCAGTTGCGGATGAAGAGGCGCACGTATTGTTCCTAGAGCCAAAGTCTACGTTAAATACAGGGAATGTGCAAAACGAGAGAACCGTCACAGACGTGAAAAAGATTTAAGTGCTTGTAGTAGATGGAGAGAAGTTGTTATGCCACGTTGTCTGAATCCACGTTGTCAGAGAATGTGTCCTGATGGAAGCACTCAATGTACTAATCCTACGTGTCGCTGTCTCCTACCAGAGGCAATTGTCGCTGGAAGGTACCGCATCGAGACATTGATCGGGCTTGGTGGTATGGGTGCCGTCTATCGAGTAAGCGATACCTTTGATATGAAACAGGTTGCACTCAAAGTGTTGTCGATAACGTACCAGCAAGCGGATGAAGAGACTGCGATGGAGCGTTTCCGACGTGAGGCTCGCTACGCTCATCAGTTACACCACAAAAACATTGTGCCAGTGATTAACTTCGGGAGTGATGGAAACATATTGTATCTGGTGATGCCCCTAATTACTGGAGGAACCGTCAAAGCTCTGCTCAAAGGAGAGCATCCCTTGCCGGTCGCGCAGGCACAACAATATTTGAACGAGCTTGCAGATGCACTTGATGCGGTTCATGCTCACCCACTACAGATTGTACATCGTGATATTAAGCCATCAAACCTGTTGTTACACCAAGATGATGGACGGCTTGTTGTGACAGATTTTGGTATCGCACGGGCGATGCAGCAAGAGAAACCGCTTACGCAACGCGGTTGGTCACTGGGCACAGAGCATTATATCGCACCAGAACAAGAGCAAGGAAAAGCAGAGCCAGCAAGCGACATCTACGCGATGGGTGTTGTAGCTTACCAGCTTATGACAGGTTTGTTGCCCTTTCAAGCAGTAGTACGCAGTCACGCCTCTGAACTACCACCACCAAGTACTTTAAACACCTGGCTTCCTGCATCTGTCGATGCAGTCTTGCTACAGGCAATAGAAACGGACCCGCACAAACGATTTCAATCCGCACGCGCTTTTGCAGACGCCCTGAACGATGCGCTTGCGGTTGGAACATCCCCCGAAGCTTCTGCACCAACTATAGCCGAAGCAGCACCTGTTTCAAATAACACGAATGTTCTAGTACGGATACTAGTACCAGAAAATCCATGTCCAATTTGTGGTAGAGAGAACCGTGGCAGTTCACACTTTTGCCGCTATTGTGGACATAATTTAGAAGAGACATCACAGTTGCAGATGGAAGCATGTGAAGTAGGCTACTCTAGCGATATTGGACGTAACGCGCAGGAAAACGAGGATATGTTGCTGATCGCCCAGGGACTAGGAATCAATCTCGCACCGCCACCACATTCCTTCGGCCTATTTGCAGTCGCGGATGGTCTACGTGGCAAGCAAAATAGTTCAGAAGATGCTGCTCTTGCGAAACCATTACATGTCAAAGGACGCGAAGCTAGTCGTTTAGGCATAGAAACGCTCGCGGATGTAGTGTTGCCACTTCTTGCTACAGCAGGACGAATTGCGTCACAGGCAACACCACAAAACATTCAAGCGACTATAGGAAGCACATATGGAACACAAGCAACGCGGCCTCCTACTTCTATCCTGAAACAGTGGTTACAAGATGGCGTGCGACAAGCGAATCAGGTGATTTACCATTGCAATGCAGACTATGAAACAGCGATGGGCAGTACAATGACGGTGGCTCTAGTGCATAATCATCGTCTTTATGGCGCGCATGTTGGCGATAGTCGTGTGTACCATTTTAGTGCGACTACTGGTTTGCACTGTCTCACCAACGATCATACATTAGCAGGCGATTTAGTTGTAGCTGGATTACTACGACCTGACGAACTATATAAGAGCGCAAAAAGGAATCAGCACCATCGTTATCTAGGAAATACGTATCAAGTACAGGTTGACCTTTTTCAGCAGGATGTTGAGCCAAATGACATGGTTTTACTGTGTACAGATGGGCTATGGACTATGATACATGACAAGCAGATAGAAGATATTCTATCTCAAGATAAGGAGATACAATCGCTAGCGCACCTGTTGGTTGAAATAGCAAGCAAAAGTGGTAGTGAAGGAAACGCTAGCGCGATTGTTTTACGCGTTCTGTAAGGGAAGCACAACTGTAAATGTTGAACCTTGTCCAGGTCGGCTCTCAACGCTGAGAGTTCCATCGTGAGCGCGAACCACCCAATCGGCAATTGAAAGACCGAGACCGGAACCGCCAGCCGCACGCGAACGTGCTGGATCGGCACGATAGAAGCGCTCAAAGATATGTGGTTGATCTTGAGAAGCGATACCGATAC
This sequence comes from uncultured Ktedonobacteraceae bacterium, assembly GCA_964250765.1. Classification (GTDB taxonomy): domain Bacteria; phylum Chloroflexota; class Ktedonobacteria; order Ktedonobacterales; family Ktedonobacteraceae; genus JBBQVS01. The sequence continues at coordinate 73,877 of CAXUHF010000005.1, read as the reverse complement.
CTGTATCACGGACAACGAGCAAGGCATGTGTTTTCGTCGTTTTCACGGAAAGCGTTACACAACCACCTGCATTTGTGTAGGTAAGTGCATTGTCAACGAGACTCATAATAACTTGTATCAAGCGCGCAGCATCACCTAGAATCGTTGCAGTATGAAGTTCTCCCACAGTAAGCGCGATCTTACGTTCAGCAGCCAGAGCTTCCATGCTATCCACAACATCAGAAGTAAGAAGATCAAGCTGTACCGTATCATGATCGAATTGCACCAGTCCCTCATCAGCACGCGCGAGTGCAAGAAGATCGTTAATGAGCTTTCCAAGTCGTTCAGACTCCGCATTAATCTCTTTCAACACCAATACATATTCTTCAGGTGCTGAAGGTTGTGAAAGAGCAACATCGGTGATACTACGAATAACAGAAACAGGAGTTCGTAATTCATGTGAAGCATCTGCGACAAATCGACGTTGCTGATTAAAGGCCCGTTCCAATCGTCCAATCATCTGGTTGAAAATCAGGGCAAGCTCTCGTACTTCGTCATGAGCGGAGGGTATAGGAACGCGCTGATGCAATTCTTTCGCGCCGATTTCGTGTGCCACACTGGTTAGGTGGTGAATTGGTCGGAATGCACGACCAGCAAGCCAGTAACTGCCGTACGCACTAAATAGGAGGGCGAGTGGAGTACATAGAAGCAACAAAAATATAATATCTTGCATTCTCTCATTGACAGATGCAAGTGGTTGCCCAACTTGAACAACACCAAAAATGGTTTTGTCGTTCACTAGCATCGTACTATACAATCTAATTTGCTGTCCATTCGTATTGGTAATAGTGCCATGCCACGGTTTTCCCTGCAATGGTTCGGAGATACTTGAACTAAGAGGCGCAGTATTATAGGATGTGGGATAACAAAAAAGCGTTCTACCATGTATATCGAAAACTCGAACAATAATACTCTTATTACTATACACAGCCATGCTATCTCCGTTGCTACCCTTACCATTATTTACGTCTTCAGGATCAAGAAGGGCGGCAGTTGCGTTGAGTTCCGGCAATTCACTTACAATATCGCTCACGCTCACATCATTATGATGAACTGATACCCCTTCGGCTACCTGTTGCGCCCGCATTTGTAGTGTTGTATCAAAGCTGGAGATGAGCATAGTTTGGAGTGCAGTATACAAGGTCACGCCAAAAATGAGAATTAGGACAGCAGAGACAAGTGTATACCACACTGTGAGTTGGATACGAATCCCTGGTGTGCTCAATCTCCATTTCATACAAGCACGGGTTCCTTCAGTTGATAACCTGAACCACGAACGGTATAAATTACGTCTGGCTCGCTCTGGTTACACAATTTGCGCCGTAAATAGCGAATGTAGACATCAATGACATTAGAAAGATGCTCAGCATCGCCGTCCCAAACATGTTCCGCGATCATTGACCGACTTAACACTTGATGTGGATGACGCATAAAAAACTCTAACAGAGCGTATTCTTTGTTACAAAGCGTGAGGACGCGCTCACCACGCCGCACTTCATGTGTGCCGGGATCTAAGGTAATGTCCATAAACTGCAAAACAGAGGGCTTGACCTGAGTACCACGCCGCAAGAGCGCACGCACTCTAGCTTCTAGCTCGCTAAAGGCAAAAGGCTTCACCAAGTAGTCATCGGCACCAAGGTCCAAGCCTTTCACGCGGTGCTCAATCTCGCCAAGCGCGGTGAGAAGGAGAATAGGCATAGTACGTCCCTGACTGCGCACCTGTTGACACACAGCAAAACCGTCAAGCGTTGGCAAGAGGATATCTAAGATGATGAGGTCATACGCTGTCGCAAGCGTCATTAAAACAGCATCCTCTCCATCCGTCGCAAGGTCAACTGCATAATGACTACCCTCTAAACCCTTTTTTAAACTGGGACCCAGACGTGGATCATCTTCAACAATAAGAATGCGCATAAATGTTCTCTTTCCATTTGAGGTTACACGATATACAATAGTAGTGATGATGCATACCTACGACTCCTGTAGCGTCTACAGCATCACTACGAATATGCCTGAGTGTAGTATATTTTCATGAGAACGCGATGAAACGTGATGAAATGATACAAATTTCCTATATTTACGTAGAGAATGCAACGAACCTTGCTCTCACTATCTTACTACATACAGATGTTTCTTATTCGATAGAGAGCAGCCAGCAACGCAAAAGTTCTGCTACACTCCACGCTTGAGCATAGCATCCACCAGCAGTGAATGGAGCCTCTGGCTCCGCAACCTCGCCCAAGGAACCTAAACAGGTATGCCACAACTGATCTATCAAAGGCTGAAGGAGCGGTTGTAGAGTACTTTTGTCATTATGGATACGAAGATAGACATCGACATATGCGCCCATGAGCCAAGGCCAGACCGTTCCCTGATGATAGGCACTGTCGCGTTCAACAGGACCACCATTGAAGTGATTGTGATATGCAGGATCACTTGGACTAAGCGAGCGTAAGCCCAATGGTGTGAGCAAAGAATGAGTGATGTGCTGGAACATACGCGTGACATGTTCTTCTGCAAGTAGTTCATGCGTGAGCGAAGCGGCAAAAAGCTGGTTTGGACGTAAAGAAGCATCATTTTGTCCACTCACACCATCGACATCAACGACATCATAGAGGTAGCCTGTTTCTTCATTCCAGAAACGTGCGGCAAAGTTCTGCCGAATTTGAGTACGTAGTTGACTGTATTGTGTTGCATCGGTTGAGAGTCGAACTGCCCACGCCTCTATAGCGGTCAAGGCGACGTACCAGAGAGCGTTTATCTCAACGGGCTTGCCACGGCGTGGCGTTATCACCACGTCATTCACCTTTGCATCCATCCAGGTCAATTGCACTTCCGGCGCACCAGCGCGCAGTAATCCATCAGTTGGATCAATACCTATACCGAAATCTGTTCCTCGAATGTGCCAATCAATGATGTCTTGCAGCGTTGGAAAAAGTTCTTTGAGGAGCGTCCAGTCACTGGTGACAGCTAGATAGCGGTCAAGGGCATGGAAAAGCCAGAGCGTTGCATCGGCTGTATTATATTCTGGTGCTTCACCGTTATCGGGAAAGCGATTAGGAATCAAGCCGTTATGCGCGAAGGAGACGAATGCTTTGAGCAAGCCACGCGCCTCACTATACCTGCCAGTGGCAAGCATGAGTCCAGGAAGTGCAATCATGCTGTCACGTCCCCAGTCAGTAAACCAAGGGTAGCCAGCAATGATAGTTTTGCGGTCAGGTGTAAATTTTAATGGCTGGTTTGCGTCGAGATTGGCATAGTCAGGACGAGCAACAATGAATTGATCGGCGGCAACAACCAGACGTGCACGTACAGGATCGTGTTGCTGAAGATCATCAATAAAGTGATTAGCTGTGGAAAGCAGTTGCCGAATGCGACGCTGGTGACGCAACATAGCCTGCATCACTGCATCTTCATGTTGTGAACCGCCAAACATCTCAGAAAGTTTCGTTTCAGCACTCAGTACAAGAGTAGTACGACTTCCAGGAGTAAGAGTGATGTCGAACATACCCGGCTGATACACATCTTCATGGTCTGCAAGTCCGCGTTCAGTATCGCGGCGGTGAGTAACACGCCAATACCAGACGCCAGTATGCGTAAATGACGCGGTTGGACCAGCGATAAGTTGATAGGGTGATGCACCATCAAAAGCACGTATTTGACAGCGACTACCTTGATTGTCTACGTTGAACTGCCAATCACCAGCGCCCTTTGTAACAGCGTGATAATCGCGGTAGAGGCAGAACGGAATCAGCGTAAGTGTAACAGGTGTATTCCCTTGCCCTATCTCTACGACACCGCGCAGCATATATTGCACATAGGTGGTATTTTGTCCGTACTCCATCCAGACGCGCTTCTCTAAGGTGAGCGTTTCAGTAAGGCGATAGACAAAGCATACGATATCACCTTCAAGAGTCACAGATTCTAAATGAACGTTGCCACGTGGGTCTATGACTCCACCCTGATATTCGTTGACGCCTAATGAAAACGAACGTCCATCAGGAAGCAAAAGCTCTTCATCCACCTTTGTCACCATCACGGTACGCTCAACTGGTGGGTGTAGTGAAGCGACTAAAAGACCGTGATAACAGCGTGTCGTCGCACCCGAAATAGCACCCGATGCATAGCCACCGATACCATTAGTGACAAGCCACTCATGGTCAAGGCTTGCATTCATGTCTGCGCAAATGTCACGACCAACCTGAAGATGCCAGGCATTTGCCAGACTTTGCTGCTGCATTTCAATATCATCTTGCACAATCATTTTTTTATCCTTTATTGCTGCCCTATTTTTTTACGGCAGCTTTCATTCGCGTAAGGGCTGTTTCGATGCGTTCATCTGGTGCCGTCATTGAGATACGCAGGTAGCCTTCACCTGCAGCACCAAAGTTTGTGCCTGGAGTGACAAAGACGCCCGTTTCATCAAAGAGCCAGTCGGCAAAATTCCGTGAGGTGCTACCCTGCGGCACACCCGCCCAAATATATAATCCTGCTTTTGGTGTGTGTGTATGCATACCTAACGCATTACAACCTTCAACAAGCATATCACGACGGCGTTTATAGATGAGGTTCCGTTGCTCTAACCATGATGTTGGAAGATGTAGAGCTTCGATAGCTGCGTATTGCACTGGACGGAAAATACCGCTATCAATATTGCTTTTCAAACGTCCCACGGCGTCTACGATAGCAGGATTGCCAACGAGCATACCCATACGAAAGCCCGCCATATTGTAGGTTTTGCTCAGCGAGTGCAACTCAACAGCAACTTCGCTGGCACCTGGAACTTGCAAAATACTGACGGGTCGAAAATCCTCAAAATACACTTCAGCATAGGCCATGTCGTGGATGATCACAATGTCGTGACGATGCGCGAAATCTACAACACGCTCAAAAAAATTGAGATCAGCACATGCTGCCGTTGGGTTATTGGGGTAGTTTAGCCAGAGCACGTGCGCTTTCGCAAGCACATCCTGTGGAATGGTATCAAGATTCGGCAAATAGTTATTGGCCTCGGTCAAAGGTAACAAATAGGGCTGTGCACCAACGGTGGTACTACCTGTAATATAGACAGGATAGTAGGGATCAGGAATGAGTGCTATATCCCCTGCATTAAGCACCGATGATGCAACATATGCTAGCCCCTCTTTAGAGCCGAGCAGAGGGAGAATATCACGTTCGGGTGTGAGATGCACGCCGAAACGTTGCTCAAACCATACAGAGATCGCCTCGTGTAAGGCATACATACCGCGGTATTCAGGATAGCGATGGTTTTCGGGGTCCTGCATCGCCGTACAGAGACGGTCAACAACGACCTGCGGTGCTGGTAAATCGGGATCGCCCATTGACAGGCTGATTACATCAACCCCTGCGGCCTTGCGTTCAGCTATCTTACGCTTGGCATCTGCAAAATGATATGGAGGTAGATTATTGATAAGATGAGATAATTGCATT
>CAXUHF010000005.1:3486-68287 GCA_964250765.1 uncultured Ktedonobacteraceae bacterium | reverse complement strand
TATTCCATAGGTTCAGCCTCGTACCAGTTCTTGCCAATCTTCATCTCGACCTTGATGGGTACATCGAGTTTTTCGACGCCTTCCATTCTGTCTTTGATGAGAACTTTGGCACGTTCGAGTTCTTCTACAGGCACTTCAAAGACAAGTTCGTCATGCACTTGCAGAATCATACGAGTCTTCATGCGCTTCTCTTGTAGATCATGATGCAGATTAATCATGGCAATCTTGATGAGATCAGCGTTGGTTCCCTGAATTGGCATATTCACTGCTTCACGCTCAAGAGCTTGCCGTTCGACATGTGAGAGGGCGTGCATATCGGGGAAGAAACGTTTACGTCCATACAGCGTATTGACATACCCTTGTTTCCGCGCCTGATTGAGTGTGCCATCAACATATCCCTTAATGTTTGGGAAAATCTCGTGATAGCGACGAATAAAGCTCGCGGCCTCGGTGTTGTTCATGCCTGTCACCTGTGACAGGCCAAACGCAGATTGTCCATAGAGGACAGCATAGACGACGGTTTTAGCGAGGCGACGCTGGTCTTTTGTAACCTGCTCGACTGGCACATTAAACAGTGTTGCCGCCGTGATGGTATGAATGTCTTCGTCATTGCTAAATGCTTCGACCAAACGTGGCTCATGCGTGATATGTGCGAGAATGCGCAACTCGAATTGCGAGTAGTCGGCGGTCAGAAGCGTATAGCTCGGATCAGCGATAAAGGCGCGACGGATTTGTCGCCCAACCTCTGTACGTACGGGAATATTTTGCAGATTTGGATTGCTCGACGAGAGACGCCCACTCGACGCGATGGTCTGGTTAAACGACGTATAGACGCGTCCTGTAATCGGGTCCATCAGTGACAAGAGACCATCCACATAGGTTGATTTGAGTTTGTTCAATTGACGATACTCTAGCAAGAAGTCGATCATCGGGTGCTTACCTTGTAGACTTTCGATCACATCAACGCTTACAGAGTAACCAGTCTTGTTTTTCTTGCCTGACGGAAGTTTCAGCTCGTTAAAGAGAATCTCGCCCAACTGTTTGGGCGAATTAATATTGAATGTATGACCCACCGAATCATAGATGGACTGCTCAAGCGTGCGTAATTGCTCATCGAGGCTCACGGCAAGATCACGTAAAAAGTCTGCATCCAGGGCAATACCGTAGCGTTCCATTTGCATCAAGACAGAGATGAGTGGAAGTTCGATATTGTTGTACAAATCTATCAAGGAAAGTCGTTCTAAGTCAGCGACTATAGGTTTGACAAGCCGCAGAGTCATATCGGCATCGGCTCCTGCATAATCCGCCGTTTTACGGATAGGTGCTTGTGCAATGCTAATCATCTTGCTGCCTGTGCCAATGAGATCGGTGATAGGTGTCATAATGGGACCGATACGTTGGAAAACCTGATCCTTCAGGCCAACACCCCGGCGTCCTGGTTCAGCAAGATAGGCACCAACCATCGAGTCGAAGACAAGACCGCGCATGTCGATGTTGTATCGCGCAAATATCTCCATATCATACTTGGCGTTATGCATATATTTTTGTACTGACGCATTTTGTAACACAGGACGAAGCTTGTCCAATACAGTATCAAGCGGCAACTGAGTTCCTGGCTCCTGACCATCAGGAGTACGCAGATGTCCAACAGGAATGTAGTATGCCTCACCCGCAGCCATTGAGCAGGAGATGCCGACAAGTTCCGCGTGATGTGGATTTTCTGATGTGGTCTCGGTATCAAAGGCGACGATACCAGCATCGTAGATACTCTTGACGAGGACCCGCAAAGCATCTTCGTTATCAACGATCAGCGTACTGGTTTTCTGTACAGAGGTGTCTTCTAAAAACACGGGTACAGATGGTGTGGCAGTGGGTGCAGGCAGACGAAGCTTACGCACGACTTCGGTATGTGATGCTTCAGGCATATCGAAGAGGCTGAGTTGCGCAAATTCATCATCTTCTGTAGCGGCGTTTTCCTGTGTCGTACTGCTTGCCGACACGTGTGCGGTTTGCAGGGGCGCGGTGGCATCAGGTACAGTGCCATTGGGTGGTGTTGGTGGAGCAATGATCGGCACAACACCGAGTGGTGGAGCGTAGAGTAAATCGGCGTCTTGCGCGAATGTTGATGAGTCCCGTGGCTTTGTAACAGTTCCATCTTGCTGAGATGCTTTATCAAATGAGGATAGAGCTTGCTCACCTGCATCACTCGTTTCACTGAGTGGCGGAAGAACTTCATCAAGAGAGGCAGGAGTGCTGACACCTATCTGCTTGAAGACGGTCAAGACCTTTTCTACAAGCGAACGGAAGCCAAGCTCACGAAAGATTGCAAGAACGCGTTCGCTATTAATGTTGTCAGGGCGACATGCTTCAAGATCGAGTAGTACAGGCACGTCGAGAACAATAGTAGCAAGATGCTTGCTCTGTCGAGCTTGATCTGCCCACTCTGTGAGTAACTTTTGCTCCTTTGGTTTGAGGGCATCGGTATGAGCCAGAATACCTTCAAGATCGCCATAGTCGTTAATGAGTCGGGTAGCGGTCTTCTCGCCAATACCAGGAACACCAGGGATGTTGTCGGATTTATCGCCAACTAAACCCTTAAAATCAGTGAGTTTCTTAGGCGTAGTAAAGCCATAACGAGCCTCAACCTCTGGTACATTGTATTCAGTGACTTCTGAGATACCCCGCTTCGCCACTTTGACCATTACCGCGTCATTGACGAGTTGTAGCGTATCCATATCTCCAGTATAGATGATGGTATCGACGCCAAGTGCTTTTGCCTGTACGGAAAGCGTGCCAAGCACATCATCGGCCTCGAACCCATCTTTCTCATAGATAGGAATACCAAACGCCTGCACAACCTCACGAATACGCCCAAACTGTGGACGCATGTTGTCTGGCATAGTTGGACGCTGTGCTTTGTAGGGCGTGTATTCCAGATGACGAAACGTAGGTGTGGGACGATCAAAGGTCATGGCGATGTAGTCGGGTCGCTCCTCAGAAAGTGCCTTCATTAGCATTGATGTGAAGCCAAATGTCGCGTTTACTGGCTCACCAGAACTGGTTGATAGGTCTTCAGGCACAGCATGGAAGGCACGATGCACCATTGCATGACCATCGAAGAGCACTAATTTCTTATGTTTCATTGCATATATCTCATTCTTTTCATCTCAGTTTCTATTTTATCTATTACTATTCTTACGTTCAGGCCAAAACGCGGTAACTATTGTGAACGCCACCTTCCCACATACAAAGGTTTGCAATTGCAGGCTCATCATTGGCAGATGTGACCAGGACAAAAAGAAACTGTGTAGTATCGCGTAGTGGAACAGCTCTCCAATCAGGGTTACGTAACCATGTGACCAGTTCTGGCGTCACCTCTTCTGGCTTGGGCAAGGCAAGATGTGTTGTCCAGCTACCAGTATTGAAATAGGTTTGCGAGTGTTGAACGTCAGTAGATGGAATGGAATCAGAACGCATTTGGTGCGTATGACCTGCTATAGCATAACGCAAAGTAGAGTCGTTTTCGAGAACGCGATGCATCCCTGCAGCTACACCCTCACCCATTGCATAAGGAGTAGGTGAACATAGAGCAGCAATAGCTTGTATAAAAGGTAAAGTGAGCATTTCACGGGTAGTTATGAACGTAGTGATATCTTCCTGCGAAATTGACGTATCTTCGGTAAGCGATGTGATAGATATCCAATCTTGTTTTTGCATGACCATATCGGTTTGAAATGCTGCAAAGTCTTGCATAATGTCCTCGAAAAGGCGCACCGGATTACGTCTATCTACTAGGGATAGGTTTGCTAGAGGCTGTCGTAGATATGAAAGTACTTGCATAGTATTCTGTGCTACCTTTATAAGCAGTTCAGCATCTATAAGACAGAGAAATGCTATCTGACGTGTACTATTTATAGGTGTGTCGAAATGATCAAAATAGGCGTATTGCGTACTAATTGCATGCGATGCACTTTGAAAATAGCGCGAACCAGCAGAAAGAGTGAGCGTTTCGGGATGACGATCTAGCGGTTGACCTTGCTCGTCCCATATACCTAAAATTGCATGGTTCCAAAAGTCATAGTTGTTGCCATGTTCTATATAAATAGACGGCAGTGGACGGTAATAGCGGGTCGGGCAAAAATAAACACGCTCATCTTCGCTTGTCTGATCGTTTTCTGTAATTGCGGCAGTAATGCGCTGTCGCACTTCAGCGAAGCACAATTCGAGGTCGTGATTCCCAGTGATGAATGTAATGCGCCGCCCAGAATGCGTAATGAATTGATGTAGAGCGGTGATGAAGGGACGATGAGCGGCAATAATTCTGTCTATTTTTTGTACTGCAATCGCGGCATCGGTAGTTTTATTTGAAGTATAGGGCGTTGTTACCAGGAAATCAAAACAGTCGCCATTGATGATGAGTTCTACAGAGTTGGATTGACCGAGTGGAGAATCCTGTGACGATGTAGCGGCAAGCAAACCTTCAAACGCTGCTTGTTGAAGGTCGCCAAAGCAATCAAGGATAGATGTTCCATCGGCAAGATGAAGATCGCTGATAATGAGTTGTATGGTTGACATGGACGCCCTTTCTACGCTCTTGAGAGATTGAATACCTCTTTAGGAAATGCGTTCCGTTCTTGCTTTATTTTACAGCGTTTTGTGTCGAGATGTATAGTATGGAGTTTGGTACCGAGATATATACTACAGTTAGCTAGCAAGCAGTGTTGTCTCTTCTTTCTTTACAGTACAATGTATAGAGCGAAGAACGGTACGTGCACTATTATGCGCGACCACGGCCCTACTACCAGCGTAGCATGTCTTGGAATGCTCTGCGAGGAATAGCTTTTTATCATTTTCTATCTCTAAAGGGAGAATATTACAATGGCTCGTCGAAGTAGTATGCTTGAACAAGAGAATTATACAGGAGAAAAACACACTATGGCTGAAGAGAAACATGACGAATTATTGACCGTCCGTGAAGTAGCCCGCCGCCTGCGTGTAGATGATACCACGGTGCGCCGTTGGATTAAGAGTGGGTCATTGGAAGCAATCACACTTCCTCATCGCGCAAAAAGACAAGCTTATCGCGTGAAACAGTCAACACTTGATGTGTTACTCAAAGGACCAAAGCTGCCAGAATAACTATCACTCATGCAAAAGAGAATGGGGGGGGGGGGGGGAAAAAGCAAAAAAAGAAGAAGGAGAATTTAATAATGTGATAAAAAAAAATCAATCTCCCTCCTATCCTCATCCCCCCTCCCACCCCCCCCCCCATTCTCTTTTGCATGAGTGATACATAAAGCTCTTCCCTCTTCTTTAAGGATATGTTATAGTTCATCCAATATTTTTAATCTACTGGTAATGTGTAACACATGTTTACAGTGAAATAGCACACAGTATATTTGCTGTAGTTCTGTTACACTGTGCATGCACAGCACAAAAACGTATTGGAGGGAGCTATGCGCTTCTGCTTTATCATTGAGGAGCAATATCGCAACGACCCGATGCCGATGGTTGTTGCAGATCAGTTGCAGCAATGGGGACACGACATTGATATCCTGGAGCCACAAGTGACTATCACCAACTTAACAAATCTTGCCACACAAGGCTATGACGCCTATGTGCTGAAATCGTTGGCCGATGGTCCTGGTATGAGCATCCTTGCAGCAGCAGAAGCGGTAGGTATCCCGACAATTAATAACTCACGTGCGATTCGTCTTGTACGAGATAAGGCTGTCGCGGCAGCTTTTGCACGTGCACATGGTCTCCCCGTTCCGCCAACGTATTTTGTTGCTCATCCACGTTTACTGGAACAGATTCCTATAGAGGACTATCCTCTAGTTGTCAAACCGACAAACGGCAGTTCGTGCAAAGGCATTTATCGTTTGAATAGTCCTGCCGATTTGGCAACGCTAGAAATGGATGAGACTGATGGAAGCTTTTTACTGGCACAACGGTATGCGGAAAACACCGGCTTTGATATCAAGGTATATGTGACCGGAAATGAGGTGTACGCAGCCATCGCTAAGAAATCACCACTGCATGGTGATGTAGAAGAGAAGTTTATCCCGCTCACACCAGAGTTACGCAGAATTACGCTTCAAGTCGGCAAACTCTTTGGCCTCGATATCTATGGTATAGATGTGGTTGAAACTCCGCAGGGGCTTGCGATACTTGATATCAACGACTTCCCTAGTTTTGGACGCGTACCACGAGCAGTGGTACGCATATCAGAATATATTCTTCATGCAGCGAAGCAGGCTGAGATAAAACGCTTAGCCCGTACAGAGCGTAAGTTACGACAGGTTTTGACACGTAAAGAGCAACTACTTGTGGAAAGCAAAAAGTACTCATAGATGTAGGAAAGAAGGATGCGCATGAGTCAAGACGATGTACAGGCCAACATTTCTATCATGAACATACCAATAATTGTCACGAAGCTTTTTGAGAAAGTGGAGCATCCATTAGTAGTAGACACCAAGACGCCAGCAACGCTTTTTGTGCGTTACCTGCGGCGTAAGCCTGGACGCGGGCTTGCCATCATTTATGATGTAGAGAGTGTGAGGCAGAACAAAAAAAAGCGCATTCATGACCTGAACTCCTCGCTTAGCATGACACTCGACGAGCAAGTACTTGAAGGCTCTCGTATTCGCTTTACTCAAGCACAAGCACAGCACGCTGATGTTTTGCTCCAACCATCAGGAGCCTTACGTGCCGAGGCTCTGGGCCTGTCAGTACAAGCCTTTCCTGCCGATGACAGTCTACCCACACTCGCAGTAAGTTGCGATGTGACAGCGCAAAGTACACTTTTGCAAGACTTACAAGCGGCAGCACGACAACAGTTGGGAAACCAGGAGTGGAAACTTCTCTCTGCGGATGTAATTCCTGTGCGCTATAAACCCGCAAGCCGTTGCGTGCTACGCTATATACTTACGTTAGAACGTCCTACTAGCATGTCTCCCGAACGCAAAAGTATAACGATTTTTGGGAAAGTCTATGCAGACCGACAACAGGCACACGCCGTACAATTGCTGCAGCAACAACTCTATCAAGAGCAACTTATGAAGCAGGGTAGCAGCGTTGTAGGTTATAAAGTAGATGTGCCACTGCTACCACAACCACTTGGTATCAATGAAACACTTGGTTTGACCTTGAATGAGGCAGTTCAACCAAGCGATGCACAGAAGCCTTTACGCCTTGGTGGACATGTCTTACGACCTCTCATTGTATACGGACGCGGTGGTGGAGTTGAGAATATGGTTATTCCAACAGAAGAACTACGGCTTACCGCGATTGCATTAGCCCGCTTGCATACAAGTACAGTATCTCTTGATGAGAAGTTGATACGCACGGGGACAAAAGAGGCGAAGCGTACTCGTGATCGCGCCCAACTTATCGCTACCGCCAATCCAGGGCAAGCAGAAGATGTACAAAAGCTTGCACAGCAACTCACCCAACGATTAGAAACTCAACGACCTGATGTCTATAAACCTGCGCATGGTGGTTTTAAAGCTAGTCAACTCCTCTTCCATAGCGACTCCGTTTTTGTGGTAGATTTTGATGGCTTTTGTCTGGCTGACTCAGCACTTGATGTTGGCTACTTTCTTGCCTACCTACGTCCAAGTGGACTATGGTATGCCCGTGCAGGTATGCGCGAATGGTTCGAGGCGGCGGCACAGGTTTTTCGCAGTACTTACAAGCAAGCAATGGTTGAACTCGGTGAGACATCAGTACATGTCGATGGTATCCTGCAACGCGCAAGGCTTTACGAAGCTGTTCTAATCTTCAAGATTGCTACACGTCGCGTGAACCGTCTCAATAGTCCACGACTACGAGAGTTAACTGCAATGTTACGTGAAATTGCTACTTGCCTGCTTCATGTTTAATAGGTGTCGTAAATGAAACTTCTTGCCCATATCATTCGTGTTCTATGCAGATACCTATGTGTAATCTATATAAAGAATGTACTACGCGGTATTTCTATTGCGTAGGATTTATAAACAAAAAAGAGGAGATGTTTAAGGATGAACAATTTTTTTAAAGGTATACTTGTTGGTGCCGGAATTGGTTTACTCGTTGCGCCTATGCGCGGTGAAGAGTTCCGCAAAATGCTTGCACAGCGTTTCTCAGAGTTAAGCAATTCACTACCACAAAATGAGCAGTTGAGCCAGTATACGCAGCAGGTCTCAAATACAGTATCAAAGAGTGCTAATAATTTGAAGGACTATGCACAGCAAGCAGCTTCTACCGTTAAGAGTTCGGCAAGCAATTTGAGTGATATTGCTCAGAATGCTACCTCAACTGTCAAAGGCTCTGCGAACAACCTGAGCGACATTGCACAAAATGCTGCCTCAACAGTGAAACAAACCGGTCAAGATGTTGCTGACACAACAAAGCAGACTGCAGCCTCTGCGAAGGCGAACAGTGCTTCGACAACAAGCACAACAGCTTCAACAACAGGCACAACAAATCCTGCAACAACAGCAAATACAGTGACAAGTGCTCCATTTCCAAGTGCATACCCTGAGTATGTAGACCCAGAGACAAAACCTAACCTCTAAGATATGTTATGCGACTGTAGGGGTCTAATTTATTACATTCTTGTTCGACCTGTGAGGCTAGGCGAGGGTGCAATAAATTAGACTCCTACAATTGCACTACTAAATTAATTCAAGATAGCGGCGACGATCCCAGTTTGTAACTGCCTTCTCATATTCCTTCACTTCCCAATGCCGTGTAGCAGCAAAGTGTTCAACGAAATCCGCTCCCAGGTACTCTTTCGCCACGTCACTATTCTCGAACAAACGTGTCGCATCAGTCAGGTTTCGTGCCAGTGCTTGAATGCGTCCTTCGGCAAGAGCTTTTGTCACAGTTGCAGGATCATATGCATTTCCATCAAGACGTGCAGGTAGCTCTAATTTGCGTTCTATGCCATAAAGCCCACTCGCCAGCATCGCAGAGAAAACCAGATAGAAGTTTGCATCAGCCCCTGGTACGCGATTTTCAAGACGGATTGCACGTTTGCCATTGTTGATAATACGTACAGAACAGGTGCGATTGTCCATACCCCACGTTGTGTTTAGAGGTGCCCACGTTCCCTCTATGTAACGCTTGTAGGAGTTAATGACAGGCGCGTATAGCACCATGAATTCAGGGAGCTTGTTCAATACGCCTGCAAGAAACTGGCGCATGGTGGTAGACATATGCCCTTCTGCGCTCTCATCCCAAAAGACATTTCTTTCCAGGTTGCGATCCCAGAGGCTCATATGGGAGTGTCCACTACTACCGTCCTCTTGATCGCTCCATTTCGCCATAAACGATGCCGTATAATCTAGCTGATGGCAGATTTCTTTTACCCCTGTTTTGAAAAGCATCGTTCTATCAGCAGCCGTAAGTGCATCGGAATAGTGAATATTCATTTCGTACATGCCTGGGCCGTGCTCGCGGTTGTAACCCTCAATTTCGACACCAGAGTCGCGCATCATGCGGGCAATGCGTCCAAGCAATTGATCATCAGCACTCGCCTGACTGATGGCATAACAGTTCATTCCTGGATTCAGTGGCGTCAAGTTTGGTCCGAAGTCCTTTTCGCGCAACGAGACCATATTTTCACGGAAGAAACGAAATTCTAATTCGGACGCTGACATTGGCTCAAAACCAAGCGAACGTGCGCGTTCCACCAAAGTATTGAGGATGTAGCGAGGAGAAATAGTGACACGTTCGCCGTGCTCTGACCACAAATCGCAGATGCAAGAATAGACATTTTCCTCCCACGGCACCGGAGCAAAAGTTGCAAGGTCTGGCTTCATCACAATATCAGCAAAACCACGCTCCCAGTTACTAAATTTGAGATTGGGAAGCACATTCTCGGCTATATCCCAGCCGAAGAGTACATCACATTGCGCAAAGCCATCTGATAATGAGTCAAGAAAAAACTTTGCGGCTACACGCTTACCACGATACACTCCCTCTATATCAGCAGCACCGACCTTGACATACTCAATTTTCCCTTGCTCTACAAGTTGCTTAATAGCAGCTATATCCATAATTTACACCCTTTCTAAAAAATACGTCAAGCACGCTAAAAATAGTTTGATGAAATTCCTCCATCTACCATGAGCCAAGCTCCCGTTGTCCATGCAGACTCATCGGAGGCGAGGTATAACGCCATATAAATAATGTCTCTTGCCTCACCAAAGCGTCCTAACGGAATACGATGAAGACGTGTGTTTCTCGCATCCTCATCGGTCCAAAGCGTCCGTAACAGGGGCGTTTCGATAGGACCAGGACAGATTGCATTACAGCGAATGTTGTGCCGTCCGTATTGTACCGCAAGAGACTTTGTTAACGCGAGTAAGCCACCTTTAGACGTGGTATAGGCATCTTGCGGCACAGTACAGCCCATGAATGCTACGAACGATGCGATATTAACAATAGACCCTTGTCCTTGCTTCACCATGTGTGGCACCACATACTTGGAACAAAGAAAAGCACTTTTCAGATTCACATCCAATACTCTATCCCAAACCGCCTCGCTTATATCGGTTACGCTTCCATCATCCGTAGGCATAATGCCTGCATTGTTATAGAGAATATCCACACGACCAAATGTGTCTATAGTCGTCTCGACCATCGCCTTGACTTCATCTTCATTAGCAACATTCGCTTTGACAAATAGTGCTTTTCCCCCAGCATTGCGGATGCTTTTGACAGTCTCCTCGCCTGCTGCTACGTTCACATCGGTCACGACAACACTAGCACCCTCTTGTGTAAACAACTCTGCTGCCGCCTGTCCCATACCTCCTGCCGCACCTGTAATGATCGCAACTTTGTTCGCTATTCGCATACACAGCACCTCTTGCTTTATGTTCTACATATGTATGAATGACGTATTGCATCCTCTCATATGCATGAGAGGATGCAATACGTCATTCATTCAACTAACAAAACTTTACTCACCGCCTCCAGCTGCACCTTCTACATCAACGCGCGTTGTCTCACCAAAGCTCCGCTCAATAGCACCCAGTTCGCTCTCCGAACCTTGCACATGAGGACCTTTGAACCAATGCCGAACGCTGACCATCCACCAGATGACCAGAATCACGAGCGTTCCTAGCACCACAACTGGTGTATAGTTGAATGTAACAGCAGTGATAGGTGTGATGGTAGGAAGCATGAACAGTATCGAGATGAAGACGACCCATAGCACCGAAATGATACCAATTGGTCTACTCCACGCTCCCAAATGCCAGGGACCATGGTGGAATTCCTTTGCCATCAAGCGCAGGAGAATGGGCAAGACATAAGAGATGTACAAGCCAATGACTGCAATCGATGTAATCGCAACGTAGGCAGCAAAGTTAAATACTGTCGGAATGGCAAGCACAAATGCAGCCACAGCTGCCAGGATAATTGCGTTGCGTGGTGTACGCCCACTATCCAAATGATGCCATAGATTCGAGAAAGGCACCGCCCCATCACGTGAGAATGCGTAGATCATGCGTGAATTTGTGGTGATTGAAGACATACCACAAAAGAACTGCGCACCAACAGCAACGGCGAAAAACAGTGTTCCCAGCACAAATCCAAGACGACTTTCGAGAATATAAAGTACTGGATTGATGTAGCCTGCTGCTTTCACAAGATCGGGAGCCGCAGCGAGCAAGCCCATAAGCACTATGTAACCAGCGAATGCCGAAACAACCACTGACATCACAACGCCCCACGGTGCCCTCGTGGCTGCACCGACAGTCTCCTCGGTCATATGCGCTGAAGCATCATAGCCTGTATATGTATATTGTGCTAGGAGCAGTCCTAGTAAAAACGCATACCAGATGGGAAAGCCGGTTGCATTGAACTTAGGGTTAGCACTGAAGAGCGTTCCTGCACTATTTAGTGGTTGAGCGGCTACATGGTTTGCAAAGTTTGTACCACCAAATTGCTGAGAGGCTAATGCAGCAACAACGACGCCCCCACCAATTAAGAGGACACCGACGATATGCCACCACACACTCACATCATTTAAACGAGCAACAATGCGCACTCCAAAGATGTTGAGGAAGGCATGTAATGCAAGCACAATGGCATAAATTGCTAGTGTTGTCCACTGTGTCGCAGGATCAATAGCCAGAACAGAACCAAGTGTTGCAGGAAAATGTGGAAACCACGCATTGAGCAACACATCAACCGAGACGGCTAAACCGTAGTCGATGCCAGCAGTTACCGCCACCTGACCAATAAGATTGAACCAGCCCGTGAACCAGCCCCATCCAGGCCCACCTAACTGAGAAGCCCAGTAATATAAGCCGCCAGCCGTCGGGTAGGCTGAAGCTAGCTCTGCCATTCCTAAAGCAACGATGACAACAAACACTGTTACGAGAGGCCAGCCAATTGAGCCAGCAGCAAAACCAGAGGTTGTGATGCCTGTGTAAAAAAGAGTTAAGCAACCGCTTAATACGGAGATGATGGTGAAGGAAATAGCGAAGTTCGAGAAACCACCCATCGTGCGAAATAATTCCTGGGCATAGCCCATACCATGCAAACGCTTGATATCTTGCGCGATGAGGTCCTCATTGCCAGGACGACGAGATAATGCCATGCGATACCTCCTAAAAGACGCTACACTATGTGGAAAGGAAAACATGTGTTAGGACACCATTCCCAAAGGAAGCCACGAAGTTTTGTTAACATCGAAAATATTCGATGTATCACCTTCTTTCTACATCTGTTTCACAGTATGATGAAGTAATTTTTACTACATATATCAAGAAGCGCATACACATCAAGATTGTGTAACTTTCCCTATTGTCTATTAAGTCGAGGTTTTCGTCAAGTACCATTCTGACAAGAGTGGTGATTATTCACATATAGGAAATTTGTACTATACATGATCTATTATTCATTATTCTTAAACACTCTAGAGTATCCTTAGTAAGGTTACATAAATCGCTCTATCACTTTATTTCTATCAAAAATTTGTCTCTTACGTACCATGTATTGGTATACACGAATAAGTATCTCCTAAAGCAAAAGGAAAACAATATGACGGCTACATACAGCCAGCCAGAGGACAAGTTAGCGCGAAATAATGATTTAGTTTCGGAAACATATACAGTCGAGACAATGCCACATGTTGCGGGTACATTTGGCATGACGGCAACATTTGTACTTATCATCTTTTTCAGCACAAATGTTGCTTCAGCGATTCAAGCTGGGGCAGGCACATTTACCTTCTGGATTATCGGTGGCATCACCTTTTTTATTCCTTGCACAATTGTTACGGCTCAGCTAGGCCATATGTTTCCCCACGAAGGCTCTCTCTACAACTGGACCCACAAAGCCTTTGGGGGCTATTGGAGTTTTTTCGTCGCCTTCTGTGCATGGTTCCCCTGTATCCTGTTGATGGTCACAGCATCGAGTGTGGTCGTTGGTTACATACAAGGGTTGAATCCAGCATGGCTTGTTCAACCCTGGCAGCAAGGACTTGTTCTTGTATTTCTGCTTGCCTTTTCAGGCGTTCTCGCTGTTCAGCCTTTACGTACCGTTCTTACCATAGTCAATGTGACACTCGTTATCGCATTTCTAGCTGTCCTCCTGGTAGGGTCTGCAGGAGTCGTATCACTGCTACAAGGCCATCATTCTGCAACCAGTTTTACTACACCGACCGATTGGGGTTTGACTTTGAGTGCCAAAGGGTATTATGCACTTGCACTGTTTGGATTTATCACACAGGCATATCTTGGTGCTGAAGCACCGCTTAACATGGGCGGTGAGATCACAAAACATAAGGTTGTGACACGCCATTTACTCTGGGGAACGTTGCTTGTCTTCATTGGCTACTTTGTAACTACTCTCGGCATTTTAGTTGTGCAAGGAACAGCACAAAGTGGCAATGCATTTGTTCTCGTTATGACGGTAGATACTGTGTTCGGCAAGCTGATGGGAGCTATCGTCGCACTTCTCGTCATGTTCAACTTCGTGGTGACTCCCGCGGTCTACAACTACGCCTATGCGCGTCTTCTCCTGGTAGGAGGTATTGACCAATATCTGCCAGTGAAAATCGCACGGCTTAACAAGCATCGTGTACCTGCTAATGCGATTATCCTTCAGACGGTGACAGCAATGGTCTTTACAGCGATCATCTATTTCGTTGTGCCACTGTTCGGCAGTTCCGCCAACGCAGCCACGCTTAATTCCGATGTCTACAATGTAGTAATATCAGCTTCAACACTCGTTTGGGCCATCTCAACTGCATTCCTCTTCATTAACCTTACGAAATTTTATTTCAATGATCGCCAAGCATTTCACACTAAACGTATCTTCCCCATGCCTGTTTTATGGCTAGCTATTGTTCTGGGCACAGTTACCTGTCTTGTTAGTATTGTAGGTACACTCGTTTATAGCTTGATTCCCAATCAAATCGACAACTCCCACTGGTGGTATATTGTCGGTGGCATAACAGTCGTCTGTCTCGTTGTAGCGGGAATTGGTAGTGCACTGGCAAATAGTGAAGCCCTCTGGGAAAATATGAGTGAGCAAGGAAAGCTGTAGTAAGATTTTACAGCTTTCCTTATTCGCTCATAGAGTTATTAATATTTATAGAAATGTTGCAGTGTCTCTGCCTCTGCCGACTTCTCTTTGAAAAAGTCAGACTCTGCACGCTTGACAGCAATATAGGATGTTGCGAGCAATGGCCCCAGTGCCTCTTTTAGCACGCTATCGTGCTCTAACTCGTCAAGAGCTTCGTCAAACGTTGTGGGGAGACGACGAATACCACGTTTTTCGCGCTCTTCATCGCTATAATTTCCTGGATCGACCTGCTGTGGTTCACCTGGATCAATTTTGTTCTTGATCCCATCTAGTCCGGCTGCGATGAACGCACCCATAGCAAGGTAGGGGTTGCCGCTATGATCGGCAGCTTTTAGTTCTAGGTTGATCGAATCCGCTTCACGCCCTTTATAGACAGAAGGTACACGAATCGCACCTTCGCGGTTATCGAAGCCATAGGCTCCGTAAGCTGAACTCCAATAGTGCGGAAGCAAACGACGATATGAGTTTGGACTAGCACAGGTGATCGCTACAAGCGCGCGAATATGCTGAAGGACACCACCAATAAAATATGTTCCTAACTGGCTCAAACCACCGCGTCTGTCTGCATTGTAGAACAAGTTGGTGTGTTCGCGTTCACTTCCTTGCGTTCCCCACAAACTCAAATGAATATGTGCTCCACTACCCGCTTGATCGAGGAATGGCTTGGGAGCAAAGCTGGCAAAAAGATTGTATTTACGAGCAACACTGCGTACCGTTTCACGGATGAGGCACACGTTATCGGCGGAACGTAGAACATTGGCGTGCCGAACTGAAAGCTCTTGTTGCGAGGGTCCAAGTTCAGTATGAAACAACTCAATAGAAATACCTTGTGCCTCAAGTGCTGTCAAAATAGCATCAATCACCTCTGCCTGATCGTCCAGACCAATACTGCTGTAGCAAAGGCTGGAATCGGCGGGAACATATATTCCTGTTCCGTCCTCACGCGCCAGGTAAAACTCATGCTCAACAGCCGCCTCTGCACGCATCCCTTGCTCGGCAAGACGAGCGATCATGCGTTTGAGAAAGGTACGTGGGCACGCCTCCCACGGTGTTCCATCAGTGAGCATCATGTCACATAACATACTACCTGTATGGGGTGCGTAAGGCAAAACAGTGAATGTTGCAGGGTCAGGTGTTAAACGAAATTCACCAACTGGACCCATTCCTTCAACAGAGGCAAGCGACTCAACGCCAGTAAAGGCTTGCATCGCCAGCGTCTGACCAATACCCTCAGTAATACGCGTCCCAAGCTTGCTCGCATGAGTTGCTTTTCCTCGAATGATACCGCCATTGTCACAATACAAGAAACGTACAAGACGCAGGTTGGCAGCCTGAGCTTGCTCCACAACATCTTGAGCATTCATACCCAGTTCTCCTATTCGTAATACTCTTGTAACAAGGGACTAGCTAGGTTTATAGGATGGTAGTATATCAAAGTACCTTATGGAAAACAAGAACTACTCACATACTCTTTTTTAATGTTTTCAGGCTTTCTTGATATAAGTAGAAAGTACTAGTGTGTCCTTTTCTACTGGACTCTACAATTAGAATACTCTATACTTGTCTTTAGAGTGTTCTATATATCTTTTATAAGTAAATCATTGTATTCAAAACAATCACAGTAGTACCTTAATAAAACAAAACATGAGAAAGCATGTAAGATACGTGCTGCTAGTATCCTGGTCAGGGAGGAATAAAGGGGAAAATCATGGCAACGATCGGAATGTCAGCAAAAGAGCGTGCGGAAGACACGCCGCTTGTCTCGGAGGAATATATTGTCAAAGCAATGCCATCTATTCTAGGCACACTTGACATGACAACAACTTATCTAGTGGCAATTTTCTTTATTGTGAATGCAGCAACGGCTGCAAGCGGTGGAGCAGCTGCCTTCACCTATTTGTTGCTAGGCGGTATTGCCTTCTTCATTCCATGCGTCATTGCAACAGCACAACTTGGATACATGTTTCCCCATGAAGGCTCGTTGTATAACTGGACACACAAGACGCTTGGTGGCTACTGGAGTTTCTTTATCGGCTTCTGTGCATGGTTTCCTGGCGTGCTTGTAATGGTTGCTGGTGCCGACATTGTGATGAGTTTTTTTCAGGGATTAAACAGTAGTTGGTTTGTTGAGCCATGGCAACAAGGCGTAGTCATTATCGGCATCATTATCTTTTCTGGTGTGCTATCGTTACAGCGTCAGCGTACTGTGCAAAACATCGTCAATGTGGTGGTTGGCCTTATCTTTTTAGCGGTACTTATCATAGGCATAGCTGCCGTTGTGTGGCTGGCAAAGGGACACCCTTCCGCTACAAATTTCTCTGATCTACATGGATGGAATATTAAGTGGAATCCAACGACAGGAAACATTAACCTGTTTGGACTGATTACGCTAGCATACCTCGGTACTGAAGTTCCTCTCAACATGGGGGGAGAGATAGTTGGCTCTGGTACTAATGAGGCAAAAGAGCGTAGAGTAGTGAAGCGTCATTTGCTATGGGGAACTTTGCTTGTTTTCATTGGCTATGGTATAGCAACGCTCGCACTCCTCATTACGCAGGGTTCAAGTGTAGGGAGTGTTGGAGGTTTCTCGTTAGTAACGACGGTTGATATGACACTTGGTAAAACGATGGGCAATATTGTTGCGGTCTGCATCATTTGCTTTTTCGTGATAGTACCCGTTGTTTATAACTGCACATTCGCACGCCTCCTCCTTGTCGCTGGTATCGATCAACGTCTACCGATGCGCGTAGGAAAGCTCAACAAAAACCGTATACCAGCGAATGCGATACTCTTTCAGACAATTGTGGCAGTCATCTTCACCGTTCTGGTTTTTATCGTAGCTCCGTATATTGTGAACGTGGGCAAGCCTACTGACCTTGCGACCGAGGTTTACAACATCAGTCAGGCAGGAGCGACACTCGTATGGGCAATCTCTACCGCGTTTTTCTTTATCAATTTAGCCATTCTCTACTACCGTGATAAAGCTAAATTTCATAGTACACGCATCTTTCCAATGCCCGTTCTTGTTATTAGTTCTATCATTGGTCCTATAGCTTGCCTGCTTGCTATCGTCGATACACTCTTTATTGCATGGATACCTCAAATACCAAATACATACTGGTTCTACATTGTAGGTGGTGTGACCGTCGTGTGCATCGTTATCGCTGCAATTGGCAGTGTTCTTGCTACCAGTGAGGCGAGTTGGCAAAGTACAGAAAGTATCTATAGAAAGTAGTCTTTACAAGACAAAAAGCTGGAAGCACATAGGTTTGTGCTTCCAGCTTTTTGTCTTGTAATATGTATGTTTGTTGCTATCGCGTTACTTGAGCAATAAGTTCCTCATCACTTAGTTGTTTCCTCTTCACTGCGCTCTGCCCAACGAAGAAGAGAACGGCTCCAATGACCAGCGAAACAAGCGCAATACCACTAATTAAGAATTGCCATTGCGACAAAGATATATCACCAGTAGAGGTCCAAGGGCCTGTAAAAATTACAAACACCCCAAAGGCACTTGCAAGCGCTCCAATGACTGCGCACAAGTAAAATACCCAGTCGGGAGCAAGCTGAATGCGTGAGAAGGTTTCACGGTACTTGCTACGTATGATAATCACGTCAACAAACAAAATCACCATTGATACACACCAAATTACGGTTACTGCGGCTTGGAGTATCCAATAGATGTCTGTGGATAAGTTCACAGCCGTGAACCCTGTCTTGATGGCGTAAGGAACAATGATAAACGCTAAAGCCGTAAAGAACGCTGCAATGACTGTTTGGACCAGCATGGCGACCCACGGTACTTTGTTGGCATTGACCTTACTAATCACTGCCGGTAGACGCTGATCGAGTCCTGAGACGAAGAGCAAGCGCCCAAACGAGTAGTTGTACACAGCAGTGTTAAAGAGAAAGAAACCAATGAAAATGAAGTTTACGACGATACCAAGGAACGGACCTGCCGCGCCAAAACCGCGCTGAACTGCCTCTGAGATCGCAGCCGGACTACCCTGGTCTTTCACAGGAACAGCCATCATTACTCCAAAGGTGCCGATGAGGTATGCTACGATGACAACAGCAGCACCCCAAAGGAGATAGCGTGTAATAGAGCGTGTGTTGTTGATTTCAACGCCCATGTTAAGAGGTACCTCAACACCAAGCAGTGCCAAGATAACAGTGCCGTAGAAGGTGTACGTAGCAATGCTAGGAGACCAGTTATGTGGTGAGTAGTCCACCTTTGCCGCATGTCCACCAAAGAAAGCAAGCAGACCAGCAATTCCAATCAGCAAAATTGCGCCGCCATAAGCTACAAAGACTACGTTCACAAAGTTCTGCGTTACACGGAAACGCAGGATAGAAATGAAAAAAGAGAAGGCAATCACGAGAATAATTACCAAACCTTGTTGCCACGGATCACCCAGCCAACTACTATTGAACTGCTGAATAAGCGATACTACAGCGTCACCTGTAGCAATCATCACAAGCACACCAGGCCACCAGGAGCAAAAACCTGCGAAGAAGCCCATGAATGGTCCAAACGCCTTGCTCGTCCAAACATAAATAGAACCCTCACCGGGGAACATGAGACCAAGCTGACCAGTGACAATAGCACCTGGAATGAGGAAGGTAAGAAAACCAAGAATCCAGTACGAGTAGGCTGAAGGCCCAGCTCCTGCCGCAACACCAGCAGAGTTGCTAATGAAAAGCACAATTGCAACAAAAATAGCGACCATATCAAAGGAGTTCAATACTTTGGGGAGAATACCACCCGCGATACGCTCGGACCGTAAAACGTCGTTAGTATTTGCATCACTACCAGAGGTTGCTGCCATGTAAACGTACCTCCAAATAAATCTTGCTGCCTTACATTAAGCATTGTATGACGCATACTTTGAGAAACTAGCGACAATCATGCATTGAATATCATCAATACATAACCAAAAACGTTTTTCCTTTCTTTACTCACACTAAACAGAAAAAAGCATCTCAAAGATTCGTCTGCATGTGCTTGTTCCATGAGAAATAGAAATGTGTTCTCTTACCATCTTCATAGTAATAGAGATATTTCTCATTGCAGGTATGATAGAGTATGATGTAACAGTCTGTCAAGAGCTACAGCTTGCTTGTTCATGCCATATATGAGGATGAAGAAGCGAAAAGGTCCACGGACGCCCACAAGGAGCCACCCTACTATATAACGCTTGTTTGTGCTCTACATCGTGTATAGTAGGGTAGCTCCTTGTGGGCGTCCGCAGTATTACCAAAGTATTTTCTCAAGACACATTACTTCATGCACTGCTCCGCGAACAACCGAACGGATTGAAGGTGGGCGGCATCTGGAAACCAGATAATCACCTCTTGCACCCCTGCCTCTTCATATTCAGCTAGACGTTCGCGAATTGTTTGAGGTGTGCCAAAGAGCGACTGCAAACGTAAGGTCTCCAGTTGGTTACGTGAGGATGCGGGCAATTTTTCTAATGCCTCCTCCTCCGTCTCACCAATCGTACAGTTAATAAGTAATGTACGTTTAATGCTATTATAGTCGCGCCTGATATCTTCACAATGCTGCTTCAGGACAGCAAACTTATGTTCAAGCACAGGAATATCAGCGTTTGAGATATTGCAGGCATCGCCATATTGCGCGACCAGTTTGAGTGTGACTTGCTCACCTGATCCACCAATCAAGAGAGGAATATGCGGTTTCTGCACGCCTTTTGGTGAATTGATAGCACCACGAACTTGGTAGTATTTGCCCTCAAATACGGCCTCGTCCTGCGTCCACATCGCATGAAAAATCTGGACGGCCTCGCGCAGATAGCGTAGGCGTTCGGGTGCATCGGGATAGTCGTAGCCATAAGCGCGGTATTCATGCTCATACCAACCTGCACCAATGCCGAAGTCGAGTCGTCCATGTGATAACACATCGACGGTTGACGCCATCTTTGCCATAAGTGTCGGATTGCGATAGCCGTTACACGTCACCATTTGCCCAATACGCACCCGTTTGGTGTCACGAGCAAGTGCGGCAGTACTCGTCCAGCACTCAAACGTCACCTCTTGTGTGGGAACAGGCACCGTATGAAAATGGTCAAAGAGCCAAATGGAGGAATAATCAAGTGCCTCCGCCTCTTGTGCCACACGTGTCATTGTCTCGTATGCCTCAACGGGATCAGCAATCCCTACAAGGTCCATACGCCAACCCTGGGGAACGATGATACCATACTGCATTGTCATATCTAAGCTCTCCTCTATGTTTTGAACGATAGACACTATTATTTATTTTTCTTAAATGGTTTGCCAAGAGCAATCAAAAACATCACACTTTTTCCTGCACTATGAGGTGAGAAAAAAGACGTAACTTCATCATCAAAGAAGGTAAGCCCTGTTGCTCCCAAACGTAAAGCGTAGGCAGCTAGATACAGTTTACCTGCGAGAATAGACGCTTCCAGTTGTGCCACGCGATAGCCTCGGTCTCCGAAACGCTCAAGCACTGGCTCTAAGTCGGCTAAAACGTAGATGTTGACAGCAGCATCACCTCCCAAGTCCTGATCGAGTGCGAGATGAAAGGCAGTCTCTCGAAAGTCGCCTTTTTGAAGAAATTCGAGTGCTTGTTCTTTCCGATGTAGGACGTATGTCCCCACTTCCAAGCCGTCTACAGCATTTACAATCAGGTAAAGGTCATTGATCGGCCTTTCCTCTGGCTCCATACAATCGGCAGGAATGCTATGCATAGCACATATGAGCATCGTCGAAAGTTGCTCAAACGAAAGAGACTCTTTGGTAAAGCGACGTGTAGAACCTCTTCGTTTAATTACGTCCTCTAGTGCATCTTGCGGTAATTGTGTAGGCGCAAGTGGTGTGAGCGACAGAAGCGGTTGAGAAGGAGTCTCAAGGCTTTGTTGCGTTGATAAACCGCGCCATGCAGCAACCTCACTACTTGTTGTCAGCGAGGACGCAGTATGAACTGTGTGAATAAGAGGAAATAATTGTTCTCGTGCCGAAATCCTAACTGTAGGAAGATACAATTGTGTGATAGGAGGAGATGCAGATGGTCTTTTGCTTGTATGACCTAACGCTACAAGCGTCACAACCGCCTCTTGTTGTGTGTTCACATCGAGGAGGGCATTTACTTGCTTGTCCACGAAGCCTAGAATAATCTTAGCGGATATATCTATAGATACAGATTCAGCTAGCAGATTTGCTAGAACAGTGCCATTATCCCAGAACGTATGACGATACGCTCGCTCTTGATACTTATAAGCATTACGCCAAAACATGCTGGTACAAATGAGAATAGCGGAAGCCTCTGCTATTGATGGTTCGTTCCCTGTTGCCTCAACAAGCACTTGCCGAAAATCGCCTGAACGCAATTGTCTAAAACTCGTATCGTGTGCACCAAAGTGATACACTCCTGCTGGAAGTCCTGGGACATCACCACACACAACATACAGCTCAATATGAAAAAGCGCACCAGTACAAGCGGCGGCTCTCAACCCAAACTCTTGGCCTGACGCAAGATGAAACCGCTTCGTAACTCCGTTGGCGAAAAAGCACAAACGTGCAAGCATCTCTCGGTCTGGTATCTGCTCTTCTTCATCAGAAGAGCTAACTGACGATGCGATGGCATTGAGCGCGGACATGGTAGAGGAGGCAAAACTATTTGGCAGGACAAGTGATTCGAGTGATGAGTAGATTTTATAGGGAAGCGGACGGTCATTTCTATCCATCTGATACGAGTCTTCTTCGACACTCTGTACAGAGTGATTTGTTCTCGTATGATATCGTCGTGCTACGCTACCAGTAGTGTCACTCATAAGGGGAACTCCTCTTCATTCAGTCGGCAACGCTATCATTAGAATGACATCACTATAATTTTACCACCTTTTTTATTACGATATTGTATTTCTATTGTGAAATTGTACAGATACATGACGTAGTATAAAGAAGAGTAGTGTGCAACATCACCAACGCTGTTGATAGCTTCCCTCCTCTACACTCAATAACTACAAAGATGTGGGCGAACCTCGCACGGCCCACCGTGAAAGGGATCGTTTCGTGCAGCGTAAGAATCGCGTTTTGGAAGCACTTCATTTCTTGTGTGAACAACCTGCGCAACAGAATACAGCATTTTTGTTACGTCGTCATGTCGGCTTCAGTGCTGAAGAAGTTGCGGAACAGGCAGTGATAGACCGCACAAACGCCAGTCGCGACCTGAACCGGCTAGCCCAGGAAGGCGTTATAGAGCGTTTCCCTGGACGCCCTGTACTATTCGCTGTGAAAACAGCAGTTGATGAGCCTGTCGCATCGCTTGCCATGAGTTCAGTACAAAATACAGCACAAGCTCGCATGATATCACAACCAACCAAGGCTTCTACGCCTGTACACGCTAAGCCTACTATGATTGCCGCATCAGTCTCTACGGGAACCGTCGTTACAAGTTTTGACACATTGATTGGCAGTAATGAGGGTTTAAAAGTTGCTATTCAACAAGCGAAAGCAGCTATACTCTATCCACCACGCGGACTACACACACTTCTACATGGTCCTAGCGGTGTGGGCAAAACAACGCTGGCTCGTCTTATGCATGCCTTCGCAGTAGAGCAACAAGCGTTGGCACTCGACGCGCCATTTGTTAGCTTTAACTGTGCTGACTATGCAGGCAATCCACAACTACTCATGGCTCATCTCTTCGGTGTCGTACGCGGTGCCTACACGGGTGCTGAGCATGATCGTGAAGGCTTAGTCGAACAAGCACATCATGGCATACTCTTCTTAGACGAAGTACATCGCTTGCCGCCAGAGGGTCAGGAGATGCTCTTTTACCTGATGGACCGCGAACGTTTCCGACGTATGGGCGATACACGCGAACGGCAAGCGTCACTGCTCCTTCTAGCAGCAACAACTGAGGACCCGACCATTAGTTTGCTACCGACATTTCGCCGCCGTATCCCGATGACGATTACGCTTCCGGGGCTACAAGAGCGTACCATGACCGAACGGTATGAACTCATTCGCGCCTTCTTCACCACCGAGTGTAGCAGTATTGGCGTACATATTCATGTCGCGCCACAGGTTTTGCGCGCGCTCTTACTCTATGATTGTGTAGGCAATATTGGGCAACTTCGCACCGATGTTCAGCTCATCTGTGCTCGCGCCTATCTGGACTATCGCACAAAAAACCTGCCCGAACTCAATGTGTCTACAGAGACACTGCCAGAGCATGTACGACGCGGACTCCTGCGAACTGCAGAAATGCATCGCGCACTGGAGCCACTATTGTATATTCTCGATGCAACGCATAGCTTTACACCAACTGGATTGAGCCTTGAACGCATTCCAGAATCAGCTCGTGACCTTTATAATACAATTAGCAGCGACCTGAACGCACTTCGCAATGGAGGGCTTTCGGAGCAAGAGATCAATCAACTGTTGCATCTTGATATTCAACACTACTTTCAGCGTTTCGCTGATACTCTCAATACTCCTCAGCAAGAGCAACACGAAACCGTCTCGCATCTTGTAAATGAACATATTATGACTGTAAGCCATACCATTATCCAGTATGCGGAAGAGCAGCTAGAGCGAGTATTTCCTGAAAAACTTTCCCTTGTACTCACACTTCATTTGATGAGTGCTTTAGAACACATCGCGCATGGTCATCATCTTGTCATGCCTGCACTGCAAGCTATGCGTCACACCTATCCAATAGAGTATGAGGTCGCACAGATGGCCTTACTCCGTGTGCGTTCTTTGCTAGGTGTCTCCTTACCTGAAAGCGAGACGGATGTATTGACCGTTCTTCTGGCGAACGCCGACACACTATTAAGTAGTGAGGAGGCAACAATAGGGGTTGTTGTGGCAACGCATGGACGAGGTGTTGCTCAAGGATTGGCAGAACTGGCAAACACACTTGTCGGTGTCAATTCAGTCTTTTTCATGGAACTTACGTTGGAACAATCGCCTGAAGAGATTGTGACGCAGGTTGCGCAACAGGTATCATTGGCAGATCAGGGAAGTGGTGTCCTTCTACTCGTTGATTTTGCCTCTCTGCTTTCACTTAGTGAATTAGTCGCGCAGCGCACAGGAATACAGGTTCGCGCACTTGCCGATGTAAGTACGCCATTAGCTGTAGAGGCAGTACGCCGAGGGCAGCGTGCGAAACACATCACACTTGATCAGTTAACAGCAAGTCTTGTGCAAAGCACAACAGAGGTAGCGACCACTCCTTCTAGCGTAATGCGCACGTTCTCTGACGAGGCAACGGCACAAACTGCTTACTCGTCTCGTGTCATACTTTCCGTGTGTCTCACTGGTTTTGGGAGTGCCACCAAACTCGCTGAATTGATGGAGGAACGACTTCCAGACCTTCATCGACAGAACGTAGAAATCATTTGTATGGACATCAACCTTTCGGGCAAAACCGAAGACGAGATACAACGCTTAGTAGGCAATAGACAAATTGTTGCTATTGTTGGTACCATCAATCCGCACCTGGAAAACTATCCCTTCCTCTCGCTGACGGAGATTCTCTTCGGCGATGGTATCGCACGTCTGCGTACACTTCTAGGTGGCACACTCATTGATCCAGCCCTACTACAGCGTTCAGCGTTACCACAGGTTGCAACACCAATCTTCACGCAACGCACAGATTTAATTCGTGAAATCACGTACACGTTGAGTCAACGCCTCTTGTTCCTCAATCCCACACGAGCTGTGCCGCTCATCGAACGTATGATTGAACTGATTGAGGTCGAAGTTGGTGAAACATTCGAGATCGAGGTATTAGCTGGCTTCATTCTCCACATTGCCTGTGTCCTTGAGCGTGGAATACAGCACAAAGGCATGCTTGTGAGCGACATGGTACGTATGCAGGTAGAGCAACAATTTCCACGTGAACTCAGTATCTGTCGTCATGCCTTACAAATACTAAGTTCGCAGGTAGCGCGTCCTTTACCCGATGAGGAAGCGTACAATATCGTTGGTATTCTGCGGCAAGTCGATATCTTTTTTGGGGAAGAGATTGGGTAGGGGCAAGGGTACCCGCAAGGGGATGCTCTTGCTTATTCGTTGCTTATCACAATATATAGTGTGCTATCTGTGCTACACACTATTTGGCATGCTTCTTGCTCTATATACTACAGACCCGAAAAATTCCATATTCTGTGTAGTGTGTTACATGGCATCAGGACGAACACACAGCGCGAAACACAAAACACTGGGAACGAGGTGCCATGATCCATGTATTGATTGTCTGCAGTTGGGGCATGTCTACCAGTTTGCTGGTAGAAAGTATGCTTAGCGCAGCGCAAGAGAGTAAGTACGAACTTACCGTTGAAGCGTTGAGTGCAGGCGAGTATGCAGCAAACGTCGAGACCTGTGATGTCGTGCTTATCGCGCCACAGATTCGGCATTTACGCAAAAATATAGAGCAACTGGCAACATCAGTGGACAAGCCAGTCGCCATGATCGAACCTTTTCACTATGCAACGATGAATGGACAGGCGGTCGTCGAGCAGGTACAACACCTTCTCGCAACGCTCCGAAAAGGGAAAACAGCAACGTGAGCAAGCAGCAGAATGAAGGACAAAGCTCCATCGGCTTTATAGAACGTACAAGCGAGCTATTTGAACGCTATCTTGTGCCGCCACTTGGTATGCTTGCCAGCAATATTTATTTGCAAGCTATCCGAGATGCCTTCATTATTTTTACGCTACCGTTAATTATCGCGGGCAGTCTCTTCCTTGTCCTAGCAAATCCACCCATTCCAGCATTACAAATATTTTTGAAGCCATACGAGAATGCTATTCTTGTGCCATTTCAGCTTTCATTCGGACTTATGGCAGTCTTTCTCTCGTTCGGTGTCGCCTACAGCTTGGCACAATATCGCCGCACGGAACCAGTACAACCTGGCATTCTGGCGATGGTCCTGTTCCTGGTAGCAAGTATGCCCACGCGTGATTTAACCACAATGCCTCTTGGCGAAGTCCTGCCCTATCTTGGAGGACAAGGGCTACTTGTTGGTATTCTGATGGGTATTCTCGCAACCGAGGTTATGCGCCGCTTTCGTGGTTCGCGCTTTACCATAAATCTACCAAAGACCGTGCCACCAAACGTCAAACGAGCATTCGAGGCTCTCGTACCGACACTGCTACTGCTCATAGCTGTATGGGGACTTGAATGGTTCATTAGTTCACATACGTATACAACGATGGACTCGACGACGCATCTGTTGATCACACATCAGTTGACGTTACCAATCCTGCTTATGAACCTTTTTCAGCCGCTGGTTGTCGTACAGGACAGCTATCCGGCAGCATTGCTTGAAATCATCTTGATGATGTTGCTTTGGTCGGTTGGTATTCATGGGATGAACGTCGTTACAGCTATTGCGGCACCGTTCTGGTTTACCACGTTAGCAGCGAATGCGACAGGTGGACACGGCATCGTCACGGAACCTTTTTTCCACATTTTTGCTCATCTCGGTGGCTCTGGTGCGACATGGCCCCTGGTGATATATATGTTACGCTCACGCTCAACACAGTTACGCACGGTTGGCAAAGTTGCACTTGGTCCTGCGATATTCAATATCAATGAACCTGTCACCTTCGGTGTCCCAATGGTGCTGAACCCAATCATGATGATTCCCTTTGTGTGTGTACCAGTTGTGATCGTAACAATCAATTACATTGTGTTTGCACTCAACTGGGTGCATGTACCAATCGTGATACAACCCTTTACCGTACCCCTCGGAGTCAGTGGCTTTCTGGCAACAGGAGGCGATATCAGAGGAAGCATTTTGCAGTTCTTTGATCTCGCTGTCTCCGCACTTCTATATTATCCATTTTTTAAGGCATGGGAACGCGTACTTATAGCACGCGAAGAGGCCGCCACTACCGAAGTAGAAGGCAGACGCGTTCTGGCAACCGTCTAGGGAGCTAGACAAACTCATATGTAGTACTCCATGTCGGGAAGGAGCAATCATCGAAGAGAAGCGTATAGGGAGTTTTGAACAACGTTGTATACAGAGAGACCGTAACGATGTGTTACAGTTTCAAGCATGTATTGCCGAAGTACGGCAAAACCGGAAGGACAAATTCAACGATGAAACTATTTAGTTACAAGCAATTGAGCGCATTATTCGGAGTTATCCTTATCTCCATTATGCTCGCTGCCTGCGGCAACAGCACCAGCAGCACGAGTGGTACCACGGGTAGTAGTGGTACTACAACCGCCTCAGCCAAACCAGGACAAGGCTGTAAAAAAGTCGGCGTACTTCTTCCAGAGACAGCATCGTCTGCTCGCTGGGATAGCAAAGATCGCCCACTCTTGACACAAGGTATCCAGAGTGCGATTCCAGGCGCAACAGTAGACTATAATAACGCGGGTGGTGTTGCCTCTGTGCAACAGACACAGGCACAAGCAGACCTGACAAAAGGCGACTGTATCCTAGTCGTTGGTGCTGCTGATAGCTCTGCTGCTGCAGCTATTGTGACGCAGGCAAAAGCAAAGAACGTTCCAGTTATCGCCTATGACCGCCTGATTTTTTCCGATGACCTCAGCTACTACGTCTCATTTGACAATCAGAAGGTCGGACAGCTTCAGGGACAGTATGTCGCCGATCACTACAAGGACTACACAAAAACGAGTAACAACCTTATCATGATCGACGGAGCGCAGACAGACAATAACGCTATTCTGTTCCATGATGGTGCTCACACTGCACTTGATCCACTCATTAGTGCAGGTAATCTCAAGAAGGTGTATGAGACATACACTCCAAACTGGGACAACGATACAGCTCGCACCGAAATGAACGGTGCTCTTACAGCAAGCCAGGGCAAAGTTGGCGTCGCATACGTCGCTAACGATGGTATGGCGAACTCTGTTATTGCAGCACTCAAGACCAAGCAATTGAATGGTAAGGTCCTTGTCACAGGGCAAGATGCCACCGTTGCAGGTATCCACAATATTCTTACAGGCGATCAAGCGATGACCGTCTACAAGGCTATCAACAAAGAGGCAAACGCGACAATTAGTCTCGTCAAGGCTATCTCTGCTGGTACGGATACCGCTTCATTGACCAACGGCGTGACCCTGAAAAATCCTAAAGGGTCAGCATCAATTCCTTCGATTCTCGAAACCCCTGTTGCAGTTGATAAGACGAACATTGCCTCGACAGTTATTGCCGATGGTTTCGTTACCAAGTCTGATGTCTGCACAGGTGTTCCTGCTGGCACTGACGGCGTGTGCTAGTTCTCCATCCTTGCGGAGGAAACGCGTGAAAATGCAGGGAGACCGCAAGGGTCTCCCCTACATCTTCATGAACCCCTACGTGTAAGGGAGACCCTTGCGGTCTCCCTGTTTCCCACACAAGGACGGAGACCCCTGGACATTTCTCTTCTTGTTCTTAATCAAAGAGGATGGTATACTGCACGTATTCCATCCTCATTTTCTAACCGCTACCATTTTACAAGGCAGTAAACTCATTCGGAGGGACTTATGGCAGAAAGCGTTAACCCTTCCATTGGTGGAGAACTACACACGGTACCTGGACAACCACCAACAAGGCAACCCCGTCTTCTTATGCGCGGTGTTAACAAGAGCTTTGGCGCAGTACGCGCCCTTACTGATGTCGATTTTGAGGTC
Source organism: uncultured Ktedonobacteraceae bacterium (assembly GCA_964250765.1). Lineage (GTDB taxonomy): Bacteria > Chloroflexota > Ktedonobacteria > Ktedonobacterales > Ktedonobacteraceae > JBBQVS01. Next base: position 39,061 of record CAXUHF010000005.1, on the reverse strand, counting down.
TACGATGGCGAAGTTGTCGGACTCGTTGGAGACAACGGAGCGGGTAAATCGACGCTCGTCAAAACTATTGCTGGTGTCGGACCAGCAGATGATGGAGAAGTATTCGTTGCAGGCCAACCTGTCAAGATTACAAGTCCACAGGTCGCGGCACGTCTTGGTATTGAAACGGTCTACCAGGATCTCGCACTTTGCGATAACCTGGATGTTATCAGCAACCTCTTTTTAGGCCGAGAAGTACTCGCCCCCTATGGTACTTTATCTGAGATCGACATGGAACGTCAAGGTCTCAACGTGTTGCGTACTCTTGACGTGAAAATTCCTTCGGCACGCGCCCTCGTCGCTTCACTCTCCGGCGGGCAGCGTCAGTCAATCGCCGTGGCAAAAACTATTCTTCGGAACGCAAAACTTATCTTACTTGACGAACCAACGGCAGCACTTGGCGTCGCGCAGACTAGACAAGTACTCAACCTTATTCTTCGGCTTCGTGAGCAGGGACTTGCAGTTGTGGTCATTTCTCACAACCTTGCAGACGTGTTCGAGGTGGTCGATCGCGTCGTCGTTATGAGGCTCGGTAGACGTGCGGCGACATTTGACGTGAAGACTACAACGCCAGAACAAGTTATAGCAGCCATCACTGGAGCAGAATTTGGCGGAATGCTGCAATCAAATACGACCAATAATGGTGCCGAAGGAGCAAAATAAATTATGAGTGAACTTGTCGATAAAAATCCTACCCCTAGTAGTACCAATGTAGCAGCTTCTACGGTAGAAGCACCCTCTTATACACAAAGGCGTTCTTTTGGACAATTGCTTCGTGGTGATCTCGGCTTTCTCCCTGTTCTGCTCACATTTATTGTTATAGCAGTGTATTTTGAACTTACCACCGGTGGTCTTTTTCTTACACCCGGTAACTTATCAAATTTGCTGCTTGAGATTACTTCAATTGGTGTGGACTCACTAGCAGTCACATTTGTTTTGCTTCTTGGCGAAATTGACCTCTCCGTCGCAGTTGTTAGTACATTTTGTGCCGTCATCATGGGCGTGCTTTCTGAACGCTACGGCATTCCAGCCCTCGGAGCTATTATTATTGCCATAGTAGTTGGTGCTCTGGTTGGCACGATCAATGGCTTTTTCATCGCCTTTTTGCGTATTCCCTCTTTCATCGTAACACTAGCCGCGTCTATTGCCTACTCAGGTCTCCTTTTAACTTTTCTAAATGGGCAAGCGACACTGATTATTGCTAACCCGTTCATTCTGTCTATAGCAGGTAGTTCGCATAGCTTTTTGCCCGATATACTCGGTGTTGGTCTACCCACGCTTGCAGTCATACTCTATGCAGCAGCCCTAATTTGGGAGCGCACGCAACGTCAGCGTCTTGGACTGAGAACGAAGTCATGGCTTCAAATTGGTCTGCAAATCGGTCTTGTTGTCGTGATTGTTGAAGGAGTCGTGGCAATCCTTGAAAATACTCCTGCTCCCACGCCTGGTCTTTATCTTGGTGTTCCAAATGGAGCTGCGATTCTCTTTGGCTTAATTCTCATCTTCTGGATCATTCTCACAAAAACACGGTATGGTCGCTACATCTATGCAGTAGGAGGCAATGCAGAGGCGGCGAGACGTGCTGGTATTAACGTCGTACTTATTCGCATGTCAATTTTTGCCCTATGTTCCGCGCTTGCTGCCGTTGGTGGTGTACTCGCTGCCTCGTATGGCAATGCAGTGGCTAGTGCAGTTGACCCAACGCTTCTTCTTGATGCCATCGCCGCAGCCGTCATTGGAGGAGTAAGTCTCTTTGGTGGCAAGGGGTCTATCTGGTCTATCGTGCTTGGTACACTGATTATCGGTAGCCTGGAAAATGGTCTCGCGCTTCGTAGTCAGGGAACAGACGTAAGAGAAATTGTCGAAGGTTCCGTTCTCTTGCTTGCAGTCACAGTTGATGCTGTTATCCGTCGTATTCAAGCTGCCAGTAAGAGTGGGCGCTAATACAGAAACAAACATGAATAGAAAATGCGCTGAATATCTGCATTCAGCGCATTTTCTATTCACATCTATCCATGTTCTTGCTGACAGCTCTGCAATTGGTCTGCTACTTGTTTAAGTGCTATTCGCGCTACATACAACTTTTCGCTTATCTCTTGTCTCTGTTCCTCTACATGAGGATCGCTTGGAGAAAGACGCAACAACTTAGTGAAGTAGTAATGTGCTAGTTCACGCCTTATGCTCCATTGTTGTAGTAATGCATCACAGGGATGCGAAATTTGCTTATACATATTTTTCTCTTCCTCATTCCCGCAATGGTTTCTCCTGACTATGATATATGTTATTTTACGCATTGGGAATAGAATACCTCACCGTTGCGTTATCTATAGTATGAGAGACATGCTACCGAATTGAATTGCTTCTGCGAGAAATGGTTTCTACGAGCGTCAAGAGGAATGTCTACAGGAGCAATATACATATGAGACTTTACGTTGGGGGACTTCCCTATTCAACAACCGATCAAGATTTGATTAGCCTTTTTGAGCAGGCTGGTGCCGTTGCGAACGCAAGCGTGATTACAGACCGTGAGACCGGACGTAGCAAGGGCTTTGGCTTTGTCGAGATGACAACAGATGATGATGCACGACGCGCCATGGAGCATCTAAATGGCACAGTGCTGGGCAACAGAACCATTACGGTAAACGAAGCCCGCGAGCGTCCAGCCCGCAATGATTATCAGAGCAGAGACCGACGGTCAAACTATAGCAGCAACGACCGCTACTAATCTCAAAAACGCTACAAAAAGTGGCTACCTCAATAAAGAGGTAGCCACTTTTTGTTACTCATCCGTTGGCACTTCTGGCTTATCGTTGTTATCCACAGGCTTTGCAGAAATCTCCCCCCACGGAATACGCACCATTGAGGAAATATCACGCAGGTGCATAGCGTCGTTGTAGCGTTCCAAATACCACGTTGGCGGAATACCATATTCCTCTGATAAGTCCTTGCTCCAATATGTGATAGAAGTATTTCTTGTACCTCCAAACAGCGCACGCGGGAATTGCAAAGTACTCAGACCAAAGAAGAGCTGAAATGAGCCATCAATAATTCCGCCGTGACACACAATCACAATAGTTTTTCCTGCATACTCCTGAGTGATGCGGTTGAGCGCAGTTCCCATACGCAGATTAAACTCTGCCCATGTCTCAGCCCCAGGCGCAATACGTAAATAGGGCCATTCTGCTATAGGTGTTGTCTTGAATTGGACTTGTCGCTCCTCTTGTGTCATGTTCTCATAATCGCCATCACGCCACTCTTCGACCTCTTCGTCGAACGTAATTGGTAGTTTCAATGCAGGCGCAATGATTTCGGCCGTATGACGTGCGCGATTCATGGTACTACTAATGAGAACATCGGCACGAATTTCTTGGGTTGCGGCTAGACGGTCGCGCAAGTGCTCTGCCTGCTTTATGCCCAATGGTGAAAGCCGCGTATCTTCCAGAGATCTCTCCACAGCACTAATTGCCTGCCCATGACGTATCAAATAGAGATGAGTTGCCACGTTGTCTATCTATCCTTTCAAGCTTGTACAAGCGTCTTCGTATCAAAGAGATTATGACTTTCTCATACACTGCTTATTATCACACGTTGTTATGGTGTGTGTCTCGGATGTAGGGACTTTAATTCATTACGCCCTCGTCCCAACGATCAATGGCAACAAAGGCGTAGTGAATTAAAGCTCCTACATCCGATAATTAATTGTGGAGATTCTGTAGTATGACGTATGAGCGTATAATAAAGAGTAAGATGTACTCAACAGAATTTGGTGGAGAAATGCTTGTGTTCTATCGCGCACTCAAGAAAAGCGTCGGCATCTTTTTTAACATTCTCAACGTGTTGCTAAAAGGCAACTTACCCCCCTTTGGCTGCGTCTGCATCCTCATAGAGCAAGACGAACGCTACCTCATTGTGGAGCGTCCAGAGGGTTCACTTGTCTTTCCAGGAGGTTTTATGCGGTGGAGAGAGCTTTCAGAACAGACAGCACAGCGCGAGGGCAAGGAAGAGACGGGATTAGACCTCCGTATTGGTGACATTGTGGGTTGCTACACAACACCCTCAATTGGTTTTACCGCAATGAGTACCATCACCATTGTGCATCGTGCCGAGGTTACGGGGGGCAAGTTGCGTAGCAGCATAGAGGGCCGACCATATTGGGTTGATGAAGAAACACTACGTAGCCGTCTTGAAAAACATTATTTCGTTATATTGGACGACTACCGACATCGTGGAAAACCATCCACAGCCACAAATGCCTGCTAGCCCCCTTAATAATAGAACTGAGAGTATACGTGGTACAGCTACAAACAACATTCGTGGACCGCGATACACTAGCACAGTACTTACGCGAACAATTTCCACAAGCAGCAGAGAGTAGTCCTGCAATCAGTCCGATACAAGGCGGACGAACTGCGGCTGAACCGTTGATACAGCAGATACAACCTGACCAATATGCATCGACACGCAACATGCTCACTGGCAAAGTAACACGCCTTTCGCCTTATCTGCGACAAGGTGTTATTTCACTAGCAGAAGTTCGACGACACGTACTGGAGCACACTTCACCCCAAAAAGCATACAAACTACTACAAGAATTTGCATGGCGTGACTATTTTCAGCGTGTCTATGCACGGTTGGGCAACAACATATGGAACGATATTGAGCCTTATAAAACGGGTGTGACACATTATAAAAAAGACCTTCCTAGTGACATCGAGCAAGGCACAACAGAAGCTATGTGCATAGACTCCTTTGCACGCGACCTCAAAGCAGTTGGATATTTGCACAATCATGCACGTATGTGGACAGCTGCCTATGTTGTACATCATCGTCGCGTACGTTGGCAAGCTGGTGCATACTGGTTTTTACAGCATTTGCTTGACGGCGATCCTGCAAGCAATAATCTCTCCTGGCAGTGGGTCGCGTCAACATTTGCAGCTAAACCCTACTCCTTCAATCGAGAGAATCTAGCACGTTTTACCGAGAATAAGTATTGTAGTAAGTGTCCATTAGCACATGGTGGTTGTCCTTTTGAGGGCAGTTACGAAGATGTTTCTAACCGTATTTTTCCCGATGGCACATCGAATGTTGAAATGCCCTTACCTGAACAAACCGAACTCTCACGTCGTCTCAGTAACGGTCATGAGCCGTTACGCGCTACTGACGTTGTAGCGTCCACAGCAACTCTACAAAATGTCCTTGTTTGGATTAACGAAGAGAGCCTTGATCCCTACGGACCTGCACTTACGGCACATCCGCAAGCACAGTCAGTATTCATCTTCGACGAAGGTGCAATAGAGTCGGCAAGGTGGAGTATTAAACGTCTCGCATTCATTTACGAATGCTTGCTAGAGATACCAAACATTCATATCTATCGTGGCTCAACCGTTGATATACTACTCTTGCTTATTAAGGAACGAGGCTATTCAGCTATAGCGACAACGCCCGTAGTTGACCCGCGCTTACAAGATGCAAGTGAAAGAATCAGTAAATTCATACCCGTGCAACACTATCCTGTAGAAGAGTTCGCACCAGTAGAGCATGTACGCGACTTACGCCGCTTCTCGCGCTACTGGACAGGTGTAGAAAGCGCGGTTATTGGAAAGTAAGAGAAGTATCAGTTTATGCTGAACTCTTCTTGGTTTGACTTTGAGGTTGAGTGTCAGCCTCTCTATGCAGTAAAACTCCAACGGCAACAAGAAGAATACCCACAGTCTCTATAACTGTTGGAACTTGGTGAAGAACTACGATACCAATGATGACTGCTGAAGCTGGTAACAAAGAGAGCAAAAGCGCATATGTAGCCTGTGGCAATCGTGCTAATGCAAGTTGATCACATACGTAGGGAATAACCGACGAGCAAATTCCTACACCAACACCTGCAAGCAGAAGTACAGGTTGTGTAAATACTGGTACTACATCTTTGAAGCCAATTGGACTAACTGTTACGAGTGCAATAAACATTGCTGCACCAAGTCTGTCAATGCCAGTGGCGCCACCATCCTCAGCGATGCGATGTCCCAGTATGATATATAGCATGAACAAAATACAATTGGCAAAGGCGAAGACAAAGCCGAGTGGCTCTCCGCTAAATCGTGCGCCAGTCAGAAGCCAGCCTCCAATAGCGGCAAAAACCAATGCACCGAGATTGCGTGGAGTTCGCGCACCAAACGATGCAAGAATAATAGGACCGATGAATTCTATGGCTCCCACCGTTCCCAATGGAATACGAGCGATAGCAAGATAGAAACACGCATTCATCAAACCAAGCACAACACCAAGTGCAATCAGAATGCGTCGTGTTGCCCACAGGGAGCTTATGAACATACGCCAAGGCCGACGCCATAGAGCAAAGACGATAGCAGCACTTGCAATGCGCAACCATGCAACACCAAGTACAGAAACATGAGCAAAAAGAAGCACGGCAAAAGCTGGACCGAGATAGTGAAAGACAGCACTCACTAGGAAGAAAGCTTGTGGTGGAACTTTGTCTGTCACACTCACTTTTTTCACTGATACCATAATATTTCACCTCAAAAGTATTTACAGATATGGTACTATGAAAAATAGCGAGAATACATAGCATTCTTTAGGAGATATTCCTCATATGGAACAAGCTTTAAAGAAAAAACAGTTATTTACTTACACATCTTTTTCACAGGAGATTGATGCGGTTAACAAACGTATATTAGAGGAACTTCAACATGACCCTCGTTTAACCATGTCGGAACTAGGTCGCAGAATTGGCATGTCTTCTCCTGCTGTCACTGAACGTGTGCGTCGTTTGGAGGAAACAGGAGTGATTCGGGGGTACAGCTTAGAGTTGAATCCAATAGCACTTGGATTGCCAGTTGCGGCTTACGTTCGTATACGTCCAAACGTTGGACAGCTGCCGAGAATCGCAGAATTGGCGCAACAGATACCCGAAGTCGTAGAATGTCACCGCGTCACAGGCGAGGATTGTTTTGTGCTTAAAGTATATATTCCTGCTATCGATCAGCTTGATCGTCTCCTTGATAGCTTCCTCTTATATGGCTCAACGACAACCACCATCATTCAGTCTACACCTGTTCCTCTTCGCCCACCACCGCTACCGGAGGCAGAATTGCTGTAGGGGCCATAATTCATTACGCCCTCGCCGCAATAGTCAATGGAGACCAGGGCGTAATGAATTATGGCCCCTACAGCATATCCCATGTCATTTGTTAAAGACGATTACAAAGAGAATTTACTAAAAAAGTCCCATATCACTACATTCGCATTTATAACATGAGTCGTGCCTGGGCTACCGGGCCATGTATGCAAACCATCACTGATACGATAGTGGCGCACGATAGTATTGTCAGCGCACTTCGTCCATTGTATACCAGTGACATCACCTTGTTGGAAAAAGGTTTCAGGATTGCCAGTACATGAATCACGACTCAGCCACCCATTAAGATATGTTTGTACTGCTCCCATACGCGTGTTGACATTGCCAGCATAGGGAGCGAGCGGGTCTGCATACCCGTGAATTTCCATAATGGGCAAGGGACGCGTGGGATGACAGCCTTCTGGAATAGGATAATATGCGCCAGAAACGGTTGCAACGGCTGCCAGTTTATCGCTCAATGTGCAAGCGAGGCGATAGGCCATACCACCACCAAGTGAGAAGCCGGAGATGTAGACACGATGCGTATCGACACAGTAGTTTTGCTCAAGAGACTGCAACATGTCGCGTGTGAACTGTATATCGTCCGCGTCACCCGTTGGCCCATACGCACCCACGCCAGCATTCCACGAAGGTGGGTCATCAACTCCTTGCGGATAGACAAGCACAAAGCCAGCTTTATCTGCCTCCTTGTTCATACCAGTAGTCTGCTCCATAATCTGCGATGTCCAGCTATAGCCATGATAGAGCAAAATAAGTGGCTGTGGTTGCTTACCATATGAGGATGCGAGATGCACAAGAAATGTACGTTTTAAGCCGCCTGACGTGAGAGTCTCGGTCGTATTACCAGCCGCATGTGTAGGTGTTTTGCAGGTGATAAGTGGCTGTTTGGGAGCGGTATGTAAACTTGATGCCGATGCGGGAACATGTTGACCCTTCGCCGTTGTTGTATTACGGTAGGAGGCATAGACATAGAAGACGACACTCAGCAGAATGAGGAGAGAGAGAGCCATCCCACTCAGACCGATAAAATGACGAGGGTTACTGAGACGATTGTTTCGAGGACTTACTTGACGCATCGCTCCTACTTTTCTCTACTATACTTTAATTCCACGTTTCAAGACACGGCAAAGTATAACATGCGGTGTAAGAGTGTCGCAACCAGCACTAGCCGAATATCCCATTCTATATGTATTACCTACCCTATTGAAAAGTAACGTCTCAGTAAAAACTGGATTGTTTTCTCGTAGTACTATATATTACAATAAACGTAGACAACGATATGCTTGTAAAGGAGCAACAGTTACAATGCAACAAGAGATCACCAAGACAACACAAAAAGCAGACTTCGCAGCCGGATGTTTCTGGGGTGTCGAGGCCGAGTTTCGTCAGATAAAAGGCGTCATTTCGACAACAGTGGGCTACGAGGGCGGTACCTTCAATAATCCTACATACCACGACGTATGCACTGGACGCACTGGGCATGCGGAAACTTTGCAAGTCGAGTTTGATCCATCGAGAGTCTCCTACGAAACGCTTCTGAACGTGTTTTGGGAGAATCACAATCCAACAACACTTAACCGCCAGGGACCAGATATCGGCACACAGTACCGCTCAGTCATCTTCTATCACTCAGAAGAGCAAAAGGCTGAGGCTCTTGCCTCTAAGGAGAAACTGCAAAGCTCCGGCAAGTACAAGAGGCCGATTGTAACAGAGGTTGTGCCTGCACAAACATTTTTCAAAGCGGAAGACTATCACCAGCAGTACCTTGAGAAGCGTGGCCTCTCTCACTGCAACATCTAATAGTTACACGTGTGAGGCAAGTATGCCGCATGACAGGGGCAGAGCACCTGTCATTACTATACACAAGCTTCGTTTTGTAGCGACAGATAGTATAGTAGTGACAGGTGCTCTGCCCTTGCCATGTCCTAGTTTAGTAGCATATGTTTCGGCAGGTTCTGTGCTACAATCTTTATGGTCAATTTATTTTTCATATATGTTTCTTTGGAGTTCTCTACGCAAAATGTATCATACAGAAGTATTACGTATCAACGCTAATCATCCCAATGCATTTATTATTGAGCGTGCAGCCTCTCTACTCAGGGAAGGACAGGTTATCGTATTTCCCACAGAAACCGTCTATGGACTTGGTAGCGACTCCATGCAACTCCCGGCATTGGAACGTATATTTGCAGCGAAAGAACGTCCTTACAGCGACCCTTTGATTGTGCATATCGCCGATGTAGAAGCATTAGAGACACTCGTCACCACACTACCAGAACAAGCAAAGCTCCTAGCAAATATGTTTTGGCCTGGCCCACTAACGATGATACTTCCTGCCAGTCCTCGCGTCCCTAAGCTTGTCACGGCTGGTTTGTCCACTGTCGCAGTACGCATGCCGCGCCATGCTGTTGCACTGGCTCTTATCCGTGCGACGGGTTCGCCTATCGCAGCCCCAAGTGCCAACCGTTTTATGCACGTTAGCCCAACAACCGCACAGCATGCCCTGACAGACCTCGATGGACGTGTGCCACTTATCCTTGATAGTGGTCCATGTGAAGTCGGTGTCGAGTCAACCGTACTCGATCTATGCACACCAGTACCAACTATTCTCCGTCCCGGTGGTGTTAGTGCAGAAGCGTTACGACACATTTTGCCAGAGGTGGTCTATCATAAGACGCCAAACAACGAAAAACAGGATGAGCATATAGCACAAAACGCACCTGGACAATTACTTACTCACTATGCACCAAATGTACCTACATTTCTCTTTGAAGGGTCAACACAAGCGGTAGACCGTGCGATGCTGGCAGAGATACAGCGCAGACAGGCACAGGGTGAGCATGTAGGCGTCCTGATTGCTGATGAGGATATCCCAACATTTGCTATAAGTGGCGCACGCATCTACACGCTTGGAAGTGCCAGCGAACCAGAACAGATAGCGGCGAATCTTTTCGCAGGCTTACGCACGCTTGAGGAGACTGGCGTACAAAGCATCCTCTGTCGTAGCTTTACAGAGCAAGGGCTTGGCTTAGCGATTCGAGACCGACTCCGTAAAGCTGCTGGGGGCAAGATTATCTCGGTTAACCTTGGCTAATCTCCGGTTTGCGTGTTTCACGTACTGGTCTACGCCTCGTTGTCGCCGCACGTTTCGCAGCAGCATTTTTGCGTAGACGTGGTACAACAAGAAAGACGTAGAGCGTCGAGAGCGCGAACACAAAAAGTGTCAGCACAAGGGGCACGCCTGGAAAGACATTAGCAGTACCAGCTCCAAGCGAGGCAAGTATGCCGAGCACACCAAAGATAACTATAGTGGCTATAGGAATAACAAGACCACCACGAATACGAAACGAGCGTTCCGCGTTCGGCTGGCGTCGTCGCAGTTGCAACACACATAGACCTGCGACTGTATAGATGAGTGCTTCAAGCACCGAACCGACAAGAATTAATAATTGAAACTGGCCTGTAAGGAAGATAAGAATGGCGATTACTGCTGACGCGCCTGCAAGTACAATCACGGTGACATAGGGTACAGCGTTGTCGATACTGATACGCGCAAAGACTGGTGGCAGTGTATCTTCGCGGGCAGCGGCGTACATAAAGCGTGAGGCCGTCGCAAAACCGCCGTTAAACGTCATCACCGCAGTCAGTAACGTCGCTCCTAGCATAATCCAGATACCCACCTGACCAAGAATGGCCTTTCCTAACAACATTTGCGGAATTGGCGAGGTTGCTAACGCTTGATGCTGATTATCTATGTGTAGCACGTTGCTAGCGGCAACGGTGAAAAGCGCATAAGACACCAGAAGAAGACCTAAGCCAACAAACATACCTCTAGGAATGAGTTTGATGTTTGTAATCTCTTCCGACAGAGGTGTTACCCATTCAAAGGCCGAGAAGACAAAGACACCAATAGCGACCGCTTGTATGAGATCAAGAGGATGGCTTAGAGAGTCAAAGGGTGAACGTAGTTGAAACCCGTGTTGGCTGAGTGCAATCAAAGAAATAATAATGGCTACCGCTAGAATAGTGTAGGTTGTTATATCTTGCAATAGGCCAGCTAATTTGATGCCGCGTAAGTTCGCACCGAGTGCTAAGCCCAGAATAGCAAGGATCCAGATCAGCGATGCCCACGATGGAAGGTTCAAAGCATAGGTGATAGCATTACCGACAATGTAGCTATCAGCGGCGATAACGGCAACGATGGTCAGCATGTAGCCAAAGGAAATAATTAGCGAAAAATTGTCGTTGAACGCCTCCTTCATATAGAGGCGAATGGCTGCGGCGGTAGGATAGAGCGCGTTCAGTTCTGAAAAGCAAAAGGCTGCTAATAAGGCTAGTAGGCCAGCGATAAGAATAGCAATCCAGCCTGAGTCACCGCCTACAAGCGAGGCAAGTTGGACACAGCCGAGGAGACTAATAGCGGCATACGAGAGACCAGCGCTGGTCGAAACCACCGTGCGAAACTTTAAGACGCGACGTAGCGCAACGGGTGCATTCATGTAAGAACCCTCCTGACATCGACACTGATTGTTGATGCAAGCGTACTGTATAGCTTAGAAGTTGTCAATGGTTCTTGGTGAGGGTTTTTCGGAAGTCGAAGCGTCTTGAAAAGCATACGAAGGGCAAGAAAGGAAGGCATGCTCTCGGCTTCATAGAGGTCATAAGAGTCGCTCGGCTTTCTTTATCAAGCGAAGTGTTGCAGGTTTGAGAGGTAATGCTGGAATTTCTGAGAATGAATACCAGCGTAAATCATGTGCTTCAGGACTTGATAGCCGGATACTTTCCGGCGACGACGTAAGTAAGAGATAGCGAAAGTCTAAGTGGTAGTGTTCTGGTACATCATGTCGAGCTGGAATGCTATGCGCATCGACATCAATAACCATTGGTTGCTCAGAGGAAGGAAAAAACGTGAGGTCAGGCAATGCAGATTCCTCAATGGCCTCACGCAACGCAATCTGCGACGGATCCAGTTCACCTTCCCCATGCCCTCCCATTTGAAGCCATAACTGGAGCTTGCGATGATACATAAGCAGAACGTTCTTGCTTGCCACATCAAGAATCAAAGCAGAACCGGTGATGTGACCTTCTAGGCAACTTTGAAGCCAGATATTCGGATGTTTCACTATCATCTTTTTGCTGAGTGAAATCGAGGTATGCTCTGCTTCGTCTTCAGGCATGTATGTATCTAAACGTTGTAAAAGCATCTGTGAGGCGTGTTGCATTTTCTCTATGTTCACTTCTCACCCAACAATGATTGTGCGGTTATATGGTCTGTGATTAAGATACTTGCAAGTCCTGCCTTCAACGCAGCACGAATAGCAGAAACGTAGGAAGGACCGCCACCTGCAACAAGAATCACTTTCGTGCCTCCTTGTCTAATTTTTTCTTTGAGGGTGGGAATTTCCATGCCTGACAAACAATATGGCTGAGGGTCAAGCATCGTGTTAATGCATTGACCCTCCGCATCAAAGACCCAATGGTTAATGTCCACAGCTGGATGGAACTTCTCTACCGCTTGAATCTGGTCCTTGGAGAGTATGCCTTTTAAGATAACCTCATTATTCGTGTGAGGAGGCCAAATTCCCATCATGACAACATTTGCTCTCTCATGAAGATCGACGGCTTGCCTTACGATGGGATCATTGTGCATCAGCTTTGGAAGATAATCTTGGGCACCTTGGAATACTGGATAAAATGCAGGCATACAACACCAGGTATGCTCCCCTCCATACGCCTCAGCAATATCGTGAGCAATCAGGTTGGCATCCCCATCACTCGTATGAGCCTGGACGAAACCAATTGTCGCAACCACCCGTAAATGGGGAAGGAGTTTACTTGGATTAAGATAGCGTACCACATTACGCATGAACGTCGTGCCACCAGAAACAGCCAGTACGTCGGTGTCAGTAATAAGCTGATCGAGATAATCTGCGGCAGCGGTTGCAATCTCAGTCACCACCTCATCACTAGTTTCATTCTCTGTCATACCTTCAAAGCTACGACCCGGAACGAGCACAACATCGTCAAGTTGCAGTTCTGTACGTACCTCACGTGAGAGATTACGTAAATAGCCTATACGCATATCTGGTACAATAGAAATGCGAACAATGTTACGGTCTTTCGCTTTTTGTAGTGCTTTACTTACTGTCTGGCGAGAACAAAATTCCCTCTCAGCAATCACTTCTTGTGAAAGCCCATCTTCATAATACATATAGGCAATCTTCCGCAAAAACCGTTCATCACCGAGTAAGCGAGCTTCTGAACCATTTGCTTGCGACATTTCTGAAGGCATACTGTGCTCCCCTTTTCTACGTGAGATAGAGCGAATGTACAATCAAGATTATTTCGACTGTGTAAGGGGTTTGTATCCCCAAGCAGTAATATGAGGCCAGATTGCGGAGAAATCTAGCTGCTCCATATCCTTAAGGCATTGTCGATGAAGAGCATCATAATTTTCTGGAATGCCTCCCCATTTTTGAATAAATGGGCGGGTCATTTGAAATATATAGTCCATGTCCTCTTCAAAAGCCTTTCCTTCTGGTGTTCCCGCTCTAAATACCAGGGGATAGAACTTCGTTTGCACGCCTTCGCACCAACTTTTCGTGAGGAGTTCTGTCAAGTGACTAGTTAAACCCGTATATTCTTGCGTAAAAAGGTATCCAGCCTGATATAAGGCGCGTGTACCTAGATCATTCAGTTGTGTCATTGCTTGACTCGTACTCTTGGAACCACTCTCACATTCAGTAAGACGAATAATTCCTCCTGGACGAACGACGCGTTGCATTTCAAGAAGAAGACCGGGCCATTCTGAGGTACGTACAAAACTTATACCAAGCCGTAAGTTTACCAAGTCAAACGAGTTATCAGGAAATTCAAGCTTCTTCAGAGCATCCATGACATGAAATTCAACACGGTTTTCGAGTCCCTGCGTTTTTGCTTGAGTACGCGAGTACTCGACCATCAACGGATTGATATCAATCCCTACCACATTCATTTCAGGATAGGTCTCGGCGGCTTCTAATACCCAGCTACCAACACCACAGCCAACCTCAAGGACATGATGAAAGATGCTGGGGTCGGGTTGTTCTGAAAGAACACCGCCCATCGCGGTTGTAATCATGCGACTCTGAATGATGAGACGAAGTACCTCTGCCTTTTTCTTCCTCTCATTGATAATATAGGTACTTGCACTACTGCTTTTCTTGGAGTTGCTAGAAGATGGCATGATACACTTCCCTTTTTGTCTCTCGTCGGAATGATCCTTCTACATATTTTGCATACTACTCTCATCCACAGTTTGCGAATACAGCAGATGCTTCTCTTGTCTTCGCATTATACGTATAGGAGCGTCACTTGTCTAGTGGCAAGCTATACCAAAACAAAAGTATACTTATCTCTTTAAACACACATGCTGTTCGCATTTCTCTAAAAAAAGACGGGGTGCCACCAAAAAGGGGAAATCGTACAATCCGCCACATATTCTTTCTTTTCTTACATATGTATATTTTTATGACAATAATGTACACACGTATACTTACTAACATACAAATCACAAATGCTACATTTTTACAAAATTTTTAAAATGTGTTGACTCCTACAGAGAATATGATAGTATTCCTCCAAGGCCATTTATTGGGGCCATACAAGCAACACCCTCTATCCTTATTTAAGAACAGTATTCTTGTAGAGATGGTAAACACACGAGGAGAGGACACATTCAATGGCAAAGAGGCTTCTGTTCAAGGTAGAAAAGAATCGTGTTCTTGTTCCTGTTGGAGAACCATGTCCGTTTGGATGCAAATACTGCTACACACGAGGGGGAGAGGTAGGACTGTCTAAACTCGATGCTGATGATGTCCTCTATCAATTCGAGCAGTTTGCGCAAAATACTTCCTTTGAAACTATTCAATTCGGGTATGATGGTGATCCTTTTGCGCGTCCTGCACGAGGTGTTACCATGTTACAACGGTTGGCTACGCTAGGGAAGAACCTAAACTTTAGTACGAAGGCATCATTAGATACATCTACGCTCAATGCACTTGCAGCAATTCAGCAACGTATGAAGAAGGATGGGACGATGTTAAGCGCTTTGGTATCTGTCAGTTGCTGGAACTCTGCTTCCACTATAGAGCCTCATACTCCTTCTCCAAGCGAACGAATGAGAACAGTTGCCAATCTGAAGCAGATAGGAGTACCTGCCTTTATTGCTGTACGCCCTATTTTGCCACATATTTCTGACCTAGAATATCAGAACATTGCGATAGAGGGGATACGTGCAGGCTGTAATGGGTTTGTCTTGGGACCTCTCTATGCTGATGACAGAGGGCAGTTTGTGCGTTTTATTCCCTCGGAAATACTCACAAGTGTTCCTCATCGAAAGAATGTAGTTTCCTGGTCTGCCCATCAGCCGACATGGACACGCTACGAAGATGAAGAACGTCTTCATCGTCTTAGTACCATGATTGAACGAAAGGGGGGAACGGTATATGTCTCCTCGGCGGACGCGATGGCAACAGTAGATCAAAGACTATCCGTCTCACCTCTCCTCATAGGAGCATAATGGAGTTTCAACTCAACAAAGAAACGTATTTTTCGCTCCACAGGAGAGAAAGAGCAAATCAAATAATAAGCGTCAGTTACGTTGTGATATTCCTGTAGGTAGCAGTTATTGCTGTTACTCTTTTTATATTCAAGGAGGGAATGTAAGATAATGACAGAGAACGTAATCACATCAATAGATAAAGAACCACAATCTCAGTTAAAGCTAGGTGCGTTTACCTTTGTAAGAGAGAAGACAGGACGTATTGTGCTTAACGTGGATGCCGATAGTGGCTTGTATCCACTCAGACTCACGAATGAACAAACATACCTGCTTACACAATGGCTACATACTTTTCAGGAGGACACTACAAGGTTTTAATCTGACCGGGGCATGTCAATCGCAGAGAGATAATTACGTAATTTCTTTACGTACTTCTCTCTCTGCGATTGACATGCCCTCTTCCTTTGTTATTGCTAGCCGCGCAATGGGTCGCCGATGTGATAGAGGTTGAGCAATATCTCTTTAAATGCCTGAATCATGTTTGTCTCGTGATAGGAGATATCATGTGACTGGCAGAAAGGCTTGATGATCTGTTGTGCCTGCTTCAATTTGTTACGTGGCATGCTTGGGAACAGGTGATGCTCAATCTGATAATTTAAGCCACCGTACATGAAGTCGGTAATCGGATTTGCATGAATATTACGAGCGGTAAGCACCTGGCGATGCAAGAAATCCATTGTGCTCTCTTTTTCAAGCACAAGCATACCTTTATGATTGGGTGCAAAGATTGAACCAAGGTAGACGCCTGTAATAGCCTGATGCACAACTATAAAAATGATGGCTTGCCACCACACAAAACGTGAGAAGATGATACCAAAGTACAAGACGAAATGAGCAATCATCAAGAGCAATTCGAGAACGTGATACTTCGCCTTCTTATGCAGGAGAAAATCTACTCCATTGTATTGCAGCCCAAGAGAGACTGTCATTAACGCGGGCAGAAAAATGAGAGCTTGATGCTTCACAAGGAACTGCCTGAATTTACCTATTCCTGATAGGTCTTCTAGCCCTGTAAATTCCAGAAATGGAATGTCGATATCAGGGTCCATATCCATATGATTGGGATTGCTATGATGCGCATTGTGCTTATCAACCCACCACGCATAACTCATACCAACGACAAGATTGCCACCTACAAGTGCGAGCAAGTCGTGCTTCCATGACTCATGAAACATCTGCCGATGTCCGGCCTCATGTCCAAGTAGTCCAATCTGTGTAAAGACAAACGCGAGATAGACAGCATTTAGGAGTTGCAACCAGAAGTTGTTGACAACGAAGAGAAACACAACTCCAATGGTAAGCAAAGCTACTAGTAGAGCAATACGCACGGTATAGTACGCGGGCTGTCTCTCTAGCAATCCTTGTTTCTTAAGAATCTGTTTTAATTCGGCGTAATCGTTGGTAGCGGGAGCTTGAAGGGGACGTATAGGAGTCGGCTGTACCGCATTCTCTGCGGGAAGAGTGAGCGAGCCGGACATTTTTCTGTTCATGAACGAAGCTTTTCCTTTTCTTACAACGTAGAGCATCTTAAAAATGCACTATCTATAAGAGAGAAGCTGAGTCTATTTTGTTTCAGTTTGCTGAGCTATCTTGGCAGTTTATCAAAAATATAAAATTGTTGGGGTAGGATACATTTGGATATGTACCAAAGAGGCAAATGAAGAATAAGAAAGCGTCAATCGTCTCCGAGAGAAACAATACTCAGGCTACGATTGTCTCACCCACGTATGCAGCAAAATCTTGCAAGGCAGCGTTGCCCACAGGTCGTCCTGGACTTTCACCACGGTATAGAGCTAACAACTGCTGAAGAAGAGGATGATACTGCTCAGGTAGGAAAGACAGTCCCCATACACCGCCTGCATCTTTAGAAAGAATAGTATGATCGTGTAAATATGCCGCGACACGACAAGCATTCAACACAAAAGAGATAGGATTGTGTAATGGATGTTGCTGATCTTTCTGAACTTTAGTGACGAGCGCATCTCGAAAGGCTTGTTCTGGTACAGGGGGAAGCGTCTTTGCGGGAAGCTCCCCATAGAGACAAATGCCATGCAATTGAAGAACGGGCAGAATGATTGTAAGTTCAGGATCGTACTCGATCCTATCATTCCAGTGTTTCCAGGCGTCGCTGCGCATATCTTGTTGAGCTTGCTCACGCATTGTCTCATTATAGTAGAGGTCGTAGGGCAAGGGAGACTGGAAAGGAAAGATATTCTGTTGGGCGAGAAAGTGAATGCTCACGGGACATGGCATCTTAGAGATGCGTAGCAGCAGCGTAATAAGCACGCGCTTAACCTCTATATCCATCCTCTGCTTCGTCACTACTACTATATTGACATCGCTTCTTGCAGGGTTGAAACCTCTTAGGGCTAGTGAACCATGTAGGTAAAAACCAACAAGCTGCTCTCCCAACACCCGTTGCGACTCCGTTTGTAGAGTACGAACTTGCGATTGTATCACTCTTGAACAGGTCTCCCAAGTGTATTGTTGCCCCATGCTACCGCTCTTCTCTCTTTTCTGCGTCAAGTTTCCGTTGTTTCGCATTGAGCATATCGAGATAGACATATGCATCATGACCCATATCAAACGATTTGATAATGTGCGTATTGTGTTGCGACTCTTCATGCTCAGGAACACGCTCTCGGACAACGAAAATCTGCTCTGTGATCTTTTGGACGTAGTAACGCTCTTCCGTTATCGTGTTCCTTCCATTAGTACCTATTACAGGACCATGTGTTATTTTTTGCTTGTTCATTCTATTTTCGTTATGCTTTCGTTCCAGGTGCTACAATTTCACGTTCATCAATTTTGCCTATAGGAATATTCACTTTCGGCACGAGAACAACATCACGTCTCGCCTTATCCAGTGTTGCTCCTTCGAGATCGGCTCCTAGCAGGTTTGTCTTTCTTAAATCGGCCTCTTTCAAATTGGCGTGACGAAGGTTAGTATCTCGTAAGTCCGTCCAGTTCAGGAGTGTTTTGGAGCAATCTGCATCGCTGAGATCGGCACCTCTCAGATTAGCGTTACGAATGTCAGCTAAGTGCAGGTCTGCTCCCCGTAGGTCAGCATCTTGCAGGTTAACTTCGGTTAGGTCAGCCCCATGAAAGTCGATTCCGCGCAGGTCAACTCCGTGCAAGTCCGCGCCGTGAAGGTCGGGTTCAAACGCTTTTATCTCCGAATAGTCGCGTCTCCACTTATTCCAAAGTGTTTTACCTGATGCAAGAATAACAAGTTGACGTTGGTCTGCCATAATAGTACTTCCTTGTGTATGATAACTTTTCTACTGCGTTGCAAGAACATTCAAAGGGGGATATACTTACTTACACTCGATCACGAAACACGTTTCGTCTCTTTTCCCATGCTCGTTTCTTCGCGTTAGTACGATACGCACTATAGCCAAACACACATACAATGACGACGATGGCAAGCAACAACAAAATCAGTGGCTGCATTCAGCACTCCTTAGTTTTTATGCTTTCAGACACATCTGCTACTTCTGTTGAGTATGCTCGATATATAAAGAAAGCAGATGGACAAGTGAGTTCAGCAATCACAGTCATATAGAGAGATGAGAACGCAAAGACAGTTATGTTAGAGCTTTCCCACAACGAAGATATGTTTCGAGTGATGCTTTATACGAGGGACATGATTTATGAGAGGAGAAAGAGTACTCTTTAAGTATATACTATTTTTCTTAAACATACAACTAATATGGAAATCCCAAAACTATGTGCAAGTCACCCAAATAGCTATAGCGTTACGTTCATATCAGAGATTCGTTGCTGATTGTAGGTTTTCCTACATACTTCGTATTAGACAAGGATATTTATGAAACGTTTGGAAGCGTTTGTCACGGTTCCACTGATCGTCGTATTTTGCGTTGCGCTCACCGTACGTGTCGCATATAACTTCACGGTCGCGGCTGGGTACTTTCCGCTTCACGACTCATTGACGTATCAGGATATCGCGTTTCATCTGGTGCAAGAGCATTGCTACTGTCTCTACTCACACCTGCCAACGGTTGATCGTGCCCCACTATGGCCCTTCGTCATAGGGGTTATTGATCGTCTTATCGGGCCACAAGATATTCTCGTGCGTCTCGTCCTTTGTCTTGTTGGGTCAGGAACATGTGCACTGCTTTACCTTTTTGCGAGAGACCTGTTCGGGGAACGCATCGGCATCTTCGCGGGTATTGTAGGAGCAATCTATCCTTTTCTGTATGTCTACGATGGTTTACTGTACGCAGAGTCGCTCTACACGTTTCTATTGCTTGCCTTCTGCTACACGCTTTATCGTATACAACGCTCACCGCGTTTGAGTTTGATAATTATAAGTGGTGTACTCCTTGGCTTGCTTTCACTTACCCGCCCCAACGGAATAGCTCTGCTTGGCTTATTCGTTTTATGGACGGGAGTAATGTACAAGATAAAAGTTTTGTCATGGCGTACCACTCTCAAAAGTGTGCTTGTGGTATCGCTCCTCTCGCTGATCTTCATTGCACCTTGGACACTTCGTAATTATAAGGTGACGCACACATTTGTGCCTGTTGCGGTGGGAGATGGTAAGGTGATGTTGGGTGCATACAACTATGAGACTGCCGATCCGGTATATCAGCATGGGTATTACGCGGGAGTATGGATTATTCCAAGCGAGTCAACGCCGTGGATCACAGAAAATTTCCCAAAGGATTGCGCTAAGGCATGCGAGGTAACACGAGACAACGCATATAAGACAGCAGCATTACAATGGATAGAGAGTCATCTTTCCTCTATGCCATTTCTGCTTGGACAACACTTCATCAATACATGGGAAGTCATTCCCCAGGAAGCGGACCTTGCGACGAATCGTTTTCCAGATCGGGACTCATCACGTTTCGTTGTTACGATGATGGAAACAATCACTCCAATTGTTTTTGCACTCGCGCTACTTGGCATCGTGGTAACAAGTGAGCGATGGCGTGAATTGCTCTTTATTTACCTGATGATTTTGCTTACACTCGCGCAAGATATCGCCTTCTATGGAATACCACGCTTTCGTGCGCCTATTGAGCCAATGCTAATTCTTCTTGCCTCTGGTGCTGTTTGGTGGATCGTCTCTTATAGCAGTAAGTGGCGCAAAAGAAGGCAAATTTGACATCTGCCCCCGCTTAAAAGCTAGGGGTTTTACGAGCCACTCTGATAAAAATGGTCATGCGCATACTTAGCGTCGCTAAGTATGCGCATGACCACTGTGTATATCTAATAAAAAACCTGATCCAACTTATTCGTCGTTGTCCAGGTCTTCGGGTTCCAGTTCGTCATCCTCCTCGTCCTCTTCGTCCTTGTAGTCGTCCAGGTACACCATATCGGAGTAATCTGTCGAATACGAGTCCTTACGAACGCGGATCGTTGGGTTGATGGTGGGGAAAGGCTTGAGGCCAGTTTGCTCAGCCGGACCCTCCATCTGCATCTCATATGCTGGCGCACCTTCGCGTACCAACACCTCGTCGCCCACTGCCATCGACTCGAAGCCCAGGCGTCTCAAGTCCATCACCATGCCGGGCCAGGTATCTTCAGCGTCAACAGCCCACCACTCACGTCCCATACTGCGAACAGGTCGAACGCGCAAAGGTCGGTTGAGATCGCCAATATTTGCCAATAAGGATGTACGTTTCCGTTCGGCTTTTTCCACGGCTATAAACCGTCCCTTCATAAAAATTGGGCACTTATGGTTACAATTTCATTCCATCTATAAAGTATTTTCAAGAAAGATATCTCCTACGACTATCTTCTTTTAGAAACGTCATACAACGGAAAGATTTATGTTAATAACATACCATATTGTATAGACGTTCCGCTACCTTAAAAACGGGTATATTCGTTAGTGGAATGAATGCTACTACGACAACACTTCCTATATAGATATACGTTCAAACACTCGTTAATAGACCACAAAAAATGGGACATTTGCACCATATCATTTTCCTGCTCTCCCTTTACACTTTGTAGTACACACCACGATTTTTGTTATTGACACTACACAAGAAAACGTGCATACTGCACAAATAGAGGGTTCTCAACACGATGAACACGACTGCAATCCTCAGAAGGATACGAGCAATGACTCAGCCGAGAAAAAGATTGCGAACGCTTTCAGGGACAACAGTGCGTCGCATTCGCAATACGCCCAACTATCTCTTCCTCCTATGGCGCTGGAGCGCATGGTTCTATGCCGCGATTATTATTATTGGTTTTCGTCCAAAAATATATACGCAAACGACGATACTGGTAGGCTTTATTTTGCTTGGCGTCACTTTTGTACAGACATTGCTTAGCACACTCTACGCACCAATCTTTCAAGTTTTTTTTCCGTACCTTCCACGGCTTGGAGGACTTCGACCTACCGATCAAACACTGCGCCGGAGAGCACAAGATGACAACGATGAGATATTGACTCCACTCGCAAGCACGCCGAATCAATACTTCACGATGGCTATTTATGCTCTTGATGTGATTGTTTGCGGGCTTGTAGTGTATTTTACTGGTCCTAATGGTGGCGAACCCTACTTTGGTGTCAGTTCGCCTTTTCATCGCTATGGTCTTTCAGCGGCACTTGCGGCTGGCTTCGCATATGGCTATCCAGGAGCGCTCGCAGCCTCGTTAGGCTTTGATCTAATTATTACGTTCGCAATATTTGTTCACGCCCCTGGTACTCCCGCTTACTATACTCCAAACGTATTGGATATCACTGGTGCGCTTTTCGACACACCACTTGTAGCTCTCATAGCAGCCGCGTTCGCCAATATTCTTGTTAGTTATGCGCAAAGCAAACGACGAGAACAAGACAACACGCGTCGGCAACGTGCACTCGTTCGTGTTAGTGAAACACTAGCAAAGGGTGCCACGAGCAGAGAGCAACTGTTACAACAAAGCGTAACGCCAATGCGACAGGGTGGACATTTTCAACGTCTGATGATTGCGCTTGTCAATATACAAAGTAGCAATGAAACGAATAAAGATATACCGACTGAGCCTATTGTGTGCGTTGAAGTCGATACACACAGCGATGTATTACCAGATGATACAGAAATGGTAGCGCAACAGGTGATACAGTCAGGACAAAAGTTAGATACGTTTGAACTATTGGATGATAAAAGCGGTTATGGCATTGCGCGTCTGTACCTACCTCTGTACAAAGATGAACAGGTGCAGCTTGTGCTTGGAGCCGAGAATGTGCGACAAACGCCCTACGGAGAGAGACAGGAAGAGTTTCTCACTATTACGGGGGCGCAGTTGCTTGTCGCACTAGATAACATTCGGTTGACAGAAGAGACGATAGAGCTGAACGCTGCTGCTGAACGAAGCCGTATTGCACGCGAAATTCACGATGGCATTGCACAATTGGTTTACATGATGAGTTTGAATGCCGAGACCTGCGCAACACAAGCACATCGTATGGCTGAAGCGTCAGAGGAAGACGCGGAACTGATTACGCCCCTGGCAAAACGAATGGATACGCTCGTCACCGTCTCTAAACAGGCATTGTGGGAGACACGTAACTATATGTTCAACCTCAAACCGCTTATGAGTGGCTCAACAAATCTCACACAAATGCTTACAAATCAGGTCCGTGAGTTTCAGGCTATTAGTAGTCTTCCTACGCATTTTGAGGTTGTTGGCGTCGAGAATTCGTACAACGGCGATCAGAAACGCACACGTCGTTATGCACAGGTAGGAGCAGCCATCTTTCGCATTGTGCAAGAAGCACTGACCAATGCATATAAACACGCCGACGCAACTCAACTTTGGGTACAGCTCTCTCTTACATCAGAACGAGTCACAGTTGAGATCAGCGACGACGGACAAGGCATGCAATCCGCGTACTATAGCTATGATCTTACCAATAACAGAGAGCGGCAGCGTATATATTCTGGACATGGTATGCGTGGCATGCGCGAACGCGCGGAAGAACTTGGCGGCACATTCGACGTTGCCCCACTTCCAGAGGGCGGTGTCAAGGTACACGTTCAAATACCAGTGTAGGATGCCAGAGTACATATACAGATATAAACTAAGCACCAGAAGGAGCCTATAATGGCAAAGATACGCTTGATGATCGTAGACGATCATGAAATAGTACGAATGGGCATGCGCGCCTTGTTTGAGTTGGAGTCAGACATCACTGTTGTTGGCGAAGCGAGTAACGGTGCAGAGGCTGTTGCGAAGGTGGGAGTGCTGGCCCCACAGGTGATTTTGATGGATGTGCGTATGCCAAATATGAACGGCGTCGAGGCATGCCGCGATATCAAAAGCACACGTTCCGATGTGTATATCTTAATGATCACCTCCCACGATGATGCAAAGGCAGCAGAAGATTCTATTCTCGCGGGAGCGAGTGGCTACCTCATTAAGAACTCCAGTCGCGTCGAACTCCTCAAGGCTGTTCGCCTTGTCGCAACAGGTCAAACATTAATCGATCCCAATTCAGCGAAACAAGCAATGACCAAGATTTTGGCATTGGTAAGTGGAACAACGCATATTCCAGGTGAGGAACTTACCGACCGCGAACGTGAGGTCCTTGCGTTAGTAGCCCGTGGCTATACGAATAAACACATTGCTGGTTCGTTGTATGTGAGCGAGAAAACAGCTCGTAATCACGTCAGCCATATTCTTGAGAAGTTGGGATTGTCGCGCCGCAGTGAGGCTGCCGCATTCGCTGTTGAGAATAAGCTTGTTCCACCACGTGAAGTTCACCGCGATGAGTGATGTTCTTTTATCTGATGAGATGAGATTTCTTGCTAACGTATCCCAAGAAGAACAGCAAACTCTTAGTTATCATTCTCTCGGCTAAAGGAAACGGAAAATATTTGTTGTAACTGCAAAGCAACCAAAGCGACAAGAAATACGTCGCTATACTGACTGGAAGGTAGGAAATAGCAATGAGTGAAGAACTAAAATACCCAACACAAGGACATGGAGCTATCCCTTCATTTCAGAGTATGGAGGAAGAAGTAGCATGGTGGGACGAGACCGATACAGGTACAGAGGAAATCGAAGCTGAGATGACACCAGTAAAGGTACGTTCAACAGGGAGACTTACTAAGCAGCTTATGGTACGTTTTGACGAAGAAACTGATCGCACCTTAGATGAAATTGCAGCAGAGGAAGACCTAAAAAAATCACATCTTATTCGTAAAATTGTGAAAGCATGGGTTCGTGAAGAACGCGCACGCCGCCAAGCCTCCTAGCAGTAGCACTTCTTATAAAGCAGAAGAAAGGTTTAGAAGGGCATGATAGATGGTGCGTCTAACCCAATGCATCCATTCCAAGCTTCGGGACAAAACTATCTCTTGCACTATCAATACAAAGATGCTGCAAATTTGAATGCGCGCATTCAGTTACATGAACGCTTTAGTACACAGACGTATGATTGGCAACGTTGGGTATTCGATTCAATTCAGGCAAAGCCAAGGAGTCGTATTCTCGAAATTGGTTGCGGTCCGGCACGCTTATGGCTCAATAACTTTGATCGCATTCCGAAGAATTGGCATATCACGCTTTCCGATTTTTCTCCTGGTATGCTGCAAGAGGCACAGCAAAATCTTCAAGCGGTACGGCACGATTTTACTTTTCAGCAGTTTGACGCGCAGTCTATCCCCTTCAAAGAAAAGAGTTTTGATATCGTTATTGCCAATCATATGCTCTATCATGTACCAGACCTGCACAAAGCACTCTCTGAGATACGACGTGTTCTTACTCTCAAGGGACGCTTCTATGCTTCTACAGGTGGACTCAAGCATTTACGCGAGATAGGCGACATCGTGAGACGCGTTGAACCTTCCTATCATGGAGGAAGCGTACCACGAGATGCATTCAACCTTGAGCATGGAGGCGAGGACTTGTCACGCTGGTTCTCACATGTCACGATGCGCGAGATAGACGATGCCCTGGTTGTAACCGAAACCGAGCCGCTCGTTGCATTTATTCTTTCCTTGCCTGTGCAATCTTTTATGACCGACGAGAAACTACAACGATTACGCGAAAGTATTGACCAGGATATTAAAACGCATGGAGCCATCCACATCACCAAAAGCACTGGCATATTTGAGGCTTTGCGATAAATTTATTCAAGATGCGGTATAGATACTCACATTGCTATAGACAATATCGGCGTCTTCCCCACCTGTAGCGGTGGTTGCTAAAAGAGCAATGGAGCCGTCGGTAAAGGTGTTCTCTTTATCTTGTACCGTTGTGAGATACGCTCCATTTGCATAAAACGAGAACACATTTCCATGTGCAATAAACTGTAGTGTGTTCTTCGCGCTCACCTTTAGTGCGGATGAAGGTGTCCAATTCTGTAGCGTTGCATCACCTGTTCCTGTACTAAAATTGCTGGACTTCGAGATTTTGTATCGTCCGGCGTTATCAACCTCAAACAAATAGCCCGCATACGCTCCGAGCGTTTTCGTGTTAACACGGAAAAAGACGCCACCCGAATGTCCACTTACAATGGTCATGTCAACAGAAAGCGTTAAGTTATTGTATCTTATCCCTTTTTCGAGGCACCCTTGCAACTGGCCTTCATTTAATAAAGAGGTACCTTTCTTTATATGATAGCCGTCCGAAACGAAGACACAGTTTGCGTTCGTATCCCACTGCTCCTGCTGCGTATCAGTATTATTTGGATCATTCAATACATCATGATAAGACGCGGTACCTGTGGTCGCGGTTTGGATCACGCCTACTGTCGCAGAGGCATGTGCTTGAGCAGTTACAGTCACACCTACAATAGCGGTTGCCGTAGCACGCTGTGCTTGTTGTGTCGCATTCGCAAACGTCTGTGCTGTCGCTGTTTGATTCAGCGTAGCGGTAGGTGTTACTCCCTTTGTAGGCGATGCGTTACCACTTGTCGCGGTATGCGTATTTCCTCCTGTCCCAGATACGCCTTTTGTTCCCGGTAGCGAGTTTCCTAATAATACATAGATAATGGGACCAATCACAGCAAGGAGCACGAGCAGAGCGATTACCGTTATAACACGAGCGCGTGTACGCGTTGGTGATAGCGGGGGTCGAAATGTTTGGGTAGAGCGATTGACCGGAGGAACATATGCAGGCTCATTCATGATGCGTGTTGTTCGTCTCGTCGGAGGCTGTTGCGATGGTGCTACAGGTGTGGTACGTGGTAAAACAAGTGGAACGTTTTGTATAGGGACGTTCCCTTGCCATACGGGAGTAGCGGGATTGCCTATTGTACTTACTACTCCTGGCGTGTTTACAGCTCGACAAAATGCATCGGCAAACTCTGTTGCGCTGGCATAGCGCAAATCAGGATTTTTCTCTAAGCCACGTAGGATAACACGCTCAACCTGTGGTGAAATATCCTGTACAATACTGCTCGGTAACGGCGGCTGCTTTGTCATATGCATGGTGACAACGGCGATCTGGTTCTCTGCCGAGAAGGGAAGTCGGCCTGTGACCATCTCGTAAAGTAGAACAGCCAGAGAGTAGAAATCACTTCGAGCATCGGCTTTGTAGTCTGGCTCGAAGAGTTCGGGAGCAACATAATCAACTGTTCCCAGCACGTTGCCTGTCGAGGTGAGTTGTGTCGCATCGGAGTCGCTGCGAGCAATGCCAAAATCGGCGAGATAGCAGTTGCCATCGTCATCGAGCAGAACGTTCGATGCTTTGATGTCGCGGTGAATGATGCCCTTTCTATGAATGTAGTCCAGTGCATCGGCAATTTCGCGTATATAGGGACAGGCATCAGAGAGAGGAAGAGGGCCACGCCGAATGAGTGAGCGTAGTGTGCCACCGTCCATAAATGGCATGACGATATAGTAGTAAGGGATACCATCAACGTCGTCCACTCCAGTATCGAAGACAGGCATCAGGTGCGAGTTGTGCAACGAGGCCATTAAGCGTGCTTCACGGATGAAACGCCGCAACAGTTCCTCGTCTTCGCGCTTGAACACCTTTACGGCAACGTCACGCTGAAACTTCGTGTCGAAGCCGCGATACACGTCCGCCATACCGCCGCGTCCCGCCAATTGCCGCAACTCATAGCGGTCCAGTACGCGCCCTTCTAAGCCTACCATACGTTTCTCCGAATGTTACAGATAGATGTAGGGACCTATTTATCGCGTCCTTCTGGGCACTCGACCGCCAACGGGGACGCTATAAATCGGTCCCTACATCTATCTGTGTTATTTTAACAAACAGCATTAACGTGTCCGAGTGCTGCTCATCAGTTTTGTTGTCTCTTCTATAAAACGTTGCAGGTAGGTTTTAGTTGCACTTGCTAGAGGTATTTTGTGCTATTCGACCTTTTGACAGAGCTTACTGAATACTTTATTCGGGCAGATCAGTCAACCAGTGCTTCACTTCCTCGATCATGCGATGACCCGTGATGGTTTCAAAAATTGCAAGGCTTTTCATAGCTTGCTGGCGTGCTTCAATAGTGTTGCCTTGCATGCAGGCAACTCTGGCGAGACCGTACCATGCATATGCATAGAGTTCCTGGCTCCCTAGTGGCGAGTTCGCAAGCACTGCATGAAAATCAGCTTCGGCTTCTTCCATCCGATGCTGACGAAGATACATTTCTGCCCTATCACTTAAAATAAGTGAGAAGAGTCCCGGATTGCCAATCTCTTGTGCCTGCCTGAGTCCTTCACAGTAGAAAGCGTCCGCTTGCATACTCTTGCCTTGGCGCCCTGTTACAGAGCCAAGATTTCCAAGAAGCAAACCTATATGTTCTCGATGCTCCATCTGACGTGCTAGCAGCAGTCCTTCCTGATAATAGCTTTCTGCCAGCGCGTACTTCCCTCTATGTTCTTCCGCAAGTACCCCTAAGTTGATGAGCAGCAAAATGATCTGCTCTTGTCCGTTAATACGACGCGCTAGCAGCAGTCCTTCCTGAGAGTAGCTTTCTGCTTGAGTACAGTCTCCTCGCAGTTCTGCAAGTGCGCCTGCATTAATCAGCAATCGGACAATTTGTTCTTGCTGATGAATCTTATATGCAAGTACCAATCCTTCTTGAGTATATGCCTCTGATTGAATATAGTTTCCTTGACGTATTGCGATAGTTCCTAGATTAATAAGGAGTTGAATAATACATTCCTGCTGCTCGGTTTGGCGCGCCAATACCAGCCCTTCTTGATAGTATGTTTCCGCTTGTGCATAGTTTCCTCTAGCTTCTGCGATGTTTCCCAAATATTCTAAAGCCGTTATCAATCCAACACGATCCCCTAGCGCTAATGCTACCTGATGAACTCTTTGAAGATGCATATGAGCGACATCGTACAATCCTCTCATCAATAAAAAAGGCGCAAAGGTTGTCGCTATTTGAAGCAACTCTTTGTTCATACCTTGCTCGAACGCAAGGTCCAAAGCTGTCAGGATCACAGGGCTTTCCTGTTCAAGTACGTTATAATGCTTTTTGTGGTGGGGAACATACGTTACAATACACTCGACTAAACGACGAGCAGAGGAAGAGTCTTGCATATACGCATGTGCGTAATCTGCGATGGTCTGATGCATCGTATAACGGTCTGGTCCGATGCTTTCCACAAGTCCTGCATCCGAAAGGGTGTCAAGTACTTCGACGGGAAGAGCACATACCGCAAGAGCCATTTCTTCTGAGAAGGTGTTCGGCTTCGCAGGAAAAATGGAAAGAGCACGTAGTGCCAACTGAGCATGCTCGTCTAACTGCTGATCACTCACTGCAATAATAGCCTCTAACGAAAGGCGTGCATTTTGGGGCAAACTAGGATGGTGTTCGAGTGGTGACAGCACTTCCGTGAGATGTAGACGAGCATGAACATTCCGTACTTGCTCAAAAGCAGCCTTTACCCGACGTGGTTGATTATTGTACGTCTGTGCACGCAAATATTTTCCTATAAGAGTAAGAGCTAAAGGTAGTCCTCCAACGCGGCGAACAACATCCTGTGCTTGTTGTAGCTCTTTATCAATGAGATTGGGCGTCCAACGTGTAAGAAGTGCAATACTCTCTTGCTCACTCAATTCTGGTACAGAGAGAATATTCTCGCTATCTGTCACCACATAATGAGGAACTTGTGAAAAGCGAGTTGTGATGATGTACGCGCAATAAGGGCCACCGATCATAAGTGCAAGTGCCTCTTCAGCCTTCCAAACATCATCGAGAATCAAAAGCATACGCCGCGTTCCAATACGATGACGAAGAGCCATAGCCCAGCCATCAGTAGTACCTTGCTTTACAACTTCTGGCGATGCAACATCTAAAAGTCTTCCCCACCGACTCAAATGTCCCAACACATTTGTCTCTGTACCCAAACCAGCCCAGAGTATCCCATCATGAAAATGCGCTAAAACACGTTCATCATGTGCTATCTGTAACGCAAGAGTTGTTTTGCCAACTCCTGGCAACCCATGCAAAGCTACTGATGGACTCCTTCCATCCACAAACAAGCGTTGCTGTATATGATGGAGCAGATTTTCACGACCAATAAGACCTTCTGCCCCTATCGCTGATGCAGGAATAGATGGATCACAAACAAATGTCTGAATAACGGGAGGATGCTCGTCATTATCAGACCTGTGCTGCACAAGCCCTAATTCGTATGCATTTTTCTCGAACAGGACACAGAGCTTTTCACGAAAAAAAGGATAGGGAAAAGAAATTCCTCGTTCCCATCGACTGACGGTAGTGGGATCAGTTCCAACAGCTTCCGCAACTGTATGCTGAGACCATCCACGTCTTACACGCTCAATCTTCAGTCGGGACGTTCCCTTCATTGCATCCTCCTTTCCGCCAGGAAAAGTGTTCCGCGCTAAGGCGCAAGAACTAGCACCGCTTCAATTTTTCATACCTTCACATACACATGCGCTCCATCATCATACCTATACAAGGGATTACCCTTGTGGAACTTCAGTACGCCATTATCATTCGATAGCCATAACAGGACTCTTGTACCCTTTGGAAGGGAAATCCCGTAGTGCCAGTGATCGAGCGCAGCAGGTCCGGCGACGCTGAGAAGCCATGCTCCTTGGTCGTCGTCGATGGAGTTGGGCGTGAGTTGGTCACAGGAAAGCGAGTTGTCGTCGTGTATGTCGTCGGACTGGAAGTCACAGGCGCGAAGCGTCATACCATTGAGCGATGCTTTGGAGTCAGCATAGGGATAGTTGGGGAAATTTGCTACATTCTTGCGTGCAAGCATGGCTTGTGCCCAGACCCATGAGCCAACTTTGATGATGAGTGTCGTCTGCACTAACAGGTGTACAATTACCTGTGGCGCGACTTTTACAGTCAGCAGGCAGCCACCAGTACAGTCGGCGGGCAACTCTTGACCAGAGGTTTTGATGAGTGGAGTCGGTAAGACTTGCTGTGGTGAAGTAGCATCAATTTTCTGCACGACTCCGCCGAAAGCGACTAAGGGATATTGCGGAGACAACGGAAGTACCATTCCTGGTTGCAGCGCATGACAATCCTGACCAAGCGCAGTATTTAATGCTTTGACAGTGTTCGGATTCACGTCGCTGAAGACCTGACCAGCATTCGCCATATGCATTTGGTAGGTCAGTATACTATCGCAGGAGTCACCACCTTGCACTACATACAGTAGAGAGCCAGCTTGTGGTAGTACAGTTGGAAAAGCTGGTTGCGGCGTTGGAACTGCTGGAGACGGGGGTCCAGAGAGACCGTAGAAATATTTCGTCACTCCTGGAATCACCCCTCTTCCTGCATTGGCAGCAACAAGGTATGCTGGTATAGCGAGCACAACAAGGATAGGAATCAGAATAAGCAATTTCCAGGGAATAGAGCGTGCGACAATACGAACATTTTCTCCTGGCGTACTTTGTGGACGGAAGCGGCGAGCCATCGGCGACTCCTTATGGATAATGACCTTAGCGTGATAAAGCGCATTATAACAAAGAATTGTAGAGGATACCAGTCATAAAAAAGCGTACATATATAGTATACTCTGATAACCGCTTCAGCACCATACTCATTCCTCCCCACCTTCCCACAGTATAGAAAAGTTTCTGATGTTTAAACAGAGGGAAGGATACGACATGTCGCACCCTTCCCTCTGTTTAAACACTGGAACGAACGTATTAACCTTGTGAGAGTGCGGTATTGCTGCTTGACACCATCTTGCTGAAGGCATCATCGGCGGATGATTGTCCCTTGAGGACGCTAGTGAAGGCGTTTGAGATGATATCACGGCACTGATCCCATGCAGGGACAACGGAGGCAACAAAGCCATATTGTAGTGACTGCGGACCAGCCTTACGTGCAGGATTTTTTGTAAAGTAGTCCTGCAACATTGATCCATTAAAGGCCGACTGACGCACAGGCATGTACCCCGTCTGCTGGACGAAGGTTGCGTTAGATTCAGGATTGGTGAGAAACTTCATGTAATCCCAGGCAGCCGACTGAGTATCAGCATCAACACCTGCATACATTGCTAGATTCGTACCGAAGAGCGTTGTAAACTGTCCCTTTGGACCAGCTGGAATAGGAGCTTCTGAGAGTTGAAATGCACCTGCAACTGACTTCTTGATGAATGAATAGCTGGCAACGGTGCTGATGGCGAAGAGCGACTTTTGTGAGGCAAAATCGTTCTGCCAGTTATAGCCTGATGTTACATGAATTGCTTTCGATTGTACCAAAGGCGTAAGTTCATTAAGAGCTTGCTTCGCGGCTGTAGCATTGTCTCCATCCGCAAATGTAACCTTCTTGCCATCAGCCGAAACAAAATCGGTGCCACCAAGTCCCTTATATAGAATCGACCATAGGTCAACGTCGGGGGTATATGAAAGTCCCCATTGTGACCCATCAGGTTTTGTAACCTTTGTGAGGTCAGCAATCATTTCGTCCATTGTTGTGGGAGGATTGATGCCTGCCGCCTTGAGCGCGTCTACGTTGTAGTACAGCACAATAACGCTCTTATTAAATGGGAGCATGTACTGTGTATTGTTCAGTTGACCATCTTTCAGCATGCTTGGGTAAAAGTCTGAAAGCTCGCTCTGGTTAAAACCATTTTTACCAGAGATGAAGGGCTGCAATGAAACAATTTGGTTTGTTTGCTGATATTGTGTAGCCCACTCTTCGTACACCTGCGAAATTGCAGGTGGTTTACCTGCCGCAATAGCAGCAGTAATTTTCGTTTTTAGTGTTGCATATGAGTCGTATGCCTGCAAATTCACCGTCACATTAGAGTGCTGCTGCATATACTGCTTGGTCAACGCTTCAAGCGATGTTTTATTTGCACCTGTAGCGAAAGCTTCCCAGAAGTTGACAGTATACTTCTTGCTGGAATCCAGCACTCCTGGCGTGCTGCTTGTCGAAGTATTACTACTGTTGCCTGTTGACGAGCCACCACAGGCTGTCAAGAGGAGCATTGTTACCATTGCGATAACATAGGCCATAAGAGACCATTTGCGATGCATGTGAGACCTTTTCCTTTTTTAAGAAAATAGCTGAACAAACGAATAATAAACGTATTTCTATCTATCAACACACCCCAACCGTTCAATAGAACGCTGAGTCAGTGAAAACTGGTGGACGAATTAGCCCTTCGTGCTACCCACCGAAATTCCTTCGATGAATTGCTTTTGGGCAATAAGAAAGATGATCAAAATGGGCAAAGTAGTAAACGCCGCGGCTGCCGCGAGTCCAGTAGGATCGGTACCCTCTGCCGTTGTAAATGCCTGTAGACCTACCTCGATGGGACGTAGAGCATCAGAACTGGTGACAAGGTAGGGCCAGAGAAATGCATTCCAACTACCAATCAGCACCTGTAATGCGACGACAGCGAGAGCCGGACGTGCTAATGGAGCCGCGACAAGCCAAAGGAACTTGAAGCGCGAACAGCCGTCGATTTGTGCCGCTTCCCAAAGCGAATCGGGTAGCGAGAGAAAGAATTGACGTAGTAAGAAGATGCCTGAAATGCTCACGCCAAATGGAATAATCTGTGCTTGATAACTATCAATCCAGCCAAGCGATGAGACAATGAGGTAACTCGGAATCAGTGTTGCCTCGGCTGGAATCATGATCAGTGCAAGAATTGCCAGGAAAAGAGCTTGTCGCCCTAGAAACTTCATCATACCAAATGCATAGCCAGCGAGGAGCGAGGTAATCACCGCGAGTACAACGGTGCAACCCGCAATAAAGATACTATTGAAAAAGTACTGGAGCCAAGGTGCCATACTCCAAGCACGTGCATAGTTCGTCCATTGCCACTCTGGAAAAAAGACGGGTACAGACGAATATGCATCGTGCGTCGTGAGCAGCGATGAGACAAACATCCAGTATAAGGGGAAGAGAGCGAAAAGAGACGCAACAATAATTGCACTATAGCGCAATGCTATCCACGGCTGTTGCGCACGTTGCCAGAAGCGTCTTGAGCGATTCTTTGGCGTAGTGACAGTTGCCATAGGTGGAATAGTTGGTAGAGTAGCCATAAGAAATGTCGTTCCCTTCCCTCTCTAATAGGCTGTGTTTACGTCGCGTCGTGTGAATAGCAGTTGCGTCACGGAGACAGTAAAGACGAGCAAGAAAATGATGACGGATACAGCCGCGCCGAGACCATCATGTGAATTTGTGGCGAATGCTTGTGAGAATAGGTAGAGACCAAGTGTACGTGCCGCGTTATTTGGGCCACCCTCGGCACCCACGAAGAGAAACACAGGCTGAAACATCTTGAATGCTTCAATAGTGCTGAGCAGTAAGACAACCAGCGTGATAGGCAAGAGTAAAGGCCATGTGATGTGCTGAAAGACCTGAAATGGATTGGCTCCATCGACTCGTGCCGCCTCTGCTAGCGATGGCGAAACGTTGCTGAGGCCAGCCATGAAGAGGATGGTACTGAAGCCAACAGCTTTCCACGTTGTATAGAAAATGATGCTGACCAACGCCCAGTGTGGATCGCCAAGCCAGTCGATAGAATGCAGATGGAGCAGGCGAAGAATACCATTGAACAGGCCATGATAGTTATCGAACATCCAGTACCAGATGGTAGTCGTTGCCACAAGTGGTGTAATGAAAGGCGTGAAAATCGCAAGTCGCCAAAACGCTCGCGCGCGAATATTTGCCATGAGCAAAATAGCAAGAAAGAGCGAGATAAAGAGATGTAACGGGACAGAGACGATAACATAGGTCAACGTGACCTGTACTGATTGCCAGAAGTTTGGGTCATGAAAGAGAAAGGTATAGTTATCCAGACCAATAAAGGGTTGTGCACCACGATTAAGGAAATTCCATTTAAACAGACTCATATAAAAAACGAAGATTGATGGGGCATAGGCAAATACACCTAGAATGGCAAAGACAGGCAACAAATACAAATAGGCTTGCCCTGCTTCACCCCAGCGTCGGGACCGTCGTTGGAGTGAGGTATGCGTTTTACGCATTGTACCCACTACCTGTAGATCACTTTCCATAATTACTCCTGATAGGATTACCTGTTCGATATGCATATTCATCATACTCAATGTTTGTTAAAGCAATGTAAATTTCATGCAAACAACGAGTTAAAATAGAGAGATGCACTCATTTGGAGTGTAGAAAGAACAAGTGAATAAATAGATGGATAAAAAACATTTTAGAGAGAAATGTGTATGTTGACCTGCCGCAAATCATGCCGACAATACACATTTCTCGACCATCCACTCAACTAAACGGAGGGTTGTAAGAGATTGTTGAAGATGTGTGACTTCTTGTACAAAGTTACACAATAATTGGGAGAAAAGATTGGAGACGTATGTCATGTGTGCTGCAGCACACATGACATACCGCTAGAATAATTTTTAAAATCCAAATTTTG
>CAXUHF010000005.1:0-3476 GCA_964250765.1 uncultured Ktedonobacteraceae bacterium | reverse complement strand
TTGTAACAAATTTTTTTTTATTTTGTTTTTGTGGTCGCACCAAAACATGACATACGTCTCCAATCTTTATGACATACCTCTTTAGGCGAAGTCGCGCAGCAAATGCACTTGAATAGGTTGGCGTAATGTTCTCAGTGCCTTTACCTCGATTTGCCGGATACGTTCACGTGTCAGTTTGAAGTGTAGACTCAACTCCTCTAATGTGTGGCAGTACCCATCCTGTAAACCATAACGGAGTTCAATCACCTGACGTTCGCGTTGACTGAGCACTTCCAATGCACCATTAATCTGGTCTCGTAACACCTGATGTGTTACCGCATCGGCTGGTGCCATTGCTCGCGTATCCTCTAACGTATCGCTTAAATGATACTGCTCGTCATCAATCAGAGGCGCATCTAGCGAGATAGGCGTCTCTGCTATGCTTTGCAACTCTACAACACGCTCTTTGGTGATATTAAGTGTGGAAGCGATCTCTTCTGGCAAAGGATCGCGTCCTAGCTCTTGAAAAAGTTGGCGTGTCAAACGCTTCATCTTATAAATCAGTTCTACGACATGTACAGGGATATGAATGGTGCGCGTATGCTCTGCCACAGCACGACTGATAGCTTGCCGAATCCACCATGTCGCATACGTGCTGAAACGAAACCCACGTGCTGGATCAAATTTTTGTGCTGCTCGAATGAGGCCAAGATTACCTTCCTGTGCAAGATCGAGTAGCGAAAGACCGTGATTGTTATAGCGTTTCGCAATGCTCACAACTAGACGTAAATTTGCCTCTACAAGCTGCTGTTGTGCCTGCATATCGCCGTTCACCATACGTCGCGCAATACGCATCTCTTGTTCTGCTGTCAAAAGCGGATAGCGTCCAATCTCGCCAAGATATTGACGAATTGCGTTGTCCACTTCGCACCCATAGTTCTCTTCCTCATCTTCGTCACCTGACTCAATTCCCTCATCAGTACTTGCTGTACTTTCTATATAGTCGTCATACTCATCAAGTGTGTAGTCTACTCCATTTAGCGGACCCTCCTTATGAGCATTTCCATATACCCCTGTATTCTTCTTTGTTTCTCTTGTTGCTGTTAGAGATTCATGTGCTGAAACATGCTTTGTATCATTGCGTCGATTGGACTCACCTCTGTGTGCAGAAGTTCCAACTCTGCGTGACTTTACTTGTTCCACAATGGCTACCATATATCTACTCCTTTACCTACCTCAAATCCACATTCCACAATTTGGTAACCGGAGATACATGCTGCCCAAACTAGTACTATATAATTGAACTATTCTATGCAACACATGCTCGAAACATATCCGAGTATCCCCCCCACTCTGTATTGGTGCAATATTCATGCCAAACAAAGAAAAAGCGGAACATTTGCGCTCGTCTCGCATTAATGTGCGTGAGAGACAAGACGAGTATCCTCTCTCGTCAATCAAGAACACCGAAATTTTTTCCACGTACTGCGTAAATTTACTCACTCATATTCACACAAACAAAAATATGCTTGAGGTACGTTTATTTGCACTAGATAGACCTCATGGGGCCTGGGAACCCGTGTGGAACTGACTTTCCACAAGTTTCAACAACAATTTTTTATTCAATTTATAAGTAGAAACACATGTGTTTTTGCTGTATCGTATAGAGGGAAGAAATGTATGCAGATGAATAGGTGGATCACGCATGTTGAGCCAGAAGATGAAGAGGTCTCTCACAGTCCTATACACCCCCGCGCCTCCGTCTGGATTGATCCAGTGGTACAGCACAATATCTCTGCATCCTATGTGGCAAAAGAGCAACATGCAATTCCAAACCCACAGACACCTATTCCTGCTCGCGCATCAGCACAACAAGCCACACATCCTGTAAAAGTACGTCCTCGTTACTCTCGCAACTATACAGTACCGCAAGAAAGCGATGTTACGCGTGTTCCGACACTGCCTCAACCAACAACGTGGCAATACGAACTACCAGATTATGAAGCTGAAAGTAGTCTCTCATCACTTTCGCTTGCATATTCTGAAGCAACTGTAGACCGTGCACTTGACGAAATAGACACTCTACCGCCTCCTCGATTACGAGCATTTGACGATATAGATGAGATTGATACTGTACCACAGCCAAAACAGAACATACTTGCTGCGGAAAAATCCCCAACAACCATTGAGCGGAAAAAGGCTCGTGGAAGCGTATTCTCTTTTCCATTCGCACAGCCTACAAAGGAACCCGAACGTCAAAAGAGTGTAACACTACACGCACCCAATTCTATAAGCGACGTTGCCACAATTCCACCAGGAGCCACAACTGTTGCAGTACCACGAGTTTCTGTTGAAAAACAGAAGTTTGAACTTTTGGCTAAAGTGCCTGCACTGGCAACTATTGTCCAAGAAAGTTCATCGAAACTTGTGGAGGCATCGTGGACAACAGGACAAGGGAAAAACTCGGTGCTAGCAAAGCGTATTGTTAGTCGTGGGCAACGTAAAAGTGCTCTCTCGCTCAATCCTATTGACCGCTTGCGCTGGTGGCTACTCTATCCTGGTCGTATGGAGTTTTTACTCTGGCTCAGTGGAACTATCATCTTGGTTGGAGTAACGTGCCTACTCTTATTTGCAACACTATTAAGTACGGGTTGGTTGAATACTGGCTTATCAAGTATTAACGTAAACAACGGAACAATACAAACATCGAGTACACCTGGGCACACAGCGATAAGGGGGACATCTTCTTGTACTGTAGCGAATGTAGCGAGTCCACAATGTCACTCGACGACTGTTGTTTCATCGTCTGGTCTACAGCTTACACTCATTGACGATGCCTTATTACTTCCTGATATGCCCATTTATTTACATGGACAGGGATTTACGGCTAATAACACTGTAAATTTTACCTATGATGCCTCTCTACCCTGTCATCCAAATATACTATCAACCGACACACAAGGATCATTTTCTCTCTACCTGACGCTTGATGGGAGTGTAAAGACGGGGATACACCACATCGTTGCCTACGATGTTGGGACGACACATGCTGTTACAGTCGATGTGAGTATCTCACCGTCTCCAATGGGAAAAGCCACTCGATCGACACCGACGCATACCGTCCCTAGCGTGACTCCTACATCGACATCAGGTGCTGGTGGAGTTAGTGGTGGTGGTTTTCCAACACCCGTGAGTCAGACACCCGTTCCGATAACACCAACCGTTGGTGCGACGCCAACGGTTGTATCAACACAACAACCTACACCAACAATAGGAATAACACCATCTCCCACTATTAGTATGACACCAACGGCTGGCACCGCATCAACTCCTACATCTACCACAACTTCGACGGGAGGAACGAAATACTCAGGGTCATCCTCTATGCTCAAAGATGCATTGTATGACGAGTATGTCGATGATCACATTTCAATCAGCGTGTGGCTTTGGATCGCGGTTCTTGGCTATACGCTTGCAATAGTGATGTTGGGTTGTGC
>CAXUHF010000004.1:72078-81980 GCA_964250765.1 uncultured Ktedonobacteraceae bacterium | reverse complement strand
CAATCGTGCCCACGTTCACGTGCGGCTTCGTCCGCTCAAATTTCTTCTTTGCCATGCCTTTTGAGGCTCCTCCTGCGATTATTAACATTCAGACTCTGTAGGGACCGATGTATCGCGTCCTCTATACGGTCAGAATGTCAGTAGGACGCGATACATCGGTCCCTACAATAGAACACTTGCGACCAACTAACAGTAGTATAGACATGCAGCAGCCATCCCCTGGTAGTATAATCGTCCTATAATGGTAAATTTCCCGTACCACGTAGTGCTAATAGGGAAACAACGATTCATCCAGAAGATGGCAGCAAAAGCTTTTTTATGTCCTGCGTGGGTTTCTGGCAGGATGCGACCAGAGCAGAGAGGGCATCTGGTGCAAGCACCATTCAAAAAACCACTGGAGCCCGTGATGGGATTTGAACCCATGACCTCAGTCTTACCAAGACTGCGCGCTACCCCTGTGCCACACGGGCCAACCTTGCATACGTGGCGCGAAAACGCCTTGCATGGGTGGGCAGTGGAGGATTCGAACCTCCGAAGCTCTCGCAACTGATTTACAGTCAGTCCCATTTGTCCACTTTGGTAACTGCCCAGGTTGAGGAACACACCAGTTCATTCTGAGTGATCGACGTGGCTATTATAGCCGACTCTTAAAAGCATGTCAAGCATTTTCTGACTATACACTGAAATGGATGATGCACCTCGTGAACCGTGATTGGTCATAGTTCACGAGGTGCATCATCCATTTTTCCTATCTCGCAATTAAAGTAAACGGCAGTATTTTTCGATGTGTTACAATGAGAACAGATGCACAAAGATATTCAGATGTTGTTTTCAGGTGTTTATAAAGTTGTAACAAAAAGCATTGCTTCTTGCACAATTTGCTGGTATAATCTCTCTCGTTGGAGAAAAACACCTCACCCCTTAGCACATTTTAAGATGCTGATGCTCTGCGCGAAAAGTGCCTTGAGACGAACAGTTTGCAGTTCTTACGCAATCCTGAATGTGTATGGTTGTTATTGGTTTTGGAATACATGGACTAGGAATAAAGAGGTAGCTCACTATGGCAACAAATTACGACTTTAGCCGTTCTTCCTTACTCAGCGAGCAGTACCAGCGCGATATGGAACTCATAGCACTTGCATTACAAGAAGAGAGTTTGGATGAGCGCGAAGACCGACTCGGCCTCGTTGCACACTCCTGGTCACTCACCAGTGCTTGTTTCCACGCTCAACTAGAATCAAGTGATACACCCGCTTACGCCTCTGTTGCTTTCGCTCGTTCGTAATATTAGCAGAATAGATATGTTGTAAACCATGCCTCACCCACCCGAACTTATACCGGATGCACTGACGTATCAGACGCCTGTGCAATTTGGCATGGTGTATTGGGTAAACTTTGGCTACCCAACACTGCCGCCAGGGATAGAAGAGAAACGCATTCTGGACTGGCATCCCGCTCTCGTCGTATCGGGCGATCCTTTTTGTCGCCATGCGGGAGCGGTCAATGTTGTCGCGCTTACCTCGTACCGTGGCAAGCTGCGACCATACCACCATCTCCTTCTGAAAAGAGACTATCCGTTGTTTGATACGGACAGTCTTGTGAAAACTGAACTGATGTACCCCATCCTGCGCACATTGCTAGCAGACCAGTATGCGATCTGCAAACTGAATGATGCAGACCTGCGAGCCGTCATGGGCAAAATCGCCAACAGCCTAGCCATCACCATGTATTATTCGCTGCATTAGGAGAGGAAGCATGACTGGAGACTCGAATCAGCTTCGTCTTCTACCATCTGTCGATGAGCTTCTGCAGTCAGAAATTGGACAACAACTAGTCGCGCAATTCTCACATCCACTGACTGTACAAGCTATCCGTGCCAGTCTCACTCTTGCCCGTACACATATTCTCGCAGGCGCACAATGTCCTTCTCATAAAGAACTCCTAGAGACTGCTGAACAGCATATACGTTTAGAACAACAACCACATCTTCGTCCCGTGATAAACGCAACGGGCGTCATCATCAACACAAATCTTGGTCGTGCACCTCTTAGCTACGAGGCACTGCAAGCTGTCCAGCATGTGGCAAGTGGCTACTCAAACCTGGAATATGACCTGGATGCAGGAGAGCGCGGCTCACGGCATACGCACGTTGAGGCACTGCTACGTGAGTTGACAGGTGCCGAAGCCGCCCTTGTCACAAATAATACGGCGGCTGCCGTCCTCTTAGGATTAAGCACACTCGCGCTTGGGCGCGAGGTTATCATTTCGCGTGGGCAGTTAGTCGAGATCGGTGGAGGCTTTCGTGTCCCCGATGTCATGCGTCAAAGTGGGTGTTCTCTTGTCGAGGTTGGGACAACGAATCGTACACGCCTTCAAGACTATACAGACGCGATTACGGAACGTACTGCCCTTCTCCTTGCGGTTCATCCCAGCAACTTTCTGATCACAGGGTTTACCGAGTCAACCCTGCTTGCCGATCTCTCTGCATTAGCACATCAACAGGGACTGCTCGTCATGAACGACTTGGGTAGCGGTTGTCTCCTTGCCAGCGAGACCTATGGTTTAACACATGAACCAACACCCCAGGAGAGTATTGCGGCAGGTGCCGATGTGGTGTGTTTTTCAGGTGACAAACTGTTGGGAGGCCCACAAGCTGGTATTCTGCTCGGTAAAGCTCCGGTGATTGCACGTCTTGCCAAACATCCGCTTATGCGAGCCGTGCGTATTGACAAGATGACGCTTGCAGCTCTTGAGACCACGCTGCGCCACTATCAACGAGGACAAGCCGAAACGCATATTCCCATCTGGCGTATGATCTCTGCACATCCTGAAAAAATATATAGACGCGCCACTCACTGGGTCACGCAACTGCAAGAACACGGCATAGCCGCACGCGTCCAACGTGGTGAATCCACTATTGGTGGTGGGTCCCTTCCTGGTGAAACACTTCCCACCACGCTTGTCGCAATAGATGCTGCAAGAACAACATTACCACTTGAAGCACTAGCAAAAAATTTGAGAATGCGCGAAATCCCTATTATTGTGCGCATTTTTCGCGATACTCTGCTGCTTGACACCCGTACTGTTTTTGAAGAGCAAGACGAGAGTGTTGTACAAGCCCTTGTAGAAGAGCTTGCTTGATTGCATACCAAGCATTTCTAAAACGCGGAAAATTGTGTGAGGTTTTGAACAGAAGATGCGACATACTCCTAGTCAGATAAAGAACAGGAGGAAATGAACGCTCATCATGCAAAATGTACTTAATACAAGCTCCGTACCCAATGGTGCTAGAAACATAGATACATTACTTGCCGCCGCTCGTCCTCGGTTGCTTCGCCTTGCACATGCACAAGGAGTGCTACCTGACGCTATTGACGATGTAGTACAGGAAACCTTACTTGAAGCATGGCGACACCTTCATTCCTTACGCGAACCAGAGTGTTTTGATGTTTGGCTTAATGGCATCTGTCGCAATGTCTGTCTACGTTGGTTACGAACACAAAGTATAGTCACAACACGGCAGATATCTTTTTCTCATCTTTATATAGAAAAAGAGCATGAAGGTCAGCCAGAAGTTGACATCCTCGACCCTTCAGCATTTGATCCTATAGAAGAGTTGAGCCGGCAAGACATGATAGTATTGCTCGACCATGCGCTAGGACATCTACCAACAGATACACGTAGAGCCGTAGAACTACACTATCTTGCAGAATTGCCACAACGAGAGGCAGCATTACAATTAGGAATGACGATTCATGCGTTAGAGGAACGACTCTATCGTGCTCGTCGTCAGCTACGCCAATTACTTAATAATGAACTACGTTCTGAAGCAGAATTGTTTGGTTTAGCTGTAGACTCAGAAATGGTTGAAGGATGGCGTACAACACGAGAGTGGTGTTTTTACTGTGGACATCGACGCTTGCTTGGGAAACTTATATCTGGTGAAGATGGCCTTGGGAACCTTTGGATGCGCTGTCCATCGTGCTCTTCTGTTCACGGAGATTTCAACGTTAGTACGCATATGTCAGAACTCTATGGGCTACACTCGTTTAAACCTGCCCTTAAACGAGTCAATGCCGTGATGAAACCTTATATGACACAGGCTTTACACAACGGTAGCTATCCTTGTCGTTCATGTGGTGCAAGAGCACGACTACGGCTCGTTCGTCCTTATGAGCCATATGCAGATAAACGCCGTCCTCACCCGGAACATGTGCTTACACTGGAATGTCCAGCATGTGGAGAGTATAGTAGCATGTGGGCTTTTGGTGTAACTCTCTGGAATCATCCAGTGCCGCGTGCTTTCAAAGAGCAATATCCACAGTGTATTATTGGCGCAGAAACAGTGATGGAGCACGAAGGTCAAATGGCTATTCGCTTTTGCCTCATTGATGTTGCAAACAAGAAGCAACTTATTGTTTTTGCGAACTATCAAACGCTACAGGTTCTTACCACTTTCCAAGAGTAGTACACGAACTCCTACAACGTGTTCTCACCATTTTGAAAGAGGTATATCTTCATGCCTTCAAAAAACTCTTCTACCGAAGGGCAGACTAATGCCATACAAAACACTTTGTCTCCTCGTAAGTCAGAGACAACAAAACATGCGTTGCTTAGTATGGTTGGCGAAGTAGTAACGCCACTTCATAATCGGAATTTTTGCTTACTCTTCAGTGGACAGTTGATCTCCACTATAGGCGATGCCTTTTACTTAGTGGCGTTGCCGTGGTTTATACTAAGTAAAGGTGGTGGCGCACAAAGTCTAGGTTTTGCACTGACTGCATATGGTGTACCACGTGTTGCAAGCATCCTTTTAGGTGGTCCTTTGAGTGATCGCTTACACCCACGTTGCATGATGTTGCTTTCAGACATGGCGCGTCTGTTCCTAACAGGTATGCTAGCGGTAGTAATGTTGCAAGGCTATTCTGCTTTCTGGGTCTTGTATACACTCTTATTCCTGTTGGGTGGTTTCTCTGGACTCTTCACACCCGCCACGTGGTCGATCACTCCATATATTCTTTCTAACGACGAGCTACAA
Organism: uncultured Ktedonobacteraceae bacterium; assembly: GCA_964250765.1. Lineage (GTDB taxonomy): Bacteria > Chloroflexota > Ktedonobacteria > Ktedonobacterales > Ktedonobacteraceae > JBBQVS01. The sequence continues at coordinate 76,942 of CAXUHF010000004.1, read as the reverse complement.
GCAGGGAACGCTATCCGAACAAGTTCGATGCAAATCGCTATGTTCATCGGGTCTGCACTAGCAGGTATTATTGTAAGTCGTTTTCAACCAAGTATCGCGCTTGCACTTGATTCTCTCTCATTTCTGATCTCTGCACTTACGCTTGCATTTATGAGTGAGAGGTATCATGTGTCCCCAAAACAGGTGGCTGAGATGAAAGAAACATCTTTTGCCGCACAAACCCCAATGACATTTTGGCAATTATTACGGACATCGCGTTACCTACAACTTTACCTTGTTATCGTGACATTTATGAATCTTGGCAGTGGAGCAGCAATATCAGTCGCGTTACCCGTATTTACACACAATTTTCTAAAAGCAGGAGCAGTTGGATACGGTTTTATTATAGCAACTTTTTCGGTAGGAGCACTGCTAGGAGCAATAGTGGCAGGAACGCTAGGCAAGATGCCTCATCGTGAGATGGTTTTTCTTGCTCTATTCATTGTTCAAGCATTCACTATGACACTTGTTCCCTTCCTCACTAGTGTAGTAGCTGTATGTTTTACTATGTTCGTCGCTGGCTTGGTGAATGGTTCGGGCAACGTTATTTCTACCACAGTGATACAGCAGGTTCTTCCGCGTCATCTTATGGGACGCATTATGGGTGCGTTCGCATTTACCAACTTTGGTTTCTATCCTCTTTCGGTAGCATTGGGAGGTGTTCTTGTAGCACATTACGGATTAGTGCTTGTCTTTCTGCTTAATGGAGCATTCATTTCAATACCTTGTATTCTCGGCTTGTTCTCTTCAGAATTTAGAAAGCTGTGAAAATGTTACTAGTACTTCACGAAAAACCTTTCCTAAATCACATAAAGTTCTTAATCACGCTAAGCCCAACTGACGTGCCTTGACTATAACCTGTGAGCGGTCACGCGCCCCTAACTTAGAGAAGATGTGATTGATATGCGTCTTGATAGTCGCCTCGCTTACAACAAGTTCCGTTGCAATCTCTGTGTTGCTGTATCCCTGCGCGATCAGCCGCACAACTTCTAGTTCGCGCGAGGTTAGCCCCATCTTCTCTACCTCTGTAGAGAATGAAGTATTTTTAGGTACCTGTGGCTCCTGGGCATGAAGTCCAGCTAGAAGTTGTGTGACGCTGGATGCTTGTAGGAGAACCTGCCCACGTGCAACCGTTCGCACTGCACTGCATAATTCTTCGGAACTACAGTCCTTGAGCAGGTACCCAGATGCTCCCGCACGTATCCCTTCCATGACCAACTCTGGTGTGTCAAATGTTGTCAGGAGTAAGATATGAGGTTTCGGTACTACCTGCTTGTGAATTCGCTCTGTCGCCTCGATACCATCGAGTAAGGGCATACGGATATCCATGAGAATCACGTCAGGCAGCAGTTTCTCTGCAAGTTGCATCACGAGAAGACCATTTTCTGCCTCCCCAATAACCTCGATGTCTGGTGCATCTTCCAGAATGATGCGTACTCCTTCTCTCATCAGACGCTGATCATCTGCTATTAGAACGCGAATCTGTCGTTCGCTCACACTCTACTCCCTGCATTGGCTGTTTTCTCATCAGACTGTTCATAAGGCAACCTCACACTAACCAGAAAGCCACCTGTTTCCTTCTGCCCCGCATTGACCTCGCCTCCTAATAGTGCTGCTCGTTCGCGCATCCCCTGTAGGCCATGATGCCCATCTATCTCTTGCACAGACATGTCCATTTGCGTTTCATTCGTTCCCATTCCGTCATCATGCACCTCTATAACCATGTTTGTCTTTTGCCATTGCAGCGTAACCCATACTGTTTTTGCTGCGCCATGACGATGTGCATTGGTTAACATCTCACGAAGGGCTGAATGTAGTATTTCCCTGTGTTGGCTACTGACTTCATGAGGTATGCCACTCTCTGCAAAGTGACAGGAAATACCGGTTCGTTCGTTGAAGGTGAGTACAAGCGACTGTAAACTCGTACTCATCTCGTCTTGAGTAGAATGAGGTACTGGTTTCTCTCTCAGTAACCCAACGACACGACGACTCTCAGTAATGCTTTCACGAATAAGCACCGCCATCTCATCGAGTTTCGCAGCGAGTCGCTCAGTATCTCGTGTTCGTAACTGCCGTGCCGCTTGCACCTGAATTGATAGCACTGCCAGCGAGTGCGAAAGGACATCATGAATATCACGTGCAATTCTTGTGCGCTCCCGTTCCGCCGCCAGTTCTTCGCTACGTCTCATCTGCTCCCTTAGTTGCTCCTGCGTCTCACGTAATCTTACTATAAGCAGATATTGTGTACGTCGTGTCCAACCAAACCAGCATAATCCAATAATAAGTGCTAGATTGATGCCTAATGCTTCTAGTTGATTGGGAAGGTGTCGCAGTATTCCATTTGTTACGATCAGTACAAAGAAGCATAGAACCGCAAGTGGTAATGCCCAGCATAGAGGGAAACGGTAGCATACTGTGACACAGAGTATATAGAGTATGATACTTCCCCACATTCCTGGAAAGACGAGGTTCAAGATAACCGTTCCACCGATGGCAACAAGATACATTCCAACCACATGCCAAAACTGCTTTGTGCTCCTTGCAAACAGTAAAAGCATGTAAGCACCAACAAAAAGCAGCTCAAAACCTGCTCTTATAACCACTGGCACTTGTGTCGTGATACCGATATAGAGCGCAACACCTATCATTATTATATCATTCGTGAGCAGAAAGCTCCGCGCGAACTCATAAGGAAGGAGTTTCCCTTGCGGCACATCGCCCCATCTAGCTCCCCGTTCGTTTATATGATGTTCTTTAGAAGGTGCTGTCTCGAAGATATACAGTTCTGCTAATGGATTCATGCTTCGTTTTCCTAACATGTGCAGAAGTACGTTCTGTTTTCTCTTTGAAGTATATCCTCTTTGTTCTTAGCTTTCATCAACCTGAGGGTTGAGAATAGATGCTTGTGTATATCAACCCAAGGTCAACCCTGGCGCGGATGGTGTTTTGTCCTTTCTCCGCTATACTTTCCTCATAAGATACAACTGCTACACAACAAGCGGCTGTAAGAGGTCAAACAGTAAACGCATCATAGTACTCAAAGAGATTATACAAGATATGAGACAAGGAAGGTAAGAACGTGATTACACAGACTACACCTCTTTCTGAAATTACAACGCAGCAAGCAAACGTAGATACAAAGAACGTTAGTAATGGCAAAATGCTTTATCGTATGCTTCCAAATTTGTTAATCAATGCTGGCGTGCCTTTTCTAGTAAACATGCTGGCACGACCGCATATGTCTACTATCAACGCATTGTTGCTTGCAAGCTCGGTTCCAGCCGTGTTTACTCTCGTTAACATCATCTGTAAAAAGCGTATCGATGCTGTTGGAGTGCTCGTTGTTGCAGGTCTCCTGCTCACAGCCGCCTTTGCTCTACTCTTCAAGAGTCCTCAACTTTTGTTGCTACAAGGAGCTGCAGTAAGTGGATTGTTTGGTATTGCAATGCTCGTCTCACTACTCTTTCCCAAACCAATCTTGTTCTATATCGTTCGTTCAGTCCTGGCGCAAAATGGTTCACAACGCGTTGCCAATTTTAATGCTGATTGGTCATTCCCACAGGTACGCTCTTTCTATCGGCTACTGACGCTTGTCTGGGGTTGCGTAACTCTTGCCAGTCTTTTACTGCTCGCAGTATTAGTATTCACGCTACCAATCTCACTCATGCTCGTACTTAGCCCTATCCTGAATATCGCTGTTATCATGCCTGCTGCTCACTGGAGCATGCATACCTTTCGCAAAAACAAACCTATGATTGACCAGCTTCGTCAACAACGCGATGCAGTTATTGCATAAACGGGGTGCGCTAAAGCGGACCCAGCGATTGAGGGCAAGATTTTTTCTTCTCTCGTTCATTTGTTCACCTGCATTATCTGGTCCTACGGGAATTTATCCCGTCAAGAAGGAGTGTCAATCATGATCAAATCCCCCCTACAGTTACAACCGACCTTGCACATTCCATTGTGGGTGTCTATAGTGGTAGTACTTGGTGCTCTCTTGACCACAGTTGGTGCAGTGATTAGCAAAGTAGACCCTACGATCCTGACGAACGGGAGTCTCATGACAGGGGCAGCACGAGTTTATGCAGACTACATGTTTGCACGAAACCTTGCATTAGCGATGATGTTGCTGTTTCTCCTCGGAATAAGGGCGCGACGGATGCTTGCAGGGTTCATGGTGCTGATCGCTCTCATTCAAATCTTTGACGTAGTAGACGATTTGGCACGTGGAGCATTTATGCTTGTTCCAGGCTTACTCGTGTTCGCCATCGTGTTCCTCGTTGGAGCGCGGCGGCTGTTTGGACAGGCAATCTGGCATGTTGAAGCTTGGCGCGGCCTAGATAAGCATTCCTAGGTAGTTAATACTCTACAAAAAAACCGCCTTTAATGACATAGAAACTAGGTAGCGTCACAGTTGGAATACCATTAGAGGATTTTATCTTGAGGCGGTAGAGAGCAAAATCTGTTTCAGTTTTTCCTGTATAGCCAACACGCCGTGCCTCGCCACACACATGTTCGGGTGCTCCTGTTGTGGCAACAGGTACCTTTCCCCACGAGTGCTTAAACGTTGCGCTGCTAATCGTAACGGCAGGAATGTATGTCTGTTGCGATGACGGTAGCAACTCGTGACTCATAAACGTGCTCTTCCTATGAGATGCTATGAGCATCCTGGATGTGCAAAACATTCATAATTAATTTCTCCGCTACAGCTTACACGAATGACACAACAAAAGTGAGACAAAAAATTTCATTTGTTTTATAGTGCAAAAAAGAAGAAAGGGCCTGGGTTAAAAAAAAAAAAAATGTGTTTATCTTAAGGCGACGC
>CAXUHF010000004.1:44774-72068 GCA_964250765.1 uncultured Ktedonobacteraceae bacterium | reverse complement strand
ATGTTGCATGAGTGAAGCAGGCCCTTTCTTCTTTTCTATTATTTGCCTACATTGAAGCGGAAATGTACAATATCGCCATCTTGCACAACGTACTCTTTGCCTTCCAGTCGTTGCAAGCCCTTTTTAGACGCAGCTGCAAACGAGCCAGACGCCATGAAGTCTTCGTAGCGTGTCACCTCGGCGCGAATAAAACCACGCTCAATATCCGAGTGGATTTTTCCGGCGGCCTCTGGTGCCTTTGCTCCGCTTGTGACCGTCCATGCACGTACCTCATCTTCACCTGCCGTCAGAAACGTGATGAGGTTGAGCAGACGATAACCAACCTGAATCACGCGGTCTGCTCCCAACTGCGGTAGACCCAATGATTCAAGGTACTCTTGTGCATCCTCTTCTGGCAATTCGGCAAGTTCCGCTTCCAAACGTGCGGAGACCGCCGCAACCTCGGCTCCCTCGTCCTTCGCACGTTGAGCAACTGTAGCAATGCCCTTTAGTTCGCCTGTCAGGTCTGGTGTTGCTTCACCTGACGCGATTTTTGCTAGAATCGTTTGTGCCTCGCCCAGTACATCTTCGCTGACATTCAGCACGTACATACGCGGCTTCATTGTGATCAAAAAGAGTTCGCTTAACAATCCACGTTCCTGCTGCGATAACTCGACCTCGCTCGCCAGCTTTAGTTCGTTGAGCGCGTCTTGCAGTTTGCGTAGAACCTCTAACTCTTGCAGATACTTCTTGTCGCCGGACTTTGCTGCCTTTGTTGTGCGCTCGATACGCTTCTCGACGGAGGCAAGGTCAGTTAGCACCAATTCAGCATTGAGACTATCCAGATCGCGATTTGGGTCAATCTCTCCATTGATATGTGGTACGTTGCTATTGCTAAACGTGCGCAGCACAATTGCCAGCGCGTCAGCATTGCGAATATGCCCCAGGAATTCAGCACTTAATCCCTTGCGCTCCTCTTGCTTCTCTTTCGCGGTCTGTCCCATGCCCGCGACATCCACAAACTCAACCGTCGTATACGTCGTCTTCTTTGGATTGAATATCTCCGCAAGTGGCTCTAAGCGTGCATCTGGCACCTGCACCATTGCCAGATTCGCCTGCACCGTGCTACTTGCATACCCGCTCACGGGCGCACCCGCCTTCGTCAGTGCATTAAACAATGTCGTCTTGCCACTCTGTGGCAAGCCAATAATACCTATAGTAAGGGCCATAAAAACTCGTTCCTTCTCATCGCGTGTTTCTTTTTGTGTGTTTGATATAAGTACATTCTATCATGCTCTGTACCGCTTATAAATAGTTGTTTGGGTTCTCGACTCTCAAGCCTTCAGCAGTAGCAACAGCGAGAAGACCAAGATTAGCGCAGACAAAAGTAAGGTCAGGAGCTTAATAAGGTCCTCGATCCTCAATAACCATTTCAGATGCAGATTTAGGTCCTTTGCTTAGCTGTTGAACAAATTGTTCGCGCTGTTCCCGTTCCTCTTGAGATAGAGGACGATGAGTTGCAAGGCTAGCAAGTTTTCCCTCACGATACAATTTCTCTGTTAGTTCATGTCCAGTCATGGCATGTGTGTCCTGCGAAGAGGAAGGTAAACGCTCAATGAAACCATGTAACAACGTTTCTGGCTGTTCCCCCCTCCTGGTCGCTTCCGTCACAAGCTTTTGGTATTCCTGGTCTGTTAATGTCACAGTCATTTGGTATGCCATTGGATACTCCCTCATATAATATGAAAGTGCATCTTATCTAGTATATCATATTAGTTGTTGAGATTATATATCGGTATTAGTTAGTTCTGCTCTCAAGACTTTCTAAAATTTATGTAAAGCCGCTTATAAAGCCTTCTCATCACCTCTAAACACGTTGATATGTAATACGGTATCAGTGTATAATACTCTTCAACACCGCTAAGCCCTTATACAATGTAGACCTTGTGCCTCTCACTGTTATCTAAGGAGCATCATGATTCAGCAACTCACCATTCTTCTTGTGCCGCATACGCATTGGGACCGCGAATGGTATCAGACCTTTCAGCAATTTCGTGTTCGCCTCGTACAAGCTGTTGATAAGTTGCTTGACATCCTGGACTCCGACGACACCTTTTCCTACTTTATGCTCGATGGACAAACCATTGTCCTGGACGACTATTTAGAAATACAACCGGAACAGGAAGAGCGACTACGCCGCCATATTCGCTCTGGTCGCATTTTCGTTGGTCCGTGGTATGTGCAGCCTGATGAATTTCTTGTGAGTGGCGAGTCGCTTATCCGCAATTTGCAGGTTGGTCTGCGGCAAGCGACCGATTTTGGCAATCCAATGTATGTCGGCTATGTTCCTGACAGCTTTGGTCACATCGCCCAACTGCCACAAATACTACAAGGTGTTGGTATCGACAACGCGGTCTTCTGGCGTGGTGTTGGGGCTGAAGCGAAAAAGAGCGAGTTTTACTGGCAAGCCCCCGATGGTAGTAAGGTCTTTGTGGCCCATCTTGCGGACCCCATCGGCTACTCAAATGCACGACATATGCCGCTTAGTCCAGAGGAATTTGTAACCCGTGTTGAATTGCTCATAGCTAATATTTTGCCTAAAGCCAGTACGCATACGCTCCTTTTTATGAACGGCTCTGACCATTTAGAGGTACAAGCTGGCCTTCCAGCCACCATTGAAGCCGCGAACGAACTGCTACATACACTCGATTCTTCACGCCAAAACCTTTTACAAGAGGAGAGTACACTGTCCTACAACTCGATTACTGTGCAGTTGGGTACTCTTCCACACTACCTGAATCGGATTCGCCAGCATATTCCCGCAGATACGCTTCAAACGCTTACAGGCGAAATGCGGAGTAGCCAGTATGCGCATCTCTTGCCCTCTGTCCTCTCCAGTCGTATGTGGATGAAGCAGCAAAATACAGCAACGGAACATTTGCTAGAGCATTGGGTAGAACCGCTTACTGCATGGGCATGGAAAAATGGTGCTACCTATCCTCAAGGTTTGCTACGACAAGCATGGCGGTATCTCCTGCAAAATCATCCGCACGATAGCATCTGCGGTTGTAGCCTTGACCAGGTACACCGTGAGAACGCCGTTCGTTTCGCGCAGAGCCAGCAGATTGCAGAAGAACTCATACAACAGGCCATGCAGTATCTTGTGCAGAAAGTAGATACACGTGCACCATTTCCTACACTCCATGTTAGCCATGAGCCTGTGCCAATTGTCGTCTTTAATCCTGCTCCAGGCCCTCGTACCGAAGTAGTTCGCGCAGAGGTGCAACTTCCAGGTTCACTACAAAACGCTGTCATTGTCGATGCGCAGGGTACAGACCTTCCATACCGTGTTGTCAGACGTTGGCGTCAAGAAATTGGTTCATCAGCGTTCGCACGCGAAATGCTTGCCACTGTTGTGATGCTTTCAGGCGTTACCTCACCCACACAACTCGTACAACTCACACACAGCACCATCGTTTCTACTCTCGGTGAAGCCTACGAATCCTCGGTTATCTCACGCGTCCATATTCAAGATGACTCGCTATCGCCACAAGATGCTCATACGTCAGGCGTTGTCTCCATTGAAATTATGATCGCACCAAAGGGGCGTGTCGTCGTCAACGAGCAAGAAATCACCGTCGCTGGACAGCGTATGCTCGATCTTTTGGCACGTGAGGATATTCACACCTTCGAGGTATCGTTGGTCGATCAGGCACGCGAAACCATAGATTTCCTTGCGACAAACCTGCCAGCCTACGGCTATACAACCCTCTGGCTTTATCCACGCGGTCTGCAAGAGAGTGCTGAGCAAGAACAGTCTCAGCAACAAAAGTTGATGCTTCTTGCCCGACAGAATAGTATTGAGAATGAGTTCTATAATGTAGAAGCAAATGTACAGGATGGCACCTTGACAATTACAGACAAAACTACAGGTGACGTTTTGGTAGGTCTCAATCGTTTTGTAGATGGGGGCGATGTTGGCGACCTGTACAACTACTGTCCACCCGAACACGATGCGTTGATATCTGAGCCAGTTGAGCCACCAAGGATTGAGGTTGTTCATGCTAATGCGTTGAGTGTAGCTTTACAGATTACTAGTCATCTCGCGCTTCCCGAATCCTGTGCAGTCAATCGTACCGAACGTAGTGAACGCACGGCAATATGTACTATTACGAGTACGATCACACTTCTTCCGGGCATACAGCGTATTGATATACATACAAGTGTTGAGAACAAAGTTAAGGATCACCGCTTGCGTGTTCTTTTTCCAATACCTTATAAAGTTACAGAAGCGTCAGCAGAGGGAACGTTCGAGGTCCGAACGCGTCCCGTTGTACAAGCTATCCCGGAAGATGTCGCGGAATGGATTGAGACACCCGTTAATGTATTTCCACAGAAACGCTTTGTAGATGTAAGTGATGGCACGAGTGGGCTAGCGGTCCTTAATCGTGGCCTGCCAGAATATGAAGTGGTACCAGATAATACAGACAGAAACTCGATGGCGGTAGCGGTAACGCTGCTTCGTTGTGTGGAGTGGCTCTCACGCGGCGACCTCTCGACACGACGTGGACAAGCGGGACCGATGGAACATACGCCAGAAGCGCAGTGCTTGGGCCAGCATGAGTTCGATTATGCGCTCATTCCACATATCGGTACATGGCAAGCTGATGAAGCACGGGTGTTACGAGAGGCGCAAGCGTTCAACGTTCCGCTTCATACACGGGCAGTTGTTACAGAGCAACACGACGGGTCGCTGCCAGCGCAAGCGACCTTTGTGGAAGTCGAACCGCGCTCGTTGGTTGTGAGTGCGGTAAAACGCAGTAATGATGGACGTGGGTTTGTCGTTCGTGTCTACAATCCATTGTCCGATACTGTTACTGCCAAAATCCAATCAGGGGTTGCCTTCGTACAAGCATATATGACAAACTTACTGGAGGAGCGTCAAGAACTCATGGCATCTACTCCATCGGATGCGCAAACAGTCGAGGTGACTATACGGAGCGGGGGCATAATAACGCTTGTGTTTGAGTAGTCAGCTATGCCTATAGTCCTATACTGTCGTCTTCTTTTAATGCGATACGTTGTAGTGTGCATGTAGATAAAATAGTTTGAGCGTGATACAGCATACTTGTATCTTTCTTTATACGTACCAATATTCTCTATCCTATGAAGGGGGCTTCTGTCCTGTGAATACCTATACACTAGTCATTGCCGCCACCGGCTCAGGTGGAAACATTCTTAACACGCTGCAAGGGTTTGTGGGGCCACTTATTGGGTGTACAGTAGCGTTTGTCGTTATCTTCTGGTTGAGCTTAATCATTTGGACGTTCCGCGATATTCGTTCGCGCACACAGGACATGATATCGCAAATTCTTGCCACCGTGCTAGTCGCCGCATTCTTCGTCGGTGGATTGTTCATCTATATGATTTTACGTCCTCGTCAGACGCTCGCGGAAATTTATGAGCGTCAGCTAGAAGAAGAGTCGTTGCTTGCAGAGATGACCGAGCGTCAAACATGCTCCAATTGTCATGCGCGCATCGAGTCTGACTTTCAGGTCTGCCCCTCCTGTAGTCAAAAGCTCAAACGCGCATGTCCTAAGTGTGAGCGACTTCTTGAACTGCGCTGGACCTTCTGCCCCTATTGTGCTACAAACGTTGGAGGAGCGTCCATGCCCGGTGTCCCTAATATGGCAGCAATGCAAGGTGCTAACGGCATGCCTGTGAGTGGGCAAGTTGGTGGAGGTCGTTACCGCGAGTAAATGAACTGATAAAAGAAATGTGTATGTAACATTGTCAACTACAATGTTACATACACATTTCTTTTGGTTTCTTAGTTTTGTTTTTTGAGCATAATGTGGTATAATGATGGGACGAAAACGTAGTAGTGTTACCACATTTTCCAGGCTGTATCAGAATATAATACCACAGGTGCGGTCTAGCCCACCGCATACATCTGCCTTCTTCTCATGTATATACTACTTGAACATCACACGTTCAGGGCTATGTAGCAGAGAAGCAGGGAGGTGCGTTGTTGTCATGCGCTCCTGACACTTGTTGGGTAGCATCCCTGTATCGCATCTTCCATCATTATGGCTATTGAATTAAAAGGAATTATGGTGCTATGGCGAAAGCAAGAGAATCTATGATTGCAGAACAACTCCCCTCTAATAATGACCCTGGCGAAAATACTCCACCAGAAACGCAAACGGGCAATGATGGTAATAATGGAAACGGAAAAAAGGCAATTAACGGCAGTCGTGATGGTGGCTATGGTGGACAGAATATTCAGATTCTCGAAGGCTTAGAGGCTGTACGTGTGCGTCCAGGTATGTATATTGGCGCAACGGATCAGCGTGGCTTGCACCATCTCATTTATGAAGTTGTTGACAATAGTATTGATGAGGTAATGGCGGGCGAAGCTGATACTGTGCGCGTCATCATCCACGCCGATAGTTCTGTGACGATCAGCGATAATGGACGCGGTATTCCAGTGGACGAACATCACCAGCGTCCAGGAATGTCTACGGTTGAAGTTGTTATGACCGTCCTCCATGCTGGTGGCAAGTTCGGAGGTGGTGGCTATCAAATTAGTAGTGGTCTTCACGGTGTTGGTGTCTCCGTCGTCAATGCCCTCTCGGAATGGTGTCAGGTTGACGTAAAACGTGAGGGACGATTGTGGCGACAACGCTACGAAAAAGGTATACCTGTGACGGCATTGTTGGATGCTGGCCCCGCTGAAGGAACAGGAACCGAAACATCCTTTCTTCCCGACCTCACTGTGATGGAGACACGCGACTTTAGTTTCGACATTCTTGAGCAACGTTTCCGCGAAATGGCCTATCTCAACCGTGGGCTTACCATTGCTCTTATTGATGAGCGTGATGATCGTGAAGCAACCTTCTACTTTGAAGGTGGGTTGGTCTCGTTCGTGCGCTATCTGAACAAGAACCGCGCCAAGTTGCAAGCGCGTCCTGTCAGCACAATTCGTGAAATCGATGGAATGAAGGTTGAGCTAGCAGTACAATATAATGATAGCTGGACCTGCACCGAATTCTCGTTTGCGAATGGCATCAATACTATCGACGGTGGCATGCACATCACTGGCTTTCGTAGTGCGCTCACCCGTACACTTAACGACTACGCTCGTAAGGCTAACATCCTGAAAGAAAAGGATGGCAACCTCACAGGCGATGATGTGCGTCAGGGTTTGACTGCCGTTGTCAGCGTCAAGATACCTAATCCTCAGTTTGAGGCACAGACCAAAAGCAAACTCAATAACGCCGAGGTGCGACCAGTCGTCGAGACCATCACAGCAGAAATGCTCACGCGCTACCTGGAAGAGACGCCGAGCGAGGCTAAAGCCATCATCGAGAAGTGTCTACTCTCCGCCAAAGCACGTGAAGCCGCCCGTGCCGCACGCGACCTCGTACAACGAAAAAATGTATTGGATACAACACTTCCAGGCAAACTCGCCGACTGCTCCGAGCGCAACCCCGACCGTTGTGAACTGTACCTGGTTGAGGGAGATAGTGCTGGTGGCTCAGCTAAACAAGGACGTGATCGTCACTTCCAAGCAATACTACCGCTTCGTGGTAAAATCTTGAACGTTGAGCGTGTCGGGCTGGATAGAGTGCTCAAGAGTGAAGAGGTCAAAAATATCATTACCGCTATCGGTGTTGGTATTGATGAACACTTCAACTTGGCGAAATTGCGTTATGGACGCATCGTTATCATGTGCGACGCTGACGTTGATGGCGCACACATTCGTACTTTGTTGCTCACATTCTTTTTCCGTCACATGCCCGATATCATCAATAATGGACACCTGTTTATTGCACAGCCTCCACTCTTTCACGTCAAGGTTGGCAAGCAGACGCGTTATGTCTACACAGATGAAGAGCGTGATGTGATTGTCGAAGAGTACAAAGCCTCACACAGTGGTAAAGAGCCGGAGGTTGGACGTTACAAAGGTCTCGGCGAAATGAATCCCGAAACTTTATGGGATACCACAATGGACCCTGCCAAACGTACCATCTTACAGGTGGGCATTGAAGAGGCCATAGAAGCCGACAAAATCTTCAATATGCTCATGGGCGACGAAGTAGCTCCTCGTAAAAGATTTATTGAGAGTCACGCCAAAAGCGCGAACTTGGATATATAAAAATGAATTAGTACTTAAAGATGAGAAGATTGCAGTTACTACAATCTTCTCATTTTGTGGAAAGGTGGAGATACACAAGCACTTCATCATCCACTAGAACATGTTTTGTCAGATGAAGAATTTACTCTTACAAGAGCAGTTATTCAGGGCGCGACAAGCCTTCATAAACCATTAAACACACCTCGAAAAGATATAGCAACACTGGGTGCAGCTATTAGAGAGTTAGATAAGCAAGTTGCATCTTTGGATGATGAGCAGGAAGCAGTAGCACTCCAAGTAGCACCAAGCCCTCAACGTATTCGTGGTTTAGCAGGAACAGGTAAAACAATTTTACTTGCAATGAAAGCTGCGCAAATCCATATTAAAGAGCCAGAAAAGAAAATTCTTTTCACGTTTAACACACAAAGTCTTTATAATCAAGTTAAAGAACTTATTACTAAAACATATAGAGAGCATAGTGGTACTGATCCTAACTGGGATCAATTACATGTGAGACATGCATGGGGTGGATGGAGACCCTGTGGACGTTCTGGTGTCTCTCCTCTTACTCTTAGTGAGGCGAAAGGTATTAATAAGGTACAAGACCCTCTTCAAACATGTTGTATCAAGGCACTACAGTTACCTATACTTTCTGAGTATGACTTTATTTTAGTTGACGAAGCTCAAGACTTACCGAAAGAATTTTTTCGGATACTATATAAGCTATCTTTTCCTCCTGAACATCGTATTTATTGGGCGTATGATGAAATGCAAAGTAAAGTGGACCCATATGTCAACACAATGAAAAAGAGACTTCTAAGAGCTACTTTCCTCCTATTTGGCCTGTCGGTGTTTTTCTAACGAAAAGATACGATGTACCATATAACTGAAAACTTTGCGCTCACTCAGTACTCATCATGGCGTTTGAACCGTTGATGCAAAACTCGTTGATAAGCCGGGATATCTACGCTTGAGGAAATGACCCGGTTGATGCTTCGCCGATAATGATGAGCTTGAGTTGAGCAAGAGACTCTCCGATGAGTTGTGACAGGTCTTGCTCGTCAGGGTCGCTAACCCAGCGAGCGAACGCTGTACTGAACGCGATGACGCCGATTTCTGCGCTGAGGTTTGCAGCAGGATTGGTCACGCCGCGTCTCCGTAGTGCATCGGCTATCACGGAGGCCAGGGATGCACGCTTCAGCAGTTCGCGTTCTTGAAGTTCCGGGTTTGCACCAATCACGCTCTGGCGCTGCCGGGCGAGTTCGTAGCGCCCCTGGAACAAAGGAGCGACCGCCTCAAAGGCCGCGGCAACTGCCTCGATCGGTGTGGCGGAAGCAAGTGCGTTGGCGATAGCACTCACGTAGATATCGTGCAGTCTGTCCTGATCCCCGAACAGCACCTCGCGCTTGTCAGCGAAGTAGCGGAAAAATGTGCGCTCGGTAAGGCCAGCACGTTCAGCGATCTCCGCGACTGTTGTCTGCTCAAACCCGCGTTCTCGGTATAGGTCCAGAGCTGCTTGCTCAAGTCGATCCCTCGCATCAGGTTTCCATCGGCTCATACATTCACCTCGACTTTCATGACAGTAGTTGACATCACTTCTATTATATCTTATACTAGTGATGACAGTGGTTGACATCACTGTTTCTCCTGGAGGGGCAGAACCCCTATTCCTGGAAAACGTCATTGCTCTGAGAGAAAAGGAAGAGATACATGAGTTCTATACGTGCGGTCGTCGTTGATCCCGAAGTTCCAGGGCGGCTTGCCATCAAAGAGGTTGATGCACCCCAATTCCGCCCGTCAGAAGCACTTGTTCAGGTTGCAACCATTTCTTTGAATCGAGGAGAGGCACTGGGGGCCATGCACTTTGGAGCGGGCTGGCGTCCTGGTTGGGACCTAGCCGGAACTGTTCTTGCGCAAGCGGCTGATGGGACAGGACCAAAGGTCGGAAGTCGGGTGGTGGGTAGTGTTGGTGCAGGTGCGTGGGCGGAGCAGGTGGCGGTTCCAACGGACAGACTAGCCGAACTTCCCACTAGCGTGACATTTGCACAGGCGGCAACCCTCCCTGTTGCTGGCCTCACCGCGCTGCGTGCCCTTGAGAAAGGCGGACTTCTGCTGAACAAGCGCGTATTGATTACCGGCTCCACAGGTGGAGTGGGCCTCTTCGCGCATCAACTTGCGCGGCTCAGCGGTGCCTACGTTGTCGGCACAGCTCGCCAGGCGCGCCATGAGGCGTTGGTACGTGAGGTGGGAGCAAATGAGGTGATCCTGGGGGAGGATATCCAGCCTGCACGTGCCTATGGCCCGTACGACTTGATTATCGACATGGTAGGTGGAAAGACATTGGAGAATGCTATCCCACTGCTGGCAACGGGGGGAACCTGCGTTATTGTGGGTGGGTCTGCATCATCGTCGGCCACCATAGATTTCGGCACTCTCATCCGTACAGGAAGAGCGACCCTCTACGCGCTGAATATGTATGTAGAAGTTGATCGTCGTCCTCGATCTGAAGACCTGGCTTGGCTTGCGCAATTGGTAGCTAGGCAGCAATTGCGGACATCAATCGAGGTGGAGGCTTCCTGGAACGACATTGGTGAGGTCGCGCACCGCCTGCGGCAACGACAATTCATTGGCAAAGCTGTTCTACATCTGGCGTAGAGAGTGTCTCTGAAGCTGACCGCATCTTGAATATGGTCGGTTTTGGAGAACGGAGAATGGAGACACACACCGAGCAGAATTCTTTGTCTTGAGAAAGAGGATGACCTTCGGCTGTTAGAGGCAAAGGGAAAAACTCCAGCAATTAGTAGTTATGTGTACAAATGCTGTTTCCATACTTACAATGCAAGCATGGAAACGCTGAAAGAGAAGGGCGTTATGGAAAAAAAGACGTTTATGACCCATGCGAATGGAATGGATTTTTACTGTGAAATGATGGGGCAAGGTCCAACTCTTGTGCTTGTCCCTGATGGGAGCAATGATTGTGGTCCGTATGAGAAAATGATGGACTCTCTTGCAGACGAGTTCACCGTTGTGACCTTTGATCCGCGCGGTGGATCGCGATCACCCGATCCCTCTCCACGCCCAGTGACTCCAGAATTATTCTCAGATGATATCGCAGCTCTTGTTGAGGCAATCCCTCTCGAAAAACCCATTTCGGCATTTGGAGTGAGTTCAGGAGGCCAGGCTGTTCTCGCGTTAGCCAAATTCCATCCAGATATTACCAGAAATGGGATTGTCCATGAGGCGGCATTACAGGCGGATACACCCATTAAAAATGCTGGCTTTGAGTACTTTCAAACGATGTCCACTTTCTCTCCTAAAATGGGGGATCCATTGACGATCTTATCCATTACGATGTTTGGGACACCAGAGGGGAGCGAATATATTATGAACACGGTCCAACGCGCAAGCATAGCGAAAAATAGTGCCTACTGGGGGCAATATTATCGTGGGACGGTTGATATGGGACAGTACTTCGAGGAAGATTTTGCGCACATGGCTCCCGTTGACTTCACTATTGGGACCTGGACGCCTTCCTGGTTGACGGCAGCGAATCAAACGACTGCTGCTCGCGGAAATCGCCCTGTCACCTGGATCAACAGTGCTCACGCTCCATACGCAACTATGCCGAAAGAAATGGCAGAGATTGTTCGTGAAAAAGTGAAGCAGTACTTGAAGCCATAAAACATCCTGATGAAGCAGAAAGTAGAGTTTGATGGTGTGTAGGCATGTCTTGTAAGCAAGTGAAAGATATACCTACACACCATCAAGGAAGGAGTATCTGATGAGTTTATACAGACGAGGGACAGCTTCTCGCAAGCTGACACAAGGCTTGCTGATCTGCGGTATCACCCTCGCTCCCCTGTTCTTTGTCGTGCTGATTATTCAGTTCTTCACCCGCGCAGGCTTCGATGTTCGCCGGACTCCTATCAGCCTGCTGAGCCTCGGAGACCTCGGGTGGATTCAGATTGCCAATTTCATCATCGCGGGGCTGCTCGCACTTGCATGTGCCATAGGCATGCGAAGAGCGTTCGCTGGGAGCAAAGGAGGAACCT
This sequence comes from uncultured Ktedonobacteraceae bacterium, assembly GCA_964250765.1. Lineage (GTDB taxonomy): Bacteria > Chloroflexota > Ktedonobacteria > Ktedonobacterales > Ktedonobacteraceae > JBBQVS01. The sequence continues at coordinate 59,897 of CAXUHF010000004.1, read as the reverse complement.
GGGGACCACTACTCATTGCGGCGTGCGGCCTGGGGTTAATCTTGGCTGGCACCTTCCATCCAGATGCAGGATATAGCTTTCCTCCCGGTGCCCCGGCTGGCATGGTGTTGCCTATGAGCGGTCATGCAATCGTGCACTACGTTGCCTTTGCCATCATATTCATTCCGTTGATTGCGGCCTGTTTTGTCTTTTTCCGCAGGTTTCGCGCCCTCGGACAGCATGGGTGGAGCATCTACAGTGTCGCAACGGGCATTGTCATTCCAGTTTTCATAGCAGTTGGTTTCACAACCAATACCATCCCGGCGATTACCGTTACGGCGGCTATTGCTCTCGGTTGGGTATCCGCAGTTGCAGCGCGACTCCACGCAGAATTCCAGGAGGGCAAATATACCGAGGAGAGTGGCTCCATGCAGCCTTCTTTTCCCGGATGATCATGAGTTGACCACAAGGAAACGGGATAGTACTATACACTTACCCAGATGTGAGTGAAGAAGAAGCCTGTTGGTCATCAACAGGCTTCTCTAGCCAATTTCTCTTGCTCTGTGACTCGACTGCTCCATGAGCAGTTTTCCTAGTTATATGGTACGTCGTATCTTTTCGTCAGAAAGACACTGACAGGCGAATACAGTAACGATTACCGAAGAACACAATGTGTTAACGTTTATCCAGTGATGATCATATGAAAGGAAAAAGCGATGGCACGGGTCCTTGTCTTTGATGTTAATGAGACGCTGCTCGATTTACAAGCACTTGATTCATTGTTTGTCGATCTTTTTGGAACTGCGATAGTGCGTCAAGAGTGGTTCATGCAAATGATTCATTCGGCACTGGTCTCAACCGTTACACATACGTACTCAGACTTTGGTGCGATTGGTGCGGCTGCCCTAGAGATAGTGGCATTATCCAGAGGAGTGACGCTTGCAGATACAGATAGGAGAAGACTGAGCGATACGATGAAACAACTTCCTCCTCATCCTGAGGTGCGTTCAAGCCTCGAGCGTCTACGTAATGCTGGTCTACGCCTCGCCACCTTGACAAACTCAACACAAGAAGTAGCCGAAGCGCAACTCACGAATGCGGGATTGCGTGATCTTTTCGAGCAGGTCCTATCTGCTGATACTGTTCATCGCTTGAAACCTGCGTATGAGCCTTATCATATGGCTGCAGAGCAACTAGGAGTGTCAAGGCATCAAGTCCGCTTAGTAGCAGCGCATGACTGGGATATTGCTGGAGCATTGAGTGCTGGTTGCGCAGCGGCCTTTGTTGCTAGACCTGGAAAAGTACTCGATCCCCTCGTTCCACGTCCAGACATTATCGGAGCGAATCTGAGCGAGATAGCCAACCTTATTCTTGATGTAGAGAAGGTAACACAATAAAGTTTCATGTCGGAACCGACATTAGTGGGACGTTTACAGACTTCTTACCCTGACAACAGCAAAAGGATGTAAACTATGATCGTAGGGGATTTGGCTTGATTTTGCTCGGTACGCCAGGATTGGAGAAGCGTCTGGCACGAGCACCGCAACTCTATTCGCGGATCGGTTTTGCCCATCAGATGGACTCGTTGTCCGAGGAGGAGACCCGTTTTTTCTGGATCAACACTTGGGTCATCGGGTCTCTGTCCGTTCGGAAGATTTTGGTTGCTGTCCTCTTTCTTACTTCGCTCCTACTGATCCCGAATCAGTCCTTCCTTGCTATTGGAATCGAAGTCCTGCTCCTTGGGAGCTGTGAGTGGCTCATCATCGTGTTTCTGCAAATCGACAGCCTGCACAAAATGCCAGCGAAGTTTCGTCTGGCATTCGCACGGGTTATTCTTGTCTGCCAAATGGCAACCCTCTCGTTGATCATTGCGGGCGTTGTCTTCCTGACAGGAGGAATTGAGGGCTTCTATTGGATTGTTGCAGCGACGTTGCTCTCCTTCCTCACCACTTTTTTCGATGCCTGGGTCTTAGTGATTGAGATTAATCGGTAGGAAAGGAATGGGAGATGGGAATATCTTCGTTCACACTCTCAATCAGCCGTTTTCTGCGACATGTTGCTCTCCTTTTTTGAGATTGTAGCGCACCATCTCCACGAGCACGAACGCCCCTTGAAGAATCTCAAAAGACCAGACAATTGACGGGAATTGTGAGACAAAAGGTTGGAAGTGCTAAAAATGGGTCAAAAGTCCCACGCTATCAACGGTAAGGGATATTTCAACCATACGATGGCATTTTCGGCAAGCTTGACAACTCCTACCTGTACCTGCCATAATGTGAATAGGAATTCGACTTCGATTTATAGGCATGCATCTTTCTGTGTGTGCCAAAGGGGGTGGAGAACATGGTGCATTCGGGAGGATCGACGAAACGCGCTGATGCTACGGCAAACCGAGCACGTATTCTTCAAGTAGCTCAGTCCGTTTTTGCTGAATGTGGACTGGATCTCGAAATGAATGAAGTTGCTAGACAAGCCCATCTCGGTGTTGGCACACTGTATGGTCACTTCGCCAATCGTGAAGACCTCTTGCGAGCGATTGTCCAACGGGTTGTTGCGGATGCTCTTGCACAATTGCAAGCGACTCAGGCAGCGCACGCAGATGATCCTCGTGCAGCCCTCCAGGCTCTTATGCTTGCAGCCCTGCAAGTGCAGCAACAGTACCAGTATCTTTTTGCGGTGATACATGATCCCAGGTTGACAAAACTCTTGGATTCCTCCTACAGCCAAGCCACGCGTATCCAGTTTCTTGAGATCCCTCGAGGGCTGATCGCTCGCGGCATCCGCGCGGGTATCTTCCGCCAGGATCTCGATCAAGACATGGCAGCAGTAACGATCATAGGAGCGATCAACACTGCCGTTGATGTACTAGGAATGGATGACTCACTTGAGGAACTCACTCAGCACCTTTCCCATTTCCTGCTGACAATGCTTCTCGAGAAGACCAAAGAATAGGCTTGCTAGGATCGCTCAGCGCGATCCTAGCAAGGCGCACTCGAAAGAAAGGAAGAGACCCATGCGTGTTATCGCTTCAACCGATAAATGTATCGCGAGCGGTTCCTGTGTCCTCGCCAGTCCCCAGGTTTTTGGGCAACGCGACGAGGATGGCGTCGTCCACATTTTACACGAACACCCTCCTCTTGCATTAGTGAATCGCGTCAGACAAGCTGTCGAGCTGTGTCCAGCAGGCGTTTTCCATATAGAAGACGAGGAACAGACCACAGAGCTGACCATTGTAGAAGAGACTAGTAATAGTTAGTGAGATTGTATCTCATTGTTCTCAAAGCGAAAGGAATACCCATTCATGACATCAATAGATAACACGAATGACCCGCAAACAACGTCATCAGAAGAAAAGCTCACATATCCCATTCCCTTTGCTGACCATAGCCTGGAATGTCCTGCGATCTATGATCGGGTGCGACGGGAATGTCCGGTTGCACCTGTGCAGATGCCCTTTGGTGGAGATGCATTCCTGTTGACTCGACATGATGATGTCGTTAAGGCTTGGTCCGATCCAAAGAGTGGAATGATTCAGGTTTCGGATGGCGACGTGCCTCGTACTACTGTTGGACAAACGGTGGGCAGTGGTGGAGAAGGAGAGTCCCTGTTCAGCGTATCCGATGCCCGCCACAATAAGACGCGCCGTCTGATCACTCAGGCGTTCACGGTGAAAGCGGCGAATGCACTGATGCCGCGTGTGGTTGCGTTGACCAACACGCTCGTGGATGCCATGGAGCAAGCTGGACCGCCAGTAGACCTGTTTGAAGACTATGCTATTCAAACGCCGATGGCAGTGGTCTGCGAAATGCTCGGCGTGCCTGCCAAAGATGAACTTCAGTTTCGTAAGTGGGGAAACGCTCTGATCTCAACCACGATCTCCGTACAAGAACTCCAGTCGGAGCAGATGCAGATGGGTGCCTATCTGTTCCCTCTCATTGAGCGAGAGCGCCAGCAGCCAGGCGACACTGTGCTTGGAACCTTAGTAAAAGCGTTTGAGCAGGGAGATGAGGTCATTACTCAACAGGAGCTGATCTCGCTCGCTGGAGGACTTATCGCTGCTGGCTTCGAGACAGTGAGTACAACATTTACCAACTCTGCCTTTATACTGCTGCAACGTCCCGAGCTGATTGCCCAGTTGCGTGAGCGTCTGGACGATTCAGAGCGCATGGCGAGAGCCATTGAAGAAATCTTGCGTATCACGCCGATTGGTTGGGCACGTCCACGCATTGCACGCGGTGATATAACCTTGAGTGGAACCACAATCCATCCGGGATCGGTGTTAATGTTAGATGTGCTCGCGGCAAATAATGACGAGTCCGTCTTTCCTGATGCCAGAGAGATAAACTTTGATCGGGAAATCAACCCGATGGTCACCTTTGGTCGGGGGATTCATGCCTGCCTCGGACAGCAGGTCGCACGCATGGAATTACAAGTCCTGTGGACTACATTGCTCCGACGCTTGCCAAATATCCGGCTAGCGGTTGCTCCCGAAGAGGTGCCTTGGCGACCGGATGAGACAGCGACGTTTGGACCTGCGCATTTGCCCGTCATCTGGAATTAACCCTGATCATATCATCCCTGAGCGTGGATGATTTGTTTGAAACATGCTGGTTTCCGAAAGAACTGGTACAAAAGCTTTTCTACCTTTACTTGATGATGTTAATCGGCACAGAAGCCAACTTGAGCATCGCATCGTTCACTTGAGTTGCTCAAATTGGCTTCCTACCGATTAATCTCAATCACTAAGACCCAGGTATCAAAAAAAGTGGCGAGGAAGGAGAGCAACGTTGCTGCAACAATCCAATAGAAGCCCTCCGTTCCTCCTGTCAGGAAGACAACGCCCGCAATGATCAACGAGAGGGTTGCCATTTGACAGATGAGAATAACCCGTGCGAATGCCAGACGAAACTTCGCTTGCATTTTGCGCAGACTGTCGATTTGCAGAACCATGATGATGATCCACTCACAGAGTCCAAGGAGCAGGACTTCGATTCCAATGGCAAGGAAGGACTGATTCGGGATCAGCATGAGCGAAGCAAGAAAGAGGACAGCGACCAATACCACCAAGGCTTCTAATACCCGATTTGGTAAGTGTGACGTCTCCATAATCTTTTGTAAGTTGATGGAGAGTCCGACAAAGATGAGTCCAGCCAGCGCGGCTGACGCACCTAATTCACCTAGGAAAAAATTTTCCCAACCACTCATATCTCGACCTTCACGGAAAGAGATGGCATACAGTTCTTCCTTTCGTTTCTAAAGAAAGCATTACTTGCTTTAACCACAGTATATCAGAGAGAGAAGGGAAAAGCAAGTACCACTTACTTTTCCCTTCTCTCTCTGATATACTGTGGTTATGAAGAACCATCTACCCGTTCCTATCCAGAAAGCAGCAGAGCCAAAAAGACGCCTCGGTGGACGAAGCACGCGTGTTCGGCAGGGAGTGCTGGCAGCCACGCTCGAACTCTTACGTCAACGAGGCTATGAAGGGATGACGACAAAAGACATTGCCGCGCGATCAGGCGTCAATGAAGTCTCGCTGTTTCGCCGCTGGGGAACCAAGGCAGCAATAGTAGCGGAAGCGTTGCAGGATTATAGTGCTTTAGAGACACCAACGCCAGATACAGGAAGTTTTCCAGGTGATCTGCTCGAACTGCTGCGTGGAATCATTGCACGCATCCAGACGCCGTTGGGACAGGTGATCTCACAGATTGTCGTGGGACCCAACAGCCAGCCGGAACTAGAAGAAGTGCGCCTTGCTTATTGGAGTGATCGGCTGAGCAAGACCGTAGCGATTGTCCAGAGAGCCCAAGCACGTGGAGAACTTTCTGAGGAGGTCGATGCTGACTTTCTCGTGGAAGCTGCGATAGGGCCACTCCTGGCTCGGTCGCAGGTCACACATCGTCCCCTGGATGATCACTTGCCTGAGCAGATTGTCGCGCTTCTTCTTTATGGATTGGCCGGAAGCAATTGGCGCACTGATTCCTGATAGATACTCCCTCACAGTCGCAAGAAATCAACGTTTGTGAGACGTCTCTGCACACCTTCTCAGGCTTGAAATGGCGTCACTTCCAGACTGATCATGTGCTCTAAGCGCGACTTTCCATTCCACTGACAACATCGACTTGCGTGAAACTTAGCTTCACCAAACATGTGAGTTGATGTCCCGTGAAAGAGATTCTTTTCTCATGTGCTATACTCTCTCGTATAGACAAAAGTATTGTCTATATGGGAAAAATGTTATTGCTCTTATCGAGGATGTTATGACGGTACGAATCAAAGAACTGTTGCTTGGTGGTCTGCTTGCCATCCCTTTTAGCATCATCCAGCAGCATGTCCTAGAAGCTTATGCTGCTGCTGGATTTCACGAACTGCGTCCAGCCTATCTGCCCATCTTTCTGTATCTCAGTGACACGGGGGATCGTGTTGTTGATCTGGCAGAACGTGCTGATATGACTAAGCAAGCGATGGGATACCTCGTTGCCTCTCTGGAGGAACATGGCTACGTCGAACGCGTTCCAGATCCAACTGACGGACGAGCGCAATTGGTGCGCCGCACGACAAAGGGTCAAGCAGCCCAGGTGGTCGTGAGCCAGACCATACTGGAAACACAAGCGCAGTGGAGTGAACAGCTTGGGAGCCAGGAGATGGAACACCTCCTGGCCTTACTTCGCCACTTGACGACAGTGATTCTTGAGAACAGAGATGGCAAGCGGTGAAACACATTGCTCTGCCACCTCTGCTGAAGTCATGGATCATCGTCGCGTTGGTTCCATGAATGGGAAACGGACCCAGCGAGGACTTCTCTGTTTCGAGGTGTGGCATTTCAACCGCCGCGCTACGCCGTACCCGTCTCTGGAGTGTCTCCGAACAGGTGCCGGAAGTCCATCGGTGCCCCGTACTCGTAAACGCGGTTCTCGCCCCAGGGCTGACTGTGCAATTGCCCTTGTGAGTCCACCACGATGTACTCCGAGTCCAATGGCTTGCCATCTGCCCGGTCACGGAGCCAGTCTGCTAGAAGGACAAGGTTAAATGGACCTAGTTGGCTCGAACGGGTATCCCCCAACCCGTGCAATTCTCCGCTGTAGAGGACCAGCGTCTTGGGTCCTTGCACATGGTTCAAATGCTCGAACGTGTAGCCGACATCGCTCAGCTCGTCGTCCTCCCCCGCGATCACCAAGTACGGGACGCGAATCTTCTCGCTCAAAGGTCGGACATCCAGTTTCTCCGTCATAGCGTCGAAGGCGGCTTCGTCATGGATGCCCGTCATATACATGAGTCGCTGTTTGAATGTCGGCGAAGCCATCTGCAGTAAGGGGTAGTCCTGCGGCTCGAAGCAGGTGTAGGTGACAGCGCAGGCAGCATAACGTGGCTCCGCTGCTGTGATCTGAGTGGCCCAGTAGGACCCAAAGCTGAGGCCAAAGGCCATGACCTTGTCGGTATCGACCTCGCTCCTGTTTGCCAGCCACTCGTAAGCGGAGGTACCGCACTCGCCGTAGGTCTCCGGATCGTACCAGATGCCGCGCGTCAGAGACTCACCCTGCCCAGGACCGTCGAGGCATAAGCACGCGAAGCCACGCCGCAGGTAGCGATCCGCCGACGAGGAGATCGTGAATTCCTTGATGCCATCCATACCGCTAACCATGACCAGACACGGCAGACGCCCCCCAGAGTAACCTAGTGGCAGGTGGAAGTAGCCCGCCAATGTTCGGCCCTGATAGGGAATCTCTACCCGTTCGACAGGGTGATCGGCTAAGCGAATGTATTCCATATAGCACTCGTTCTTCTTTTCTCCGAGTGCGAGGTTGAAAGGGGTGTTGTCGAAGATGGGCCACTGGGCACCACCGTACAGGACTGAGGCAGCGAAGAAGTAATCGCTAGCAGTCACGGTGTGGCCCTGCTGCAGCATTTGCTTGGCTCGCAGTTCCATACGGCGAGCGGCTTTGGTCATTTCGGGAGCCATGTCGTCATACTTCTTAATAGTAGCACGAAGCCCCATAATCGCGGACTGAGCGTCTGGGCTGCATGGGGCACTCATATACAGGAGTCGGGGTTGGTCCCACTCTGGACCAATGAGCTTGATGACAGTATCGAGAAGCCAGCGTTGGCTGGCAAAACGCGCGGAGCGCTTTTGAACGGCGGCAGGTACGATAGGCATGATACTTCCTTTCTCTGTAAAGCATAGAGGGATGTTGAGATTAACTCTTCTCGATAGTTTGTCTATATAGACAAAATAACTGTCTATATAGTAAAGCATTTTGTCTAGTTTGTCAAGGGTGATAAATTTCAATCTACTCACAACTCAAATAAACAGCTCTTAGAGCTGATAGTGGTAAACTTGAGTACCAAATTTCATCTCGCTTCTGAACAAGGTGGTTCATACACACTTTGATCCTGTTGGCGAAGTTTTTAAACGGCAAAGGCTAAAGCTTCAAATTGCGAAACGCGTGTCTTCTCTAGTGGAGTTTCATCTAACCCTAAGGTGTGCCATTGTTCAGCCAAAAAAAGCAAAGTTTTTTGTTTCAGGTGGTCTCGGTGAGTAACACTAGCTCATGTTCCCGATTAACACAAAGTGAGGAAGTATGAGTATAATTTTCTTGTCTTGATCCATGTGAAGTCCCGAAAAATGGTACTGTGTTATTTTGCGGCCTCAATGAGTTCGTTTGTAGCCTGCCACAACCGCAGCTTTCTTTCACGATCATTTGTAAAAGGCTTTACTTCGGTGGGCTTATTTTTGACGACGTAGTCGCCACCGTTAGTCAAAATTGAGAGAATAGTATACGTACTGACCTTTCTTCCGCAGCTTTCGTGCAAAGGGACAAAAGTTGCGGATGAACCGGATTCTTAGACGAGTTCTATCATAATGTTGAGCGACTCTTTGGGGAAGTCAAACGTCGTTCGCATAAGATGGCAGCAGCTTTGCGCAATGAAGGGAGTTGTGTCCTGCTTTTCTATGCGGTCATTCTGTGTTTGAAGTTTAACAAATTGACGATGCCATCAGCATCTCAAGCTCAACCATATTAACCGATTTTACACATCTCTTGACATACTATCACCCCCCAAATATACTATTTCTTGTGTATTTCGTGGACATTTACGGAGGAAAGGACTACGATTACTACGATTATATTGAAGTGTATCGTTGTTTGTCATTTGGAGGTTTCTTATGTCTTCGCCGTATCAGGTGCGAACTTCTTTAACCTGCCCGCGTTGTAATGTCGCGCTACCTCTAAACGAAACGGCGTGTTATAATTGTGGTTTTCGCTTGACTCCCGCAACATCGAGTCTTTCAGACACAAGCGTGAAAACTGCAGTTTCACCCCGAACGGGCAAACAACAGGTACAAAGTCCAAATAAGCGTTCATCATTAACCTATTTTATTGTTACGCTCCTCGTCATCATTATTTTCACGTATGCAGGTATACGAGCCTCAGGAGTCTCTCTGTCATCACTCACAACACCTCCTCGGCAAGCACTCAACCTGCCTAAAGAGATATATCCATCGCCAAAGGGTAATCCTCTATTTATGGACAAATTCGTTGACGATAGCTCAGGTTGGAACCGACAAAGTGTTACAGGTAGTTATTCAGTCGCCGTTGGAGCTGGTGTTCTTGCATTGGAGAACGACAAGCAGAGTCTATTATGGGAGCCAGTCCCTGGTACAAGAACCTTTACTAATTTTGAACTTGTAACAGATGCAACACTTGCTAAAGGTGATCAGAATAATGGCTATGGTGTCTATATTCGAGGTGCGGCAAGTCAAGGTAACGAGTTAGCAACATATTACCGCTTTGAACTTTACGGCGATGGCTCATATGCTATTTTTAAGGGCAGTACTGATGCGGGTGGTAAAACGGTCGATACCAGACTTGTCGGTTTCCTGTTAAGCCCGGCAATTGCTAAAAGGGGCAGACTTAACCATATCATGATTATAGCGCGCGGCTCCAAGTTGTTCTTTGTCGTCAACAATTATCTCCTGCAAACCGTGACAGATACTAGCTATACTAGTGGCTCGATTGCTCTCTTTGTCTCGAATCTGCCCGAAGCGAAACCAGGGGCACAGGCACAATTCTCTCAGATGGCTATATACCCACTATCATGAGATGCCTCTTCATCTCATGTATACATCACACTATGTGCAACGCTACGCCCATCATCCACAGGAGCAGTATGCCTTGTGCAGTCCATACTACAGTACGTAGCCAGTTGGTGGATACAAGGGCTTGCATGGTATGGGTTGAATAGTTTTGCCCAAGCTTACTATGTAGTGGTACATGAATGAACGCGGTCATGAGCCACACACCTCCACCTAAGACACCATTAAGCAACACAGCCCATAAGGGTATGTTTGTAGGCCGTATCCACAGCATGAATAACGAACTTACGAAGACTAGTAGAAGTGGTAGACCTAGTATGAGTGTAATGCGATGTGAGTGTGCCGCGTGATAGGCTGCGAAGCTTTCGCGTCCTACCATCTGAAACAAAGGATAGCTCAACATCTGAATGGTCCAGATGAGACCGACAAAGTAAAAGGTGGCAATCAAGCAGATAAGCAGAGGCCAATACGTCATAGAACACTCCAAACGGTGACACTTATGAACTCGTCAGCGTTTTCTCGATTTGTTGCATGTACGCCGCGTTACATACCGAGTCCGGTTTGTTCTGTGTTGACGCACATACCGCCGCCGTCAGGTAATTCGCTGAACCGAGAATGCCCTTCGATACATTGGTATTGGTCTGCTTCATTTGCGTTGCTATATCCTGCCACGAGAGGTTTGCTAAGGTATCGGGTAGATAGTATGAGCCGGAAGAAACATACCTGTTGGCAACATTTATAAAGGGAATAGCCCCTGAGCTTTGCATATAAGGTGACGAGTCATATGTATTGAAGTTTTGCTGCTCGCTACTCGTAAGCGTATCAAGTGTATTGCCTTTATTATCTTCAATCTCTTTCGCAACAAAATCAACATACTGACTTGTATAGGTACCACCTCGAAATGTCAGTGTTGCTAAGTTCTGCTCCGACGAATGCGTTTGTTGAAGAGAACCGAATGTGCCGAAGCGGCTGAGCGCGACAACGATAGCCCATCGCTGCGCAGCACAATAAGGGCAATACTCACCGCCGACATAGAAAAACTCTGGCTTGCCTGTTGATCCTGTCAATGCAGATGTGCCACTCTTGAGAGCTTGTAGAGTACTTTGTGCATTTCCTGTACCCACTTGTTCCAGAAGTGCAGAGTCAACATGAGTGATTGCATTAAAGACAGCAGGGTCAGATGCAACGACATCACTAGTATTGTTCGTGAAATAGACGTAGAGCAATACACCCACGATCAAGGCAATGGAGCCAAGTGTCACACCTATCCACAGCCATAAACTCCTCCGATTTGCTCTGCGTACCACTTTGCGCGTCTTGTTTTGAGGAGCACGGCGTTGAGGCACCGATGTATTTTGTTTATTTGATTTTGCCATTGCGTGTTTTCCTTACTATTACTCTGCCAACACATATTCGGCTAGGGCAAGGGCACCCGCAAGGGGATGCCCCTCCCATAGACGAAGGTGCCTGTAGAGACGCGTTATATGGGAGGGGCATCCCCTTGCGGGTGCCCTGGCTCCTCTCTATAGGCTCGTTTTGTTGCGCTGTCGGTCGGTATGACGTTCTATGGCTAATTCGATGAGTCTATCGAGAAGTTGTGCGTATGGTAGACCGCTTGCGGCCCACAATTTGGGATACATGCTAATCTCAGTGAAGCCTGGAAGAGTGTTGACTTCGTTGATGTAGACCTTGTTCGTCTCACGCTCCAGGAAAAAGTCAACGCGCGCGAGTCCGCTCAGGTCCAGAGCCAGGAACGCTTTTACCGCTTGTCGGCGTATCTCTTCCGTGATGGCTTGTGGCAGGTCGGCAGGAATAATGACCTGTGATTTGCCATCAATGTATTTAGCGTTGTAGTCATAAAATTCACCACTCGCAATGACCTCGCCAACAACCGATACAATCGGCTCGTCGTTGCCCAACACAGCGCACTCTAACTCACGGCAATCAATCCCGCGCTCTATGATAATTTTACGATCATAGGCTGCCGCGACCTCTATTGCGTGTTCCAATTCAGCACGGTCATGAGCTTTGTTAATACCAACGCTTGATCCTAGATTAACGGGCTTGATGAAACAGGGATAGTCAAATGTTTGCTCTACCACATTCATCACGGTTTCGGGTGAACGCTCCCATTCGTTGCGCCGACAGACAAAGTACTCTACATTGGGTAGACCAACGGAGGAAAAGACCATTTTCATCTTTTCCTTGTCCATACCCAGCGCGGCTCCCAAGACACCACAACCCACGTATGGCACGTTTGCCATTTCGAGCAAGCCTTGTAGCGTACCATCTTCACCATAGGTGCCGTGCAGGACTGGAAAGATCACGTCCAACGCACCGTTTCCGCGTAGTGGCTCATTGCCCTGTAACGGGATAAGCCGACGAACAGTAGGATCGCCAGTGAGTGTGACTGCAGTTGTGTGCTCAGCTGTCGTCTGCATACCTTGTACGAGCGCATGTGTTGGCTCATCACCTACTAACCATGTGCCATTTTTGGTGATACCAATGGGCACAACCTCATATCTATTGCTATCAAGGTTTGCCATGACCGATCGTGCTGAGGCCAATGAAACCTCATGTTCGCCCGAACGTCCTCCGAAGACGAGGCCCACGCGTATTTTTTTCTCTGCCATATGTTTTGTCCTTTTCTTATATTGTTTAATTAATGTCGTAGGGACCACGTTGACGGAGTCCAGGGCGATTTATCGCTCATGATTATAATGAAAGCAGAACAACAATTTCACGCAATGAATTGCGCCTCGGACGCCGTCAACGTGGTCCCTACGACATTAATGTTGTATTACAGAAGTGTAAGCAATGTTTCGATACGCATGCCACGGGAGCCTTTGAGCAGGACGAGATCACCAGCTTGTACCTCGTGTTTGAGCAGATCGGCAACAGCGCGTTTCGCCGCTTCTAGCTCTGGTCCATTCTCAACATCAGCACTAAAGAAATAGGTGTGTTCTTGTGGCATACCTGCCTCGATTGCTCCTTCGACATAGTAACGTGCTTTGTCGCCAAGCGCAACAAGACAGTCGATGTTGCCAACAAGCGCGACTCCACTCAGTGTATGCTCGTCTTTTGCATAAGGACCTAGTTCAAAGATATCGCCGAGGACGGCCCAGCGTTTGCCCTGCGGAAAGCGTTTTGTGGTGTGCATGGCTTCCGTGATGGCGGCGATAGATTGACGGTTAGCGTTGTAGGTATCGTCGATGATAACGCTCCCATTAGGTCCCGCTTTAATCTCCCCACGTCCCTTTGCGGCAGGCAATGCCTCTAATGCAAGCGCGATTTCGTCGAGAGGCATGTCTGCCGCGCAACCCGCAGCAGCAGCAGCCAATGCGATAGCGATGCCATGCTCACCTGGAAAATGCAGTTGAACGACACGCTGCTGATTCTGATAGACGAGCATGAAACTGCGTCCAAAAAGGGCGTCGCCATCTATATATGTCGCACGCACCTCCGACCCTTCGCCTTGACCATAGAAGAGGATACGCGCTTGTGTGCTGGCACTCATGGCCTGGACGTTCGGGTCATCGTAGTTGAGGATAGCGATACCATCGGGAGCAAGTGCCTGCACCAATTCGGTTTTTGCGATAACAACGCGCTCCTGTGAACCAAAAAATTCCAGGTGTGAGGCACCAACATTGGTGATAATCGACCAATTGGGGCTAGCAATTGTGCTGGACAACCATGCCAATTCGCCGACCCATTGCGCCCCCATTTCAAGCACGGCATAGCGATGCTGAGGTTCAAGCCGTAAGAGCGTGAGTGGATAGCCAATCTCGTTATTGTACGATGCCTGTGTCTTCAGTGTTGGTGCCTTACGACTCAACACGGCTGCCACTGCCTCTTTCGTACTGGTCTTGCCATTGCTACCAGTAATACCGATCAGTACTGTGTTCTGCTGACGTTGTGTACGTATCCGTGCGGTTGCCTGCAACGCCTTCACAACATCAGGTACGACGATTTGCAGAAAATCTGCTGGTACATCTTCGGCTGGTGCGGTACATAGTGCGCCCAACGCACCTGCTTTGGCGACTGTGGAAATGAAGTTGTGTCCATCGACGTGTTCGCCTTTGATGGCAATAAAAAGGTCGCCTGACTCAATCTGGCGACTATCATGATGCGCCGAACGAAAAACAAGATCAGGATTTGGCGAAGGTGTACTATGTATATGAACGGCATCACCATTGCCTTGTAAGATATCGTTAAGAGTGAACATGTAATGTATCCTCTATCTCTCCTAATAATTCGCAAGAGAATTATATCACGCTCACAAAACTAACTTTACGTTAGTAACTTGACAAAAGAAAGTGACATATGTTACACTTGTCGTGGTTAGTGAGACTGCTAGATTTGTAGGGCAGCTAACCACGAACAAAGACGTTAGTTACAGAGAGGATATTTTTATGGCTTGGGAAATTGATCCAGTACATTCACAAGTGATGTTTTCAGTAAGACATGCGATGATTACTACAGTACGAGGACACTTCAACGTTATTAGTGGACACCTACACATCGACGACCAGAATCCTGCCAATTCCTGGGTTGATGCTCAGGCTGATGCTAGCAGCATCAACACACGCGAGCAGAGACGCGACGGACACCTGCAATCCGCTGACTTCTTTGATGTTGCGCAATACCCGATAATCACGTTTAAGAGCAGCAAAGTTGAGCATGTAGGTGGTAGCAATTATAAAGTGACTGGCGACCTAACTATGCATGGTGTGACGAAACAAGTCGTATTTGATGCCGATTACGCTGGTCAAGGAAAAGATGCTTACGGTATGCAGCGTGCTGGTATCAGTGTCAAGGGCAAGATCAATCGTGAAGATTGGGGACTTTCCTATAACGCAGCCCTAGAAGCTGGCGGTGTTCTGGTCAGCAAAGAAGTCAACATTGAGATTGATCTTTCAGCTGTCAACCAGCCAGCATCAGCCCCAGCTAACTAATACAATCTCTACTCATATACAAACGGAGAAAACGAAGCAGGCAGCACCCGCCCAAGCGGGGGCGGCGGGGGTTTTGAGGGTTGTTATAGTGACAAA
>CAXUHF010000004.1:34384-44764 GCA_964250765.1 uncultured Ktedonobacteraceae bacterium | reverse complement strand
CTACGCAGGCAACGCGCACATGTGCGTTGCCTGCTTCGTTTTCTCCGTTTGTATCGTACACTAAGGACAACGTATTTTTTTATAACACGAAGGAGTTGCAGCAATGCATGCAGTAGTCATCACTCAACCTGGGGGACCAGAGGTGTTAGAGGTACAGAACGTCGAGACGCCGGAGCCAATTGGCGATCAGGTTCGTGTGCGTGTACGAGCGGCGGGACTCAATCGCGCCGACCTTTCGCAGCGTATGGGCATGTATCCAGCCCCTGCAGGATCGCCTGCCGACATTCCAGGAATGGAGTTCGCAGGTGAGATTGACGCGGTTGGCCCTCTGGTACGCATGTATCAAAAAGGGCAGCGTGTTATGGGTATTGTGGGTGGTGGTGCTCAAGCCGAGTATATTCTTGTTCATGAAGGCTTGCTTGTCGCTATTCCAGACAACCTCGACTTTGTGCAGGCGGCGGCTGTGCCAGAGGTATTTATGACCGCGCACGATGCCCTTTTCACACAAGCGAACTTACAGATGGGCGAACGTGTGTTGATTCATGCGGCTGGTAGTGGCGTAGGTACAGCGGCTATTCAACTCGCGCACGCTGTGAGTGCAACCACTTTTGGTACATCACGTACACCCGATAAACTTGAACGTGCTAAACCGCTTGGACTCGATGTGGGTCTCTCCGACAAGAATTTTGCGAGTGAGATAAAAAGTCGTACTCATGGCGAAGGTGTGCATGTCGTTCTCGATTTTATTGGAGCAGCATACATGGAACAAAACCTGGATGTGCTGACGACATGGGGACGTATGGTATTTCTTGCGACACTAGGAGGTACACAGGCAAACGTCAATCTTGGTCTTATGATGGGCAAGCGTATTCAGATACGTGGTTGTACTCTACGTACTCGCACGCTTGAAGAGAAACTAAGTGTAACTCGCCGCTTCTCTACGCAAGTACTGCCATTGTTCGCAAACGGAACCGTAAAACCTATTGTTGAGCAGGTCTACCCAATGCATGAAATTGGTGAGGCACACAAGGCAATGGCGGCGAATAAGAATTTCGGGAAATTGATTCTCACGATAGAATAAAAAAGAAAGGAATATAACAATGCAATATCGTTCTTTAGGCCGAACAGGATGGGACGTATCCGAGATGGGTTTCGGCGCGTGGGGCATCGGCGGCGATACATGGGGCAAGACGGATGATACCGAGTCGATTGCAGCCCTGCATAAAGCTATTGAGCTAGGGGTCAACTTCATTGATACTGCCGATGTATACGGGGATGGACATTCGGAACAGTTGATCGCACAGGTACGTAAGCAGCATAGTGAAAAACTGATCATCGCAACAAAAGCTGGTCGTCGTCTCAATCCACACGTTGCGGAGGGGTACAACCATCAAAACCTGACGAGTTTTGTCGAGCGTAGTCTGCATAATCTTGAGATGGAGGCACTGGACCTGCTGCAACTGCACTGTCCACCATCCGCAGTCTACGATCAGCCAGAAGTGTTTGGTATTCTTGACGAGTTTGTACAGCAAGGCAAGGTGCGCGCTTATGGAGTCAGCGTTGAGACGGTGGAGGAGGCTCTAAAAGCTATTCGTTTTCCTAACGTGCAAAGCATTCAGATCATCTTTAACATGTTCCGTTTCAAACCGTCCGAGCAGTTTTTCGCGGCGGCGAGAGAGCGCAAGGTCGGCATTATTGTACGCGTGCCATTAGCGAGTGGATTGCTCACGGGTAAATTCCGTCCTGACTCGCAGTTCGCAGAGAGCGACCACCGCAAATTCAACCGTCACGGTGAGTCCTTTGATGCTGGCGAAACCTTTTCTGGCGTTGATTATGAGACAGGGCTACAGGCGGTTGAAGCATTACGTCCACTTGTGCCACAGGGAGCAACAATGGCGCAATTTGCCCTACGTTGGATTTTGATGTTTCCAGAGGTGACAACCGTGATTGCTGGCGCGAAAAATCCACAACAGGCCGAAGACAATACACAGGCTGCGTCATTACCAGCTCTTAGTGATGAAACGATGCATAAGGTCAAGGCGATCTATGACCAGCGCATCCGAGCAACAGTAGAAAATCGCTGGTAAGCATTTAAAATTCTTGTAGGGGTCTGCTGTTGATAATTAGACCCCTACAGGGATTGTTATGTTGTAGCACCACCGCAACTGGAGCCAGCACCGGCTGTACAGCCATAGCAATGCTGCCCGATCATGATAGAGCGTTCGCGCAATCCTTCGATAGTTGCATCAAAGATGGTTTGTGGAGATGTTGGCGCAACAGGCATGTCGAGCATCTGGTTGAAATCACAATCGTAGAGGCGACCATCCCAACCCACGGAAAGCGTTGTGCGACACATTACACCATCAACTGCTGCCGGATTGAAGGCTGTAATCAGCTTCTCCATGTATGCTTTAAGATTACCTGAACGTATTAAGAAGTCCAGATAACGGCTAATCGGCATGTTCGTGATGGTGTATAGATTGTTGAAGTCGATTGCATAGCGTCGTTTAAGTTGACGCTTCCAATCTTTTTCCAACGACTGCTGGCTTGCTGGCAGAAAAGCTCCAACGGGGTTTGTTACCAGACTGAGTGAAAGCCCCGTGCCTTCTTTCCCATAGCCAAGCGCGTTCAGATGTCGTAAAGCAGCAATAGAGTCTTCAAACACGCCATCACCACGTTGCGTATCGGTCTGCTTGAGCGCATAGGACGGTAGCGACGCGATGATCTCGACGGAGTGTTTGGCGAGAAACTCTGGGAGATACGAGTAGTTAGGGAGGCGCGTGATGGTGAGATTACAACGGTCGATAACATGCCGACCCAATGCTGTCGCACGTTCGACGATCTCGCGGAAGTGCGGGTGCATCTCTGGGGCACCACCTGTGATATCGAGCGTAGGAATGTCGGTTTGTGCAAGAAAATCCAGACATGCGTTCAACACGTCGCGTGGCATAACCTCTTTACGATCTGGTCCAGCATCGACATGACAATGAGCACACGTTTGGTTACATCGCTTACCTACATTGATCTGCAGAATACTGACACCTACGGCTTTGAGTGGTAGATGTCCAGCACTTGCTGCCGTGTCTCCAAAGGAGCGTAGTGGCAATGTTTCGAGAATATGCCGTTGCTCTTTTGTGTTGGCAAGTGGAGAATCGAGCTTGCGTAGTGTTGGAAGAATTTTTGCCATGCAGTACCTACCTACATCGAGACTTTGTGTACGTGGTCACGCATTTGAACGCCGTGAACAAGCGATGAACCGCCACGAATAGCCGCAGCGACATGCACCGCTTCCGTCATCTGCTCAATGTCCGATCCCTTTTCCAGACAGGCAGAACTGTATGCGTCGATACAATAAGGACATTGAACCGTATGGGCAACTGCTAACGCAATCAATGCCTTCTCACGCTCAGAAAGCGCGCCTTCCTCGAAAACCGCGTTATACCATGCCAGAAACTTGTTCCAGAGTTCGGGTGCATCCTTGCCCATATCAGGGAAATGTGCTAGGTCCTTTGGATCATAGTATGTTGCCATGTTTATCTCCTCCATTCCTATTCAGCCGATAACTTGTCTTGGCCTCGCAGCATGTCATAAACTTCTCCCTCAGTACGTGCCGGACCAATAGAGACAATCATTTCATTAAGCAACTCAACATCATCAATAAGTGCTGCCTGCTTTTGCGCTAAAGATGCGAGAGCAGGAAAGCGTTTCTCCGTCAAAATTAGCAGGATATGTCGAGTCGCAGTTAAACGTCCCTCCCCTATGCCTTCCTCGCGTCCCTTCACTAAGCCTTCTTGTAGTATCTCCCGAAAGATAGGAGAATCTTCTATTGCCACAGTATCTATATCCTCCCTATATCCTTGTATCAAGTGTAACATGAAAGAAACGTAATTGTCGAGCTAGGGAGCAAAAAAATCAATACACAGTTCCAAATTCTCTCAGCGCGGTTGTGCCTCTATCTTTTAATAAGACATTTAGGCTAATTTATGCGAAACGTCGCGCTAATAGAAACGTGCTGATATACAATAGCATATATGTTAGCCAATGGTATCGAATACTATTTGCTATACAGAAAAAAAGTGCTGTGCTGGTATATACCCACAGTGTAGATAGAGAAAAAACTGGCAGGATGGTAGCGCATATGACCTTTCCTCGCATAACAGCAGCCGTTTTTGTGCTTCTCCTTATTGGATGTTTTGCTCTTATTGGCATAGGGAGTGTGGCCCTTGTCGGACCAGAGATGACGCATAGTGTGACAGCAGAGCATGATGCCGGTACGATTATGACTATCTCTGACATGAGCTTTACATTGAAGACTGCTAATGGGAAACAAGTACGCTTTCAATGCTCGGAGCAGTGTAGAGCGGCACTTAATCATATGGTACGCCATAAATCTGAGAAGGCGCATACCGATGTGTATTATGTGGAAGAGGCAAACAACATATTTCTCGCATTGGACGTGGATTAGGATGCGTCAGATAAATTTTTTGAGAGCAAGAGGCAGACTGTAATGTATAAAAATGATAGAGGGCTTGCAATACAACAACCATATTTAGAGCAAGCAGATATTGTTATCGTTGGCAATGGAATTGCTGGTTTGACTGCGGCACTAGAGGCAAGAAGTCTCGCGCCGGAGAAAAGCATAGCTATTATCACGGACCAAATCCATCCAACAATTCATACTCCTGCCTTAAAACAATTCGCCGTAGGAAAATTGGAGCGTGAACAATTGCTCGCACATCCCGCAGGGACGGAGCGTTCTGAGCGTATCTATGTCGTGACGGCACATGTGGAGGAGATTCATGCACAAAGCAAGTATGTCATGCTGGATGGTGGACGTGGTTTTGGCTATGGTTCGCTCTTGCTCGCAACGGGTAGTACACCTACAGGGCTAGTGGAAGACTTGCCAGGGCGTGACTTCGACGGCGTGATGACACTACATCGCCTACAGGATTATCTGAACTTGCGGCGGCGTCTTGCTGAGGTCAGTGAGGCGGTGGTTGTTGGTGGTGGTGCGCATGCGATAGAAACGGTGATGAGTCTGATCCATTGGGGCATTCATGTCAACTGGCTTATCCGTAGCGACACCTTTATGCCGCGCGTTCTTGATGATCCGGCATCAAAAATGGTGCTATCACGTATCCGACGTGCAGGCGTGACTATCTCTACCGAGACGGAGGTTGTTGGTGTCGTTGGAAGAATCGGGAGCGTTGTTGGTGTCATTACCAATCACCAGGAGATGATTCCCTGTCAATTAGTACTCTCCTGCACAGGAACGCAGCCTGTTATGACTTTAGCCCAGCGTTGCACACTGCCTATGCGTCAAAAGCGTGGTATTCTCGTTGATGATCAATTGCATACAAGTGTGCGTGACATCTACGCGGCTGGTGATGTTGCGGCACTCAAAAATCCTTTGACTGGAACATATGAGACGCGGGCACAGTGGTATGCAGCTGTCTCGCAAGGGCGCACCGTTGCGGCGGTAATGACAGGACATGAGGAGTTAGCAAGCGAACCCTTTGGGGTGCAGTGGCACGCAACACATCTAGGTGAGCTATCTATGCTCACTGTGGGCAATCCGCTCAGTTTGCATGACAAGGTGACAACGTTGACTGATACGAGTATGGGTGGGTATCGACGCATGGCAATTGTTGATGATCGACTTGTTGGGTATCTCTCGCTTGGAACAAGACAACCCGATAGCCTAGCAATTAAACGCATCATTGACGAGGGACACTCGGTACACATGATTACGAAAGCTCTGCTGAAAGGTACCTTTGATGCACGGAAGTATCTCTCTCAGCAACACGCGCTCAACGCGCATGGCATGCTTACAACAAAGGCCCTTCCCTCGCTACCTGCCGCATTTACCACAGGTAGTGCCGATGGACAGCGACAACCTGTACGCATTCCGGGTATCGCGCAGAGCCAACCTACACGTATGTTACCATCTTCAGATATTGTACAGACAGACCCATTGCTACAGATTGAACGTGATACCGATAGTTTGCGGTCGTATTCACAACCATTGCATCAAACAGAGCCGCTTAATACAATGCGTGCCTCTCAAAGAACACCTGATGCAGTAGAAGAGGAGATCGGGCCGTTTACAGGCAATCTTCCATCTAGGAATGGAAGCGTTATTGAGTCAACAATTGCGCGTGAAGGACGTGTGTCAGGTAAGCTCTGGTCTTATGCTCCAGATGCACAACGTAAAGAGGAACCGACACCAATTTCTCAGCCTTCAAACGAGCCAAAACGTCAACGATCAGGCAAATTATGGGCATATGGCACCGACGAGCAGCACAAGAAGGGACGTTAGATGTTTAAATCCGCACTTCTCCACAAAACAGGTCCACAAGTGGTACAGGAGATTCATGCCTGTATTGGTTGCAATGAATGCCTGATTGCTTGTCCTGCGATAGCTGAGCCAATTACGATTGATGTACTCAACCGCGAGACGATCTCTGGACAAATTTCACCAGCCGTTGCACGCTTTACGCGTTCCTGCTATCAATGTGGGGCATGTGTTGCTCCTTGTCCCGTTGGCCTACATCGCGATGCAATGATGATGTGGCTCAAAGTGCGCCTTCTGCAATCTGGACAGGAGCAGTAGCGCATGTATGAAGACTCATTTGAACAAGACAATAATGGGCGTAGCAACAAAAATAGTGAAAGAGGATACCCGTGGTTTTTCTCGTATCTCACACCTGTACGCATAAAAACCATGCTTGTGACAATCTTCGTTATCGCAGTGAGCGGAACCGGATACGTGTGGTACAGCCGAAATGGAAGCGATCCTTATCCAGATAGTACAGTAGGGCTAGCCTTTGCGATTGCTGGCACACTCTGTTTTGCCTGTGCAGGAGTATTATATACACTTCATCGTCGCTCACGAAAACGCGCTATCGGCAAACTCAATGCATCATTACAATGGCATATGGCCTTTGCTATCATGGCATTGGTACTGCTCTTTATGCATTCCTTTGGCAACTTCAATCCGCGTACTGGCACATTTGCTTTGTATGGCATGATCGCAATGGTTGTTAGTGGCTTTATTGGTCGTGCGCTCGACCACTTCATGCCGCGTCTCATCACTCAAGAGGTGCAAAAAGCGTTGACGGTACAGGGTGATGACCGTATCGCTACTATCTCACGGAAACTACAAGATATTGTGGTTTACAACACACAGGAGGTACAGCCGTTTCAGGCGCAAGGGCGACAAGAACTTCCTTTTAATACAATACGTAATGGTAAACAGGGGACGACGAGTTCACTAAACAACGGTGCAGCCTCATGGGACCTCGCCTATATTTCGTTAGAAGAGACTCCACAGGAATTGAGCAGGAACGAGCAACACTATCGTTTTGTGCCCGATAGGAAGAGTGCGCTTGCCCAACCCGGTGCCCTCATTCCAGGAGCACAGGCGCAGATAGCTGCCATTGAAGATGTACAGCAAGCATTGCAGCGTGAACAATTCTTTCGTTACATCATTCGCTACTGGCGCATCCTGCACATCTGTATCGCCCTCGTCACACTCGGCCTCACCCTCTGGCACATAGAATACGCCGTGACGTTATGGTTGCCGCACTAATACACAGACATCCGTATGTAAAATTCTTGTAGTGAAAACGTCTGCTTTGGAAAGATGCTACAGTTTTGTATGGACTCTTTTTTAGCATCGTTGGCCTATTACATTAACCGAAAGGAAATGATTATGGCAGACGCACTTCCCGATATAGGTAACACGCCCTCCAATGATTGGTGGATGTATCATGGCGACGAGCGACACAGTGGCAACGCGGCTGGTTCTAGCACTATCACCACCTCTACCGTACAGCATCTGGTGAGTCGGCACAAAATTATTCTTGACAACCCTATTATTTCGGTGCCTGCGATTGTGCAGGGGAAGATATATGTAGGAACGAAAAGTAGCAAGAGTGGCGGGACATTATATAAGGTTGATCTTGGCACGGGAACTATAAATGGTACTTTTCATATACCATTTGCAGGTGGAGGCGTTTGGGATTCTGGTATCGGTGCGACACCAGCCGTTGTGAATAGTAGGGTCTATACTTCGACACTGGATGGAAAAATATATTGTATTGACGCGACGACAATGAAACAGGTGTGGGTGACGGACCTCCGTAATGTAGACTTGGCGCATAACCAACCAATGAGCCGACCAACTACGGCTTGCTGGACCTCGCCTCTAGTTGTGAACGGCAAGGTGTACGTGGGAACTGGTTTAGGGGAAGACGACATTGTAGCGTTTGGTTTCGTCTATTGCATTGATGCAGCTACAGGTCATGTTATTTGGGTGTTCTGTACGAATAAATTTGCTGGCCCAGCCGAAAACAGCCCTAACGTGTTGCCAAAGTCGGCGGTAAGCGGTTCTGTTCCACACAGTTATATTCATGCTACCACTGATCCACCCTCCAAGGGTGCCTCCGTCTGGTCGTCGTGCGCTTATAGTAGAAAATTGAATCGTATCTATGTGGGAACAGGCAATGCTGATCCCGATGGTCCTCTTCCCAGAGACTCCTATTCTTGTGGTGTATTGTCTCTTGATGCTGATACCGGAGTTTTTAAAGGCTTCTTTCAGCAGGTGCAGGCTGATAGCTATCGTCCAGATGATCTCGATGCTGATGTGCCTCCCGGTCCTATGTTGTTCTCACAGGGAGGCGTGGAGATGCTTGCGATTGGCTGTAAAAATGGTTCATTCTTTTTGCTTGATGCTACGACTATGAAGTGCCTGAAACGACGTCAATTGCTACCTAAACTTGGAGGTGATGGCTTTCCTGGTGATGGAAGCAGACCAGTTCCTACCATTGATGTGCATACACCGGACCTAACAGAAAACCATGCAGGTGTTTATAGTACTGCCGCCGTGGATGCTGGTCAGGGACGCATTTTTGTGGGTTTGGGGGGCTGGCAAGACCCAACACATCCCAGTATTGATACACATACAACACCATTTATACGTGCACTTGATTGGATAACACTGCATGATGTCTGGCCTACCGTTGTTGGAACGGATGGCGTCAAGCGTTATAACATTCCTGGTCAACCGATGTACGCCAATCCACGGGAGGTTGCGCTTAGTTCTCCTGCTATTGTCAACGGTGTCGTTTTTGTCACGACAAACTCCGCCGCATTGTACGCCTTCAATGCGCTTTCTGGACAACTACTCTGGCAGGCGAACGATCTTGGTACGCCCCCACGCGGCGCACAGGCCGCCGATATCGTCAACATTGGACCAGCGATCTATGGCAACTATGTTGTCATTGGAACTGGTGCAGGCAAATTGCACATCTATTCTTTGTAAATCTTTAACCCCTGTACGGGTCTGATTTCATCACACCCTCGCAGTCATATACAATGTTCGAGAATCATGCAAATATTACACGTTTTATAAACATGGTTCGTCGCCGCGAGGGTGTGATGAAATCAGACCCCGTACAGAGGTTCAATCCTCCTCATTTCATTCTGTACCACAAAGTACCAACTACCTCTAAAGCTACAAGGGATCGCGTTTCTTTTTTTAGAAAGGGCAGACCGCATGAAAGGACTGCCTGCGTAAGGGCGCGACACTCGTTCGTGTCCGTGTAGGAAGAGGCACTAGCTCATGTTTTCAGTACAAATAGAGCGTGTAGGACACGGCTCGTTTAGACATTCCTTGACCTGTCTTGCCCTGTGTCTGGCAAGTATGCTATTAATCACAGGCTGTACACTACCGTGGCGACACCATGTGACGCACACGAACGCGAATACAAAAGCGGCCCATGCACCGAAGCCTACAACGGGGCAGTTGCTTACATCGCTACAAAAGAGCTTTCGTCTGGCAAATTCATTCCATGTCACCATGGAAGTACAAAATCCAGGGCCAGTACAGCAAGACCAGATACAAATTCGCACCGCCAACGGCGATGTGTCCATGCCGGATAAAGTCAAGGCGCAGGCGACCGTTATTATGTCCGGTCAATCGCTAACAGTCAACCTTATTAGCGTGGGCGATAATCAATTTATCACTGATCCGGTGACAGGCCAATGGCGCGTTATCAAAGGTGTTCTTGATCCACGTACGCTTACCAACCCGAATACAGGTATTATCTCCGTTGTAAACAGAGTTCAGAATGTCACTCCGCCTACTTCTGCCGTTGTTGGTGGCAATCCCTGCTGGCAAATCACGGGCCAACTTGACGCGAAATATCTCGCCTTTTTTACAGGTGGTGGTGTCCCTGACGGCACAATGCTGCAAACGGTTGCATGCATTGGCAAAGGCGACTCGCTCCCCTATCTCGTGAGCGTCACAGGTCAGGCTGCTGCTGGCGACACTCCACAGACCACGCGCATATTCACTATGTCGAATTATAACGAAAG
>CAXUHF010000004.1:30908-34284 GCA_964250765.1 uncultured Ktedonobacteraceae bacterium | reverse complement strand
GGTGGTGGTGCTATCGTGCCAGTAGCGATGGCGATTGCCAACGACTTTTATGGCAAAGAGCGGCGTGGTCTGGCACTTGGTATCATCGGTGCGGTAACAGAGGCTGGTGGTGCGCTTGGCCCATTATATGGCGCGGTTGTCGTGCAACATCTTGGCTGGCAATACATTTTCTATCTCAACATACCACTTGTGATTGGGTTGATGATTGCTGCTTGGATACTGATTCCTAAAGGCACACGGTTAGGTGAGGGCATTGACTGGATTGGAACCTTGTTGCTGGGTATCGCATTGACCTGTTTGAGTCTCGGCCTCGCGCAGCAAGGAACATCATTAGGACCAGCAGTGGCAAATACGCCCGCACCGCAAAACAATCCTATCGCGCTTGGCCTCGCGCTTGCCTTCTTCATCGCCTTTGTACTGGTCGAACTCAGGATGCGCTGGCCTGTTGTCGAGGTGCGCTTGTTCAAGAAACTTGCGTTCAGTGCAACCTCGCTGGTCAGTCTGTTCGTTGGTGCTGCGCTGATCATCGCATTGGCTGATATTCCCATCTTCGTCGATACTGTCTTGCAGCGTCCAGTGTTGGATAGCGGTTTAGCATTGTTACGCTTGACCGTGATGATACCGATTGGCGCAGTACTTGGTGGTTGGCTGTGCGAACACATTTCTAGTCGCCTGACAGGTATTCTCGGCTTACTCTTTACGGCGGTTGGCTTCTATCTCATGAGTCGCTGGCCCATTAGCGTTGACTGGACACAGATCACGATTAGTACGATCACAGCTGGCTTTGGCTTTGGTCTGGTAATTGCGCCAATAGGCACAACCGCGATTAATGCGGTCAAGGCGACACAGGCTGGTGTTAGTTCAGCCATTGTAACCGCCCTACGTATGGTGGGTATGATTCTCGGTCTGGCGGCTCTCACATCATGGGCATTGGCCTATTTTCGGCAATTGGCCTCGACCTATCCATCGCTGCCATCATCAGCAACTGCGAGCCAGTTTAGCGCATGGTCAAGAGGCTATGCAACACATCTGATTGCATCAGCACACACGGTCTATAGCGATGTCTTCTTCTTTTCAATGATTTTGTGCCTGATCGCGCTTCTCCCTGCACTCTTTCTTTGGGGTCGCAAGCCACCTGTCGAGGAGGCAGAGCCTGAATTAGTACTTGCTGCTGTAGCGGTAGAAGCTGGTGGTGAAGGTATTGTAGCAAGCGCGGATATGCACGAGGCAAAAACACTCGCCGTAGCCGACATAGCTGAGGCACCCACTGTTCCTAGTGAAGATGCCGAAGTTACGCCGCTTGTCGTGCCTACTGCTCCTGGTGCAAAGGCAAAGCTCAACCCCAAACGGAAACGTCTGATTATTATTGGTAGTGCTGCACTCATTCTATTGCTCATTGGTGGTGGTATCCTGGCAGCGTTCTTGTTCGGACCAGATGATACGACTGATGATACAACCGATGCTGCGACGGGAACGACGGTCGTTGGTGCTAGCAATCCCATGAAGGCAACGGCAACGCCCATAGCGGGACCTCGTATGATACAGCTTGGTATGGATGCGGGTGCGTTGACCTCGGTTTTCGTTTCGCAACTTAATCTTAAAGGTGGGGCACTGACCGATTTGGCTGTGACACCAACTCTTGGTGATGGGCTTGTGCTAAACCTGAACCTGCACATCGACGCCAATGGGATTCATCGTGTGATGCCACTCGAACTGGATGGCACACTGGGTGTTGATGCGCAACACAATCTGAGCCTGAACATCTCGCATCTCAAACGTGATGGTATTGATAGTGGTCCAAATGCAGCAATCCAAATGCAAGGCGCAATCAACCAGCTATTGGTAAGCGCGGTCATGCCAGCTCTACGTGGTCAACTCAAAAGCGCACAACTTGTCTCGGCCCATACCAGTAGCGCAATTGCGTGTGGAAAGGGTACAGAGCTGCTCGTGTTGTTGATTAAAGCACCACCCATTCAGGGCGTTGCCGCACAATCAACACCAATCTCGTTTTGTTTCAAAGGCCCAATTGACTTGAACAAACTGTTACCGCATTAAAACAAGGGCATAATGATGTACATAAACGAATGAAACGGGATACGCTGTATTTTATTCATGTGCATCATTGCATCCCTACACAATAAATTGATTACATCCCACGAGGAAAAATACAATGACACGTCGAACATATCTTCATATTGGCTGGATGTTACTACTGGCTCTGCTCGTCTCGGCACTTGTGGTCATGCCAGCACACGCCGCCATACGTCACACATATGCTCAGAAAGATACGACGCCACTAAGTGCTAGGATTTATCTTACAAATGGGACTTTGGCACCCATCTTTCAATCACGTGTGAATCAGCAGGTGCCAGGAGTTGTGAGTGCCGCAATTGCCTCTATCGTCAGCAAGTTGCCAGCAACCGATCAGGGCTGGGCTTCGACGATGGCGACAACTGTGATTCAGCCATCGGTTCTGCTCACGAGCCTTGTACCAACACAGAGTGGGCTTGTAGCGTCTATACGTATCAGTCTTTATGCAGGCGATCCACAACCGATTAGTGCTCGTCTGCTTATCAAGTTTAGCGTCCTCGACTCAAGTACTGTACAGGTGAGTGTGCAACCAATGCCCGGCAGTCCAAACCTCATCAACGGACCTATCACGACCTTGCATATTCCAATTGGACAACTCAATGGCATCAATGCCACGCCAGGTTGTGGCGATTCATCATTAGCTATGAACTTACAGGTTCCTGTTAGCCTCGGTGGACAAGTGGATTCCACACAAAGTGGGCAGGCGGTAAGCAATAGCGTCAGCACTATGTATCAACAACATACGCAGACGCTTTCAAGTACAGTAAGTGGTAGTCTGGCCTACGTTGAGATATCTTCCGCGTCACTTACCGCATTAGGCAATAGTCTAGGCAGTTTTCCTATTGGCAATAATAACATGTCGGCACAAAATATTCAGGTGAGTGTGCAAGGCAGCAATATTATTGTAACCTCTGATATTATTCTGGGTAGCTCGTTTAAACTGGGTACGGCGGTCACAACCGTTCAACCGACTGCGATAGGCGGCAACCTTGCCATAAATGTGCTAAGTACTACATTGACGGTTTTGAAGGTGTTCACCTTCCCGCAGAATACCTATAATGCGCAAATTCAGCAAATGTTGAACGCAAAGCTAGGTACCGCGCTAACTGGAAAGTTTAATGTTAGTAGTGCTGCTATTGGCACGAATAGCCATGTTCCATGTACCGCTAGTGATAGTCTTGTGCTGACAGGGACAACGAATTTGGTGTGATGATAAATTCCTGAATTTTAGCAGGGAGACCGCGAGGGTCTCCCCTACATGTTCGCAGTGGCTGACGTGTAGGGG
>CAXUHF010000004.1:23292-30898 GCA_964250765.1 uncultured Ktedonobacteraceae bacterium | reverse complement strand
GGGGGCCCCCCCTCACCTGTGCCCCGGGCCCCCGGGGGGGGCCCCCCCCGCCGCGGTCTCCCTGCCTTTTGCTTGTATCATTATTTGACACGTATCCTTTCCCTACACTATACTAATGTCAGTATTGGTGGATGGAAAGGATTGAGAAACGTGCTTGTCGATAGCCATACTCATATCGACACCCCCCGCTTTGATGTTGACCGCGAGGCCGTTATTCAAGCTGCAATTGATGGTGGTGTCACACGCATGATTGACCCTGGCTGTGATCTCCCATCGAGTCAGGCCGCGCTTGCACTTGCAAAGACACATCCTAGAATTGTCTATGCGGGAGTTGGCGTACACCCGCACGAAGCCACAACCTACAACGATGAGATAGGAGAGCAGCTGCGTGGAATGGCACGCGAACCAGAGGTAGTTGCGATTGGCGAGTTTGGCCTTGATTATTTCCGTATGCTTTCTCCGCGCGACATACAACGTGCCGTATTTTGTGCACACCTCGACCTTGCACGAGCATGTGATCTACCTTGCATTATCCATGTACGCGATTCACACGAGGACGTAATGGAGTTGTTGCGTGCACATGGACAAGGCTTGCGTGGCGTCTTTCACTGCTTTTCGGGCGATGTAGCACAGGCAGAGGAGTGTCTCAGCTTTCCGGGCTTTGTGCTCTCGTTTGCTGGCCCTTTGACCAAACAGGGCAATGCACTACCAGATGTGGCACGTAGAGTTCCGTTAGATCGTGTATTGGTCGAGACTGATAGTCCCTATCTTGTGCCAAAGCCACTCAAAGCCAAGCGCAACGAACCACTTTTTGTACAACATACTGCTGCGAAACTTGCCGAGTTGCGCGGTATGACACTAGAAGAAATTGCCCAGGTGACGACCGCAAACGCCGTCCGCCTGTTCAATATAAGAGAGAATTCCAATGAAGTTATTTAACACGCTTACTCAATCACTCGAAACGTTTGTGCCGCTCGACGATACTGTACGTATCTATGTGTGTGGTGTCACGCCCTACGATACAACGCATCTGGGCCATGCCTTCACCTATGTCTCGTTTGATACGCTCATGCGTTACCTGGAATTTAGCGGTCACAAGGTCAGATATATACAAAATGTGACCGATATCGACGATGACGTGTTACGCAAGGCACGTGAGTTAGGGATGCAGTGGGACGAGCTAGGCCGACGAGAAACTGAGCGTTTCCTGCGCGATATGGACTCATTGAATGTGCGTCGGCCCGATGTATATGCGAAAGCAACTGAGGAAATTCCGGGCATTCTTGCGATGGTGACGACGCTGGTTGAGCATGGCTATGCTTATGTGAGCGAGGGCTGTGTCTTCTACGATGTACCTCACGACCCAAGTTTTGGAGTTATGGCTCGTGCAGTGGGTCTCAAGGATTATGCGTCAATGCTCGAAATTGCGAACGAGCGTGGTAACTTTCCCAATGACACCCGCAAACATGACCCACTCGATTTCGTGTTGTGGCAAGCACAGGCACCGGGTGAACCCGCGTGGGCGAGTCCGTGGGGACCTGGACGCCCCGGCTGGCATATCGAATGTAGTGCTATGTCGCTCCATTATCTCGGTGAGCAGATAGATATTCATGGTGGTGGTGCCGACCTCAACTTTCCGCATCATACCTGTGAGATCGCGCAGTCCGAACACTATACACAAAAAGCTCCCTTCGCACGCATCTGGGCACATACAGGTATGGTCTATCAGGATGGCGAGAAGATGAGCAAGTCACTGGGCAATCTAACGCTAGTTAGCAACCTGCTCAAAGAATACACTCCTGATGCTATCCGTATTGTGTTGCAAAGTCATCACTACCGCTATCCGTGGGAATGCTTCCCCGAAGACCTCAAGATTGCCGCAGAAACTGCTAACACACTTGAGCAACTACAGAAGTTTGTAGGTAGTGACCTCTCAAACGAGCAAAACAAGGATACCACGTTGTTGCATAATCGCTTCTTGTCCGTGATGGATAACGACCTCAATACGCCTGAAGCGGTCCTCATGCTGCGTAAAGGCGCGCAAATCGCTCTGGAAGGGCATGATAGTATACTTGGTAGCGAAGTGTTACGTTTGGCGAGGATATTAGGGTTATGTGCATAGATGTTGTGTAGGGGTCTCATTCTATTACATCCTGTTAGCAATTGACCATGTTCATAGGATTGATGCAGCGTTTCATATATCCTCCAGCATTGTACATTGCCCCAAGGGTGTAATAGAATTAGACCCCTACAGGTGACGTAATCGCATAAATTTGCTGATTAAATCAATGAATGAGAGAACCAACCGTATGTCACAAACCATTATCCGCTCGGTTCGCGTCGAACCTTTAAACATACCGCTCCTGGAGCCATTCGCTATTGCAACGGGTAGCGTGACCTCGGCACAAAATGTGCTTATCACGCTCACGTTACAAGACGGTAGCGTGGGCTATGGTGAGTGCGCTCCGTTTCCACCGAGTACGGGCGAGAGTCAGGCTACGGCACTTGCAGCGGCTCAGGATTGTATTGCGTTGCTCGAAGGGAAAGAGGCGGCACACTGGCGTAGCATTTCTAAGCTGGTACATGGTATGTATTATAACCAGTCAACCGTGTGTGCTGGTATCGAAATGGCACTACTTGATGCCTTGACACGTTCATATGGCGTACCACTCTATGTCTTTTTCGGTGGTGCAAGTACGAGTATTGAAACGGATATCAGCATTCCTCTTGTTGCGCCTGAACATGCAAAAACGCTGGCACGTGATATCGTCAAGCGTGGTGTGACAAGTATCAAGGTCAAGGTTGGTGGTGACTTATACGAGGATGTCGAACGTGTCGAGGCTATTCGTGAGGCTGCTCCTGGTCTCGGTCTGACGCTCGACGCCAATCAGGGCTATACACCCAATGAAGCCTTATTGTGCTTAGAAGCTCTCGATGATCGCAATATTCGTCCGCTCATGTTGGAGCAGCCTGTACACAAAGACGACTATGACGGACTACGCTACATCTCGCAGCATACAACTGTACCTATCTTTGCGGACGAAAGTACTTCTAGTCCGGCAAGCGTGGCACGTCTTATTAAAATGAATGCTGTATCAGGTATCAACATTAAACTGATGAAATC
Organism: uncultured Ktedonobacteraceae bacterium; assembly: GCA_964250765.1. Classification (GTDB taxonomy): domain Bacteria; phylum Chloroflexota; class Ktedonobacteria; order Ktedonobacterales; family Ktedonobacteraceae; genus JBBQVS01. The sequence goes on along the minus strand of CAXUHF010000004.1, from coordinate 27,774 downwards.
GGGCATTGTCGAGGCAATGGATATCGCTGCTGTATGTCGTGCCAACGGCATACAACTCATGATAGGTGCAATGATTGAGTCAAGGCTTGCCATCAGTGCCGCAACACACTTTGTAGCAGGCGTTGGCGGCTTCCGCTATATCGACCTCGACACACCTATGCTGCTTGCCGATGATCCCTTCACAGGAGGCTTTGAGCAAATGGGCGGTGTATATGATGTGACAGGAATTAAGAGCGGATTGGGGATAGAGAAAAAATAGGTTCAATGGCAAGCGAATGCCCGCCATTGAACCTATTTTTTCTCTATCTATATGCTTCCGCCTGCAAATTGAACAATTCCGCGTAGCGACCGTCAATTTCCATCAACTGCTCGTGTGAGCCGCTTTCAAGAATCGTGCCGTTCTCTAATACGAAAATTCTGTCGGCGAGACGCACGGTGCTGAAACGGTGACTGATGAAGAGGGCGGTTTTGCCATCTGTCAGGGCACGGAAGTGCGAGAAGACTTCTGACTCCGCCTGTGCGTCGAGCGAACTGGTGGGTTCATCGAGAATGAGGATACGTGCGTCACGCATAAAGGCGCGTGCTAGCGCGACCTTTTGCCACTCACCACCGCTCAACTGTGTGCCCTTATCGAACCACTTGCCGAGCATCGTGTCATATTGTTCGGGCAGCCGCTCGATGACCGCATTAGCACCGCTCTTACGTGCGGCACTGGTTACGAGTTCCCGATCCTCGATTTCTCCTATGCGTCCAACGCCAATGTTCTCGCGTGCACTCATGAAGTAGGTCACGTAGTCTTGGAAGATCACGCCCACCTGCTCACGCAACTCTTTCAGGTCGTATTCCTTGATGTTGCGTCCACCAATCAGGATTTCACCATCGTCAGGGTCATACAAGCGCGTTAACAATTTGACCATCGTTGTCTTGCCTGCACCGTTGCGTCCGACAAGCGCGATAGATTCGCCTGCTTCAATCTTGAAACTTACATGCTTCAAGGCATATTGTGTCAGGGGGTCTTTGCCGGGATAGGTGAAGCTCACGTCGCGGAACTCGATATCCAGCCCCTTGACATGCTCATTAGGCAATACAGGCTCCGGTGTTGGAGGTGATACAATTCTTGGCTCGTAAGCTAGAAAATCGAATAATGTGTTGATGTACAGGTTGTTCTCATATGTGTTGGAGATACCGTTCAACAGATTTTGAAAGCTCTGTCCCGCCTGTACAGCCGCCTGCGTATAAGCAATCAGACCACTCACGCCAAGCGCACCAGTCACTGCACGTATTGCGACATACAGATAAATGCCCGTGTTAGCGGCTCCTGTTAGTCCGGTCCACACAAAGTTCATCAAGTAGCGGCGTAGCAGAATGACCTTGTTCTCTTCGTAAAATTTATTTGCGAACTGACGAAATTGGGAGATGAAGTAATTGCCAAGAGTGAACAACTTGATCTCTTTGTTGTAAGTATCTGTTGTCATCAGCGATTGAATATAGCTCATCTTACGACGTTCAGGTGATTGTCTACGCATGCGTTGATAGCCAATCCAACCATATTTCGCGCTTGAGATGAAGGCTGGAATTGGGATGATTAACGCAACGATGGCTAGCCACCATTCGAGTTGCAGCAGAATCGCAATTACCGAGAATAGCGTCACCATAGTACGGAACAGGTCGAATGTCTGCGAAATCATTGACACAGGCTGGTACGTCGATTGGTCGGTTGCCTGCCGTAGCTTGTCATAAAATGTGGGGTCCTCGAAAAATGAGAGGTCCAGCGTGTTCGATTTTTCCAGGACGAGCAACTGTATTTTGTTCGAGACCTTTTCCTGCAACAACTGTTGTACGATATTGCCCAATGTGCTGAGTAAACTTGTCACTAGGACAACTCCGAGTTGTAAACCGACAGGAAAAAAGATTGGGCTGATCGAGTGTCTTCTAATACCTACCTCGACACTGTTCACGACCACACGCGTGATTTCAATGCTCAATGCTGGCATAAAGCCTTGTAGAATGCTGAGGACACCCATAAGCACTGTAAATAGAACACTTGCGGACAATACAAGCTTCATGACACGCGGAATACTTGCGAACGCGATAGGCACCTGCCGTAAATTAAACCCATCCTCGTCAGGATTGCGGCTCCGTCTACGAGATACAGGTGCAGGACTAACAACTTGACTCATGGGCATGCTCTTTCTCTTATATTCGTGTTTTTAACAATTATATGTCGGCATACGTGGTAATTGTAGGGGTCTAATTCTATTACACCCTGTGGGCATACACAAATGTGGGCAAGATGTTGAAACGCTGGTTTATATCCTTCAACATTTGTGTATGCCCACAGGGTGTAATAGAATTAGACCCCTACGGGCGTTATCGTTATCGTATAAATTCGTAGCGTACAGACGTTTTTTCCGTTCAAGCATAGCATAGAAATAGATGCTATGTATTGTCATTTTAGCCAGTCTTCGCGCCTGTTCTTTTCTACAGGAAGCAGCAAAATAAAATGCCGCTCATTATTATGCTATAATTCCTAGTACAATATCAAAGCGGATAGGCCAAATCCGCGCCACTAGCCCCTTCATACATTCTGACAGTCGAATACGAGAATCTGTAGGGGTCTAATTCATTACACCCTGTTGGCGATGTACAATGCTGTAGGATGTGGGAATGCTGGCATTCACGGTTTCTCTTGGCTGGTCAATCGCCAACAGGGTGTAATGAATTAGACCCCTACATTTTGTAGGTATTCTAAAATTTCGTCTTTGAACAGCCATAGTTAGGTCTACTATACAACTAGATAGAGAGGGAATACACATTCATGTCTTCAGTCACACAAAATATAGCAACACCCGATTTTACACGTAGTGATACACGTGTTAGCGAACTGCTGGACTATATGCGTGATATCAGTGCCTTAACCGAGCTTGGTGCTCTAGCGGGATGGGACCAGAACACGCAGATGCCGAGTGGAGCAGCCGAAGTACGCGGCACGCAGATGGCAGTCCTGCAAGGCGTCTTGCACGACAAATGGAGTAGCCACAAACTAGGCAAATTGCTTGCGGAACTCGAAGCACCTGTGCAGAGCGCACCATTTACCGATGCTGATCGCGGACTGATATGGCAGGCTCTACGTGGTCATACACGCAGCACAAAGCTTCCACGTTCGCTGGTCCAGGAGATGGCTCAACATGAAGCGGTGAGCTACGATGCATGGCACCGGGCACGAACGAACAACGATTTCGCCACGTTCGCGCCGTTTCTCGCGCATACCATCAAGTTACAGCGTGAGATGGCTGACCTTATGGGCTATGTCGAAGCACGCTATGATGCCTTGCTTGACGATTACGAACCTGGCATGACATCAAGCCGACTCAACACGATTTTTACACCTGTGCGAGCCATGAGTACAGCGTTACTACGTCGCATTGAGGCAAGTGGAAATAAGATTGATACGTCTTCTATCGAAGGCCATTTTGCCTCGGATAAGCAGGTCGAGTTGAGCGTGGCAATTCTCAAGGGTATGGGCTACGAGTTCGCCAATGGAGCCATCGCGCAATCACCGCACCCCTTCACGACCAGTCTTGGCAGTCCCTTCGATGTGCGTGTCACTATTCGTACCAACGAGAAGTTGTTGCAACAATCGCTGATGGCGGCTATTCACGAAGGTGGTCATGCTCTGTATGAGCAAGGTAGTGCACCAACACTTGTCAATACTCCGGTCGCGGGTGGCACCTCGCTTGGTATTCACGAGTCACAATCACGCCTGTGGGAAAACGCGATTGGTCGTTCAGTTCCCTACTGGCAAGGACAATTCGCGCTGGTGCAAAAGGTCTTCCCAGAGCAGTTCGCCAATGTTGATGCGGCAACATTTGCTCGTGCCCTCAATCATGTCGAGCCGAGCTTGATTCGCGTCGAGGCTGATGAGGTGACATACAATCTGCACATCATCATCCGTTTCGAGTTAGAGAAGGAAATGATTAACGGCAGCGTTGCTGTAGAGTCATTGCCACGCATGTGGAACGAAAAATATCAGGAGTATCTTGGTATCACCCCACCAACCGATGCCGATGGTATTCTGCAAGATGTCCACTGGAGCAGTGGCTTTGGCTACTTCCCCACGTACTCACTCGGCAACTTGAATGCAGCGCAGATATTCAACACGCTGCATAAAGCCCTACCCAACTTTGATGAGTTGCTTACACAGGGCAATACCGCGCCTATTCTTAACTGGTTGCGTGAGCATATGTACAACGTCGGCGCGATCTATCGACCTGACGAACTTATGCAACGCGTCACAGGCGAATCGCTCAACCCCGACTACTTCACGAACTATCTTGTCACTAAATTTGAGAAGATATACGGGCTGACGAAATAATCCGAGAATTCCTATTAAAACCAGGGCACCCCCCCCGGGGGGCGCCCCCCCCAAACCCCAGAAGTGGTTTTTGGTGCGGGGGGTGACCCGGGGGGGGGGGGGGGCGG
>CAXUHF010000004.1:1314-23282 GCA_964250765.1 uncultured Ktedonobacteraceae bacterium | reverse complement strand
ATACCTTAAAAACCCTGGCCACCCCCAGGGGTACGGCCCCCCCAAAACCGCTGTCTAGTTGTATGGGAGGGGCGTTCCCCTTGCGGGTGGGGTGCCCTGGTTTTAATCACAAATGCTCCCGAAGCATTATCACTACAACACGCTCTTAATGTACTGCGCTGAGCGATGTGCTAGCCCCATTATCGACAACATCGGATTGACTCCGCTTGCGGCAGGAAACACGCTACCATCGCAGACGAAGAGATTTTTGACTCCATAAACCTCGTTATTGCCATTGGTCACAGCCTGTTTTGGATCGGCACCCATACGGCAGGTGCCCATCTGGTGTGCGGAAAACATCATCATGCGGTTGGGTCCCATGCCATACTGTTCCAGGCGAGCATCGAAATCGCTCAGGTCGCGCATACTCACGGTACCATCCTCGAAACGATTTACACGGTTCTTTTTGTTTTGCAGCGATACTATCGCTTGAGCACCAGCCGCGAAGTGCACACGCGCTGAGGTACGTAGTCCATGCAGGAGATGCTGACGGTCATAGGCCGAGGTCGCATAGTCCACCACTGGCTCACCGTCGCGGTCCGTTGTCACCGTTCCCTCGCCCTTGTCGCGTGTCAATACAATAATTGTAGCGAGATTTGGCGCGTCCAGCATCGACTCGCGGTACTCACGCGCTCCATACCACGGCGTTGTTAAGCCGATCAAACCGGGGTGAGCAGGTGCAGCCTCTAGCTTGTAACCGTAATTCTCATGCAGATGCGAAAACTCATCATTATAGGCTGATTGCATCACACCCTTCCACGGATAGACTTTTTGTGGATAGATGCCCGAAACCGTCGAGACCGGATGCAATTTCAGGTGTTTGCCAATGTGCTTGTTCTCGATCTCTGACCGCAACAAGACGGCAGGAGAATGAATGGTGCCAGCCGCAAGCACAACGGCCTTTGCACGAACCGTTACCCTGTACGTCTTGCCACTTTCGACATCGAGCGCGGTTGCCTCGACACCAACTGCTTTACCATCTTCGATGAGTATCTTATCAACGCTACAGCGCACAACAATCCTTGCCCCATTGTCATAGGCGTCTTGGAGGTACGTCTTCATCGTTGATTGTTTGCATGCATAACGACAGCCAAAACCACAGGCTCCACAACGTTGCTCACACCCAACCGCGTTACGTCGTATAACACCTGCATGATAACCAAGCGCGACACTGCCATCGAATAGCAACTGGTTTTGGATATTGTGCTGACTATTCTCAATGTTGACCTGCATGCGCTGCTCGACTGCCGCAAAACTGTCCTGCAACGCTTGGCCTGTAAATTCAGGCAAGCCAGATGTACGCGCCCATTCCTCCAATACATCGTCCGGTGTGCGAAACGAGGTATTCCAGTTGACAATCGTGCCACCACCAAGCGTGCTGCCTGCAAGAATAAACATGCTCAAGTCTTTTGTCGAGAGCAAGCCGCGTTTAAGATACAGTTCTGGTGTGGCCTGTGCCTCTTGATAGGTGAAATCAGATTCGCTATTGTACCCGCCCTTTTCCAGCACAACAACACTCTTGCCTGCCATCGCTAACTCGCCAGCGACCACGCCACCGCCAGCACCAGAGCCAATCACTATCGCATCACACTCTAGCGTCGTATCCTGCGTAATCGTAAGCGGCTTCATTGTCTTGGGTGTCGTAGGTGGGGGCGTTGGTGTCTCGTAGTCCAGCACATCCCAATTAGGATTCGTACCTTGTGGACTGGGGACAGAGTAGAAAATAAATGTTGCCAAGCGCTTGAGAGCTTGATAGCCCTGTCGCAACTGTCCTGTTGCACTATTCGCCATTGCCAATAAATACTTCTCGCGTTGTGGAGGTTGGAGATTGATAAACGGTTTCGGGTTTGCAATGAGTAGTAAACCACCAAGCGGGCTTGCCATCAATGCTAAGAGTTGGCGAAACTCTGTCTGTGTCTCCGCGTTCTCATGAGCCAACGTTTCCGCTAGCAGCATCGGCACATGCAGATCGCCTGCGTTCCGCCGATAATAGGCTGCAACCGCTTCGTTACTGTCCACAGATGGTTCAAGCGATGGGAGTAGCGTGTCGCACACAGCTTCAATAATCGTAAATTCGTCGGGTGAAAGCCAGCCAGCGACGCGGTTCCGCGCTGTTTGTGTGTCAGAGGATGTAGAGGAGATGACAGCCATGATGTGTGATTCCCTTTCAGTGACGAAATTGTAGGGGTCTAATTCTATTACACCCTATTAGCATAACACAATGCATGCAGAACATAGATAAACGTTTCAACTGCCTCCAACATTGTATATTGCCAACAGGGTGTAATAGAATTAGACCTCTACAATTCGTTTAATCCCATTAAACACTGTATATGTAGAGAATATATCATGCCTCGGCACCCTCAACATGTCTCACACTTGCAAGATGCGCGGTCTCGTTGAGATGTACCATAATCATGCGTTCGGGTTGAAGCCAGAATTCAGTGATGGAGGCGTTGTCGTGGCGGAATTGCCAGCGACGACTGATATCCAAACCTAACATGTGACATACGAGCAGGCCGATAAAGCCGCCATGTGTAGTCCAGACGACGGTTGCATCAGGATATTGCGTATACCAGCGTTCCACAGCACGGGTAATACGTGCATGAACCTGTATCAGATTTTCACCACCACCAGGGACGCTGTAGTGTGTAGCATCGGCACGCCATTTGACTTGTGAGTCGGCAAAAAGAGTGGAAATCTCTTCTGTGTTATGACCTTCCCATTCGCCCATGGCAATTTCGCGTAGGTCGGCATCGTCATCAACGGGTAAGTCGTGTGGGCGTGCGATAGCTTGTGCCGTGGCTTGTGCGCGTTGCAGGTCAGAAGAAACAATTCGGTCAATTTTTTCACGTGCAAGGTATGCTCCCACCAGTTCAGCCTGACGCTCGCCCAGTGCACTGAGCGGAACGTCAGATTGACCCGTGATGCGATGCTGTATGTTATATAGCGTTTCACCATGACGTACTACAATGAGCCGCAAGAAACCTCCTCGTCGGTAAAATTTGAACCGCTAATGGCAACTACAGGTTCAGTATACACCTCTTTTTCTCTAAACACGTGGTAGTAGTCTGTGAATGGCACAAATCGCTCAAGATGCAACTCCGCAACCGAGGGATAGACGTTCGGATTACGTACCTCAAGTCTGTGTTCGCGTATGACCGCTTTCAGATGATTTTTGACGGTACGTGGTAGAAACTTCTCGAATAAGATGAACGCACCAAGACTATCAGCGATCATTTTCTTGATGTGTGGATCATCTTTCTTGTCGTGAAAGTGTGGACTCTTCGATTGATACTGCTGTAGCGTTGCACTCTTTGGTTCGGTTTGCCAACGTGAGGCATGGTACAGCAAGTCAAGGAATTGAAAGGTTTCGACAGAATAGCCAGACGAAAAACGGATTGTTGTTGCCGTTTGCATCGTCATGCCTTGCTCACCAGCATTCGACGAGATGACGGGATAATTCTCTATGCCAAACCAGCCATCCAGCAAAGTCGTAAACAGGGGCGAGACAACACGCGTGCAGCGTCCAAGCAGTCTGACTTCCTGATTGGCGTTTCCTAAGGCTGGTTTAGAGGACCAGCAAATGCGAATGTTGTGAAGATCAGGAACGAGATGCTTCTGTTGATGACATTCATCTAGGACTACCGTGTCCTGTGCATAATCGCGTCCTGCACGAGCCGCCATAAACAGTTTGCTCATCGCCATTGTGTATTCTAGCAACGCGCTCGGCACGAAGTTATCGGCGTCATAATAGATTATCCATTCAGCATAGCCTAGTTGCGCGGCATACATCGTCCCAATATACATGCCTTCGCCTTTGCCATTGACCACTCTGCCATCATCGCCCAATATCTGCGGTACACCGCAATCTCTGAGTAGTGTTGCAACAAATGCATCTTTCTGATGCACAAGGTACATTTGTTTATGTTGTGCCAGCCGTTCTTTCAGGCCAAGCTCGATAGTGTGTCTCTCCTCTTCTAAACAATTTGTAACGATAATGATGGGGCTGTTCACAGGAAGGTACCAAAGTACGCCAAGCAATGTCTCAAGGCTTTCGCTTTTGTGGGAAATGACAAACGCGGTGTGAGACAAAAAGTAGTTCAAGTCGTTGAGTTCGTTCACCTCTAAGAGGTGAGAAAAGCGCACTGTATCAATGTTCACGGAGTTAATCCCCTTACAATAATGAGTGGAGTGAGCAAGAAGTCATAACGTGTCTATGGTGTTTTTGGGACGAGTCTGCTGAATTGGAAAAGAGCAAGGCTGTACAATCACCAGATTTTTTCTCGTTGTTCGCACAATGAACAGGAGGAAATTCCACTGAAACAGCATATAGGATTATGTTGGGGTAATGCGTGATATTTACGGCGGCGTAAATACATTTAAGATGCAGTGAGTATACGTATATTAGCAGCTTTTTTGTACAGGTTAATTTTACACATATAGTGTTTTCTCTGCTATTTCGTGCTAAGCTACGTCGTTTCTGGCATTCTTACGACAAGCGTTACTATAAGTATAACGAACTTGCTTTGTCTCTGTCAAAGGGTCTCCAAGCGAATAGGACTTCTATCTATATATAAAAGGACTGTAGCGGCCACTGGCATCGCCATGTGGTCACTACAGTCCTTTTATTATTATGCTATACTGCTTGCAGGTTTACCTTGTCCACAGCTATTATATACGAAAACGTATGGAGAGAAGTTCAAATGACCACGAGTGAACAACGTAGCTCACAAAACGCCTCAGATACGACCACCGCTTCCCAACAGAAAGTCGCGGAATTGCATACTCTAAAAGCCACTGCATTGCTTGGTGGTGGTGAGCGGCGTATCGAGCAGCAACACAAAAAGGGCAAACTGACGGCACGCGAGCGGCTCGACCTTTTGCTCGATCCCGGTAGCTTCAACGAGCTAGACATGTTTGTCACGCATCGCTCAACTGACTTTGGCCTGGACACGCAGAAGATTCCTGGTGATGGAGTTGTCACGGGCTACGGGCAAATTGATGGACGCCCTGTGTATGTTTTCTCGCAAGACTTCACCGTCTTTGGTGGCTCACTTTCCGAGGCACATTCTGAGAAAATCTGTAAAGTGATGGAAATGGCGATGAAAAATGGTGCTCCCATTATTGGTCTCAACGACTCTGGTGGGGCGCGTATTCAGGATGGCGTGGTTAGTCTTGGTGCTTATGCCGATATTTTTCTACGCAATACCCTTGCCTCTGGCGTTGTACCGCAAATTTCCGCGATTATGGGACCATGTGCGGGTGGCGCGGTCTATTCGCCCGCTATTACCGACTTTATCTTCATGGTCGAGGAGACAAGCCATATGTTTGTCACAGGCCCAAATGTTGTGAAGTCGGTGACGCATGAGGACGTTACTTTTGAGGAGTTGGGAGGAGCGCAGATTCACAATAGTAAGAGTGGTGTCGCGCATTTCGCCTGTCCCAGCGAGGCGGATTGTATTCGCATGATCCGCCAACTCATGGCCTATCTGCCCTCAAACAATGTTGATGACCCGCCACACATTGTTCCAACAGATACGCCGAAACGTGCAGAGGCTGCACTGGATACCATTATTCCCGACAATCCCAACAAGCCGTATGATATGACAAGTGTTATTCAGCATATTGTTGATGATGGCGACTTTTTTGAGGTACACGAACACTTTGCGAAAAACATTCTTGTCGGTTTCGCGCGTCTCAATGGGCGTTCCGTCGGCATTGTTGCGCAACAGCCACGCGCGTTAGCAGGAGTTTTAGACATCAACTCGTCAGATAAAGCGGCACGGTTCGTGCGCTTCTGCGATTGCTTTAATATTCCTATCATTAGCTTTGTCGATGTCCCTGGTTTCTTGCCAGGAGTCAGCCAGGAACATAACGGTATCATTCGTCATGGTGCGAAACTGCTCTATGCCTACTGCGAGGCCACCGTACCTAAAATCACGGTCATCACTCGTAAAGCCTATGGTGGAGCATACGATGTTATGAGTAGCAAGCATATTCGTGGCGATATCAACTACGCATGGCCTACGGCTGAAATCGCCGTCATGGGACCGGAGGGTGCCGTCAATATTCTCTTCAAAGATGACATCGAACAGGCCGAGAATCCAGAACAGCGACGGAAAGAATTAATCACCGAATATACCGAGAAGTTCGCCAACCCGTACATCGCCGCAGGACGTGGCTACATCGACGAAATCATCGAGCCAAGTCAGACCCGTACCAAGCTTATCAACGCACTTGAGATGCTGAAAAACAAGCGTGACACAAACCCACCGAAGAAGCATGGAAACATCCCTCTTTAATAATAGAGAGTTCAAAACTCGTGTTTCTGAAGTGTTGCATTGCCCCTCTCTCCTTGCTACAATAGCGTGTAGGGACCGATTTATCGCGTCCTCGTCGAAAATTGACAATCAATAGGACGCGATAAATCGGTCCCTACAAAATAGTATGGAGCGTGGAATATGGCATCATCAGCAACAACAGAGGTTTTTATTGGTCCTGGCGTAAGTCGCTTCAAACAGATCGTCACGCTGGGAGGTGTGCTTGCTGTGACCGCTCTGGTCTTATGGATCGCTATTCATCAAGGCGCATCGGCTGTTGGTAGTACAATCGCAGCAATTGTCTTTATCTTTGGCTTTGTGCTGTATTTGCGTATTGTGGCTCCTGTTCCCTTTACAATCAATATCGAACCGCAGGCGTTAATCAAGCGGAGTCGTGATGGTGAGGAGGTTGCACTGCCGTGGTCCACGTTGACGCGTATCAAGGAAGAGTTTTTCCCAAATGGCAAACGTATCAGCATTACGGTGTATCGTACGGTCACAGACCCGAAGCAAAAAGCGAAAGCATGGGCAGTTTACCGCGATGATGTGACCAACATAGATGGGCTAGCCCAGTCTCTCAAGCAAGCCATACCAGAAACATGTCAATGGCAGAGTGAGACTGTCCATGAATAATTGAATACCTGTTGTGATACAATTCAGAGAAACACACAAAGGAGAGCATAGCCGCATGCCAATTGCTATTGTTGTACATGGAGGCGCAGGGAACATTTCTGCTGATCGTATCGAAAGTGCAAAAGCTGGTTGTCAGGAAGCTGCGCTGATCGGATGGCACATCTTGCAAGAGGGTGGTAGCGCGCTCGATGCTGTGGAGGCGACGGTCCGTGCTTTGGAAGATAATCCAAACTACAACGCAGGAACAGGCTCCTGTCTTACCGCTAATGGTACTATCGAAATGGATGCAGGGTTGATGGAAGGCAATGCGCTTCAGGTAGGTGCGGTTGCCAGCATCGAGCGTATCAAAAATCCTATTTCGCTCGCAAGGCTCGTTTTGACAAGTCCTCATGTACTGCTGACTGGACGTGGAGCCACAAGGTTCGCCATAGATGCCGGCCTGTCTCTTTGCCAGGAAGAAGACTTACGAACCGATCGACAACTTCAAAACTGGCAACGCTTACGCGATGAGGAGAGAGCCGCACGGGATGAGCCAACCTATCATCGGCGCGAAATAGCCAGTATTCAGGCACGACCTGACTCTGAACTTCCGCAACAGAAGCCGAAAAATGGCAAGCAGCCTGATAACAGACACGGTACGGTTGGAGCTGTTGCCATCGACTATGCTGGCGATCTCGTTGCTGCAACCTCAACAGGTGGCATGCCTTACAAATTGCCTGGACGTGTTGGTGACTCACCACTCGTTGGCGCAGGCTTCTATGCAGACGAAAACGCGGCTATTTCTTGTACAGGTGATGGCGAAGACTTTACGCGCCTGTTGATTGCGAAGCGAGCCGCCGATAATGTTGCACGGGGTATGAGTGCACGTGAGGCGGCAGAGGCAACAATTGCTCTGCTCGGTGCGAAAGCTCAGGGAACAGGTGGCTTAATTCTTGTGGATCGCTCTGGAAACGTCGGCTTCTCCTGGAACAGTCAGAATATGGTCTACGCCTACCTCACACAGGACATGACCGAGCCAGTAAGCGGCATTTAACAATATGCTTCTTAGAAATGTGTGATGTTCATGCCGTTCTCGACATGCTATGTCGAGAACGGCATGAACATCACACATTTCGATTCAATGAATTTTTGTTATATATATGCTAAAATGTAACCAGTGCTACGTCTATTACGTGTAATAAGGTAGAAGAATAGTATGCAAAGAAAACAAGCGAGAACGCGACTCGCGCGCTCTGCTTCTGCGGCAATGAATAGTGCAAATGTAACATCGGCAATAGGCATGGGGGAAACGGCTGGACGCTTACGAGCCAGACGAAGTTCACTTTTTACACAGACGGTGATCTGGGTGACAGGGCTTATTTGCATGGCGTTTCTATTAGGTACGTTGGCGCAGGCGTGGTCAAATAGTCAATCAGCCCAACAAGTGCAGGCTGCGCAACAACAGTTGACACGTGTGCAGAACCACAATAAAGACCTTACGAAGGCGGCAAGTCACTATCAGGATTCATCGGTGGTTGAAAATGAGGCACGACAGCAATTAGGTTATACGAGACCTGGAGAGCACCTGGTGGTGGTGGTTGGCAGCAATGACGCGCAGCAGCAAGTCACAAAGAGACGTGCGACTACGCAAGCACAGCAGGGTTTCTGGCAAGACTGGTGGAATGCATTTTTCGGTAGTTGAGCGGAAAACGGCTTGAAGCATGTGTTTGTAATAGGGCAAACAGACAAAAGTTTGCGTTGCTTGACACTACGGGTATGATGAATGTATAACATATATGTGTACAAACACAAAACATTTTAACAACATGGAATAATCAAATGAAAAAACAACGCGCCCACGATGTATTTGCTCTTACTCTTACAGAGCTCCAGCTTAGCCTGGAGCATCTTGTAGTAGAGTGTATTGAGGCGCGTTTCACGGTGTAGACGAAGTATTCATTTTCCAGGCGGAACGCTATAGAACATACCTCTAGCGTTCTGCTTTTTTTTATTCTTAGAATTTCTTAAAGTACGTCGGTTGGTCAATTCATTTGGCTTTGTGAAGGAGTTTTTAGTAATGCGTCCACTCATTGGGATACCCTGCCATGCAGGAGTACGTGCGGATACAGAGCGGCCTATCTATTATAACAATAGGACCTACATTCATGCAGTGGAGCGTGCGGGTGGTGTACCTATTCTCATCCCGATCTTTGATGATCTTGACGAGCTACATACACTTCTGCCTCGATTAGATGGTTTATTACTTTCCGGTGGGATCGATGTTGATCCAAGCAATTATGGTGAGGAGCCTCACCCGCTTCTCACAGATACGAATCCACAACTCGATGCATTAGAGTTAGCAATGGCTCGTTGGGCCTTCGATAAAAACATTCCTACACTCGGCATTTGTCGTGGTATGCAGATGTTGAACGTCGCACTCGGTGGTAGCCTCTATCAGGACCTGGGCGATCTCTATCCAGGTAGTTTGCGACACAAGAATTGGGATTTGCCACGCAATACGATTGTCCATTCGGTTCGCATTGACGCCGGTAGCCGGATGGAACAAATTCTTGGCACACGCGAAATGCGTGCTAATAGTCTGCACCACCAAGCGGTCCATAACCCCGGTAAAGGGGTACGTGTCACAGGTTGTGCCGAAGACGGTGTGCCAGAACTGATCGAGGTCCCTGGACATCGCTTTATGCTCGGTGTGCAGTGCCATCCGGAAGAGATTTATACAGATGAGCCAGCGTGGGCGCGACTCTTCATCGCCTTTGTGGAGGCGTGCACAAAACCCGTTGTACGCTCGACTGAACCTCTCCAAACAATGACGCACATTACACCTATTGGAGTGGGTGTGGTCTAATACAATCAGACCCCTCCGTTTCGCGTTTACAACCACGAAGCATTTCTGAACGTGTACAGTGTGAGATACTCTCTTGTGGGTATACCGCACTGTACACGTTCTTTTTAGGTGTTCAAAAAAGGAAACGCAATGCTATCGAGAAAAGTAAATGCTGATAGACATCATCAGGACAACGATACTGATCTTACTCCGACATATGGAGCGCGACTTCTGAATGAGAGTGTGCCGCGTAATGCGTTACCAGAGCATGAGATGTTGCCTCGTACAGCGTACGCGCTTATTCATGATGAACTCATGCTGGATGGCAATTCCCGCCTGAACCTCGCAACGTTTGTCACGACGTGGATGGAGCCAGAGGCGCGCCAACTGATGATGGACACATTCGACAAGAATATGATTGATAAAGATGAGTATCCACAAACCGCCGAAATCGAGAGGCGCTGTGTCGATATTATTGCACGTCTGTGGAACGCTCGTGAAGAGCAAGATGCCGTTGGAACTTCGACAATTGGGTCGAGCGAGGCCGCGATGCTCTGTGGCATGGCATTGAAATGGCGTTGGCGAGCGCGTATGAAAGCGGCAGGCAAGCTAACAGACAAGCCGAACCTTGTAATGGGTATCAATGTCCAGGTATGTTGGGAAAAGTTTACGCGTTACTGGGAGATTGAGCCGCGCTACGTGCCCGTGGAGCAAGGCCGTTATCATCTTACAGCCGAAGAGGTTGCCAAGTATTGTGATGAGAATACTATTGGCGTGGTTACTGTTCTCGGTAGCACCTATGATGGCAGTTACGAACCAGTTCAGGAAATCAGTGTGGCTCTGGATCAGCTACAAGCTGAAAAGGGACTGGATATTCCTATTCATGTCGATGCTGCTAGCGGTGGCTTTGTTGCTCCGTTTATTCAACCAGACCTAGAATGGGATTTTCGCGTCCATCGAGTCGTGTCGATTAACGCATCCGGTCATAAGTACGGTCTTGTCTATCCAGGTGTTGGGTGGGCGATCTGGCGTGATCAGGAGACGTTACCCGAAGAGTTGATTTTCAAAGTAAATTATCTCGGCGGCGAGATGCCGACATTTACGCTAAACTTCTCGCGTCCGGGCAATCAGATTGTGGCACAATACTACAATTTCCTTCGTTTAGGGAGAGAGGGATATACGCGTATTCAACAAGCGAGTCATGATACTGCTTTGTACCTGTCAGGTGAAATTGCGAAGCTAGGTCCATTTGAACTGCTGTCTGACGGAAGCGAACTTCCTGTTTTTGCATGGAAATTGAAAGAGGAGACAAACTTTACTCTATTCGATATGTCTGATAGACTCCGCTATAACGGCTGGCTGGTACCAGCCTACACTATGCCTAAGAATTGTGAGGACCTTGTGGTGCAACGTATCGTGGTGAAAGAGGGCTTTAGTCGTGATATGGCTGATATCCTGCTACGGGATATGCGTACCGCGTTACACTACTTCGCTTCGCAACCAGCATATGCTAAAAAAGAGGAAGGTTCGCATTTCGCACACCTCTAATGTGTAAAGGAAAAAGCTATGGCTGACAAGAAACACGCCCTTGTGTTGCAACACTTCCACGAGAATCCACCAGGGCGCGTGGGGAATCTTCTCGACAAACATGGGATACCCTTCGATTTGATTCATGTCGGGCAGGACTCCTTGCCCAATCCTAGTGACTATGGAGCTATTATTGTGCTCGGTGGCACACAGCATCTATACAACAAGTCTAAGTATCCCTACACCACTCATGAAGAAATCTATATTCATAGAGCAATTGAGGATCGCGTTCCCTACTTAGGGATGTGTTTAGGTGGGCAATTACTAGCAAACACGTTCAAGGCTCCGATACGCAAGTTGCCGAAAGAGCATATCGGTTTTTTGCGGATAGAGTTTACTGAAGCGGGTCAGAAAGACCCATTGTATTCTGGTCTACCAGGATATCAGCAGGCATTTCAATGGCACGAAGATTGTTTTGAGTTGCCATTAGGTGCAGTCTCGTTAGCGTACCATGAGGACGGTGCGAATCAGGCGTTTCGCTATCTCGACTCAGCTTACGGTTTACAGTATCATATTGAACTCACGGAAGATATGCTGGATATGTGGTTGCACGACCCCGCGCTAAAAAAGGAGTTTATCGACGAATATGGGACTGAACGCTATGAACAAGTGGAGCGAGAAGCCGTTGAACTTTATCCCACTTATGCAAGCCACGCACATATATTGGTCGAAAACTTTTTGAGGGTCAGTAAGCTAGTTTAAATTATCTGTGTTCAGCGTTCTTACTAGAGCAGTTGACGTATTGTTGTATAATGCTCAGCGAATTTTTGTGGGTCAAGTCTATTGTAGGGCCGCTTGCCTACTCGTGGTAGTACTTCGTTGTAGGCATTGTCAAGCTCTTGTAGTTCGATAATGCCTTGCTGGACGAGTAACTTTACGTCGTTGATATCGCTTGTGCTTCCTCTTTCTATTTTGCTGAGCGCGATGCTATAAAAGTCAAAATAGAAAACGTCGATAGACCCATAACGGCCTACGTATTTTGCGTTCGACTCCCATTGAGTAGGAATGGGGATAAAGTCACTAGGGGAGGCAAACTCAACATTCACCTTCATAGAATCTTTCAACCGTCGAATGGCCTCTGACATCTCGTCTTCATCTACTGCACGTATCTCTATATCAATGTCTTGCGTAGAGCCTGTACGGACTCCCATATGAACAAGTGCAGCTCCACCGACAAGATACAAACGACCCTGTTTGCGAAACACTCGTCCTAAGTTTTTGAGAAAGGCGTCAATTTGACTCTTATCAACATTTGGCCTCATGCTCATTTCCAACCCCTGCCAATCTTCTATTTCATTTTCCGAAACCTGAGTAGGAAAAATGGAGAGTACACGATGGTATGCTTCCTCTTGCCACAAGAGATGGTTTATTTGGTTTTGCCAATCAACCATAAAGGTGAATGGCATACTAGTACGCCTTTGCTCAAATGCTTGTAACGTCAAAAGACCTGTTTCTCCATCATGATATGCGGGTGGTGGAAGATGACGCATTTGCCAGAGATGAACAAATGGCTCTTCTGGAAAATCAGGCAGATGACCAAACGCTAGCGTGAGACGAATGAACCACATTCTTTGCAGGTAAAGTGCTGCTAGGACGGACGTGATGATTTGCTCGGCTGTTCCATGTTCACTTGTGCGTATTGTTTCCAGAACAACACTAGCAAGTTCGGGGTGGAGGAGAAAAAGAGAAATACTTGCATCACGTATACGTGGATTTTCGTTTTGTTGAGCAAGATACTGAATAAGCTTACTAGGAGACATCTGCTCCTTTTGCGCAAGATCAGATAGAGGCTTGAAGCTCATGAGATAGCTAACACCCCATAGGCGTAGGAGGTCGATAAGTGTGCCTGCATCCTCCCCTGAATTGTCTATTGAGTTGTTGCTTATTTGACTCATATTATTCTATTTCACAGACCTTGGGAACAGTATAACATATCATCATTTTTCTTGAACGGTTTTCAGGGGATAATAAAAACGCTCCTGTAAAGATAAATGTCCTATACGAGAGACTTTCGTAGCCCAAAAGAGTCATACAAAGTGAGATGTATGGATATATTTGATACGATACGTTACGATGTGAAGCAACTATAACACTTGCCCTCATACTTCTTGGGAAGAGGAAACTACGTTACTATGCAAAGAGTCGCTGTTCACAATAGAGCATGGCAAAGTCGTTCGAGAAGAAGCATTCTTATTGGTGTGCTGTTAGCACTATGTGTTCTCTGTGCCAGTACCGTTGCTATATGGGCATATGCACATGCATCGAACAATTCAGCATCCGTATCACTGGCAGACCGTGGAATACCTTATAAAGGTCATCGCTCTGGCGAGGTTCCACTATCCACATCTCGTTCGTTTGCGATGGCGAACGTTCAAGTATCTACCACGAATCTGCCATGGGGGATTGCATTGGACCCTTCACATGGCTACGTCTGGGTTGCTGAACCCGGCTGTGAACCACTGCCAGCGTGTACTACGGCTTTCCCTTCCACAATAGGGCAGTATGCGTACTCTGATGGTGCCTTCATTCGGGATTACGTCGAACCAAAGGGCTATACAGGTCCTCTTTTCGTCGTCGCTGATCCAGTGGGTCATCTCTGGTTTACACAGCCAACAAGCGATGCTATTGGCGAATTTGATCCTATAAACAATATATGGCACCAGTGGTCTGTCAAGAAAAACTCTAACCCCTACGATCTCGTTCTCGACACACAGGGCAATCTTTGGTTTACTGAGTGGGGGGGAAACCGGATTGGTTTCTTCAATACGCATACACATACATTGGTCGAAACTCCCATTCCAACAGCGCATACCGATCCCTATGGTATCACGATAGATAACAAAGGGACAGTCTGGTTTGCTGAAAATAGCCCAATTGGTCAGATTGGTAGCTTCATCGCTACGCCAAATGGAAGAATAAAGATCGTTGAGTATGCAGTCAATGCCCTTCGTCCACATCTAATTACTACCGATGCAGCCGGAAATGTTTGGTTTACCGAAGGTTTTGCGGGCTATTTAAGCGAATTTAATCCTAAAACTGGTGCAGACCTGCGTTTTCGCATTTTTCAAGGTGTCTGTCTCAATGTAGGAAACTGCACAGGTACACATATCTCAGGCATTCGTGTTGATAACAAAGGTAATATTTGGTTTAGTGACTCGCTTAACCAACAGGTTGGTTATCTTGTTCCTGCAACGGGTCAGATCGTTGCGCGCACTGTACGGGCGAATGCACATCCTCATGATGGACTTGTTCTCGATCCAAATGGTCGTGTATGGTTCACCGAGCAGGATGCGCTCACCCTCAATGTGTGGCCTATGAGCAGTGTAAAATAGTGGCCTGATAAAAGAGGAATATACACAGTGAAGATCATGAAACAATTGTTTGTAGAGACGACAAAGGCTCCTGTCTTCTTTACACAAGTTCTGGTTTTTTATGAAAAGGAGCCAATATATGAAAATACTTGTGACAGGTGCGGCAGGACTGCTTGGTAGCCATGTAGCTGAACTGGCACTTGAGCGTGGCGATGATGTGCGCGTTATGGTACGTCCAGGGGAAGATGTTTCCTGGCTAGCTGAGGCTGGCGCGGAAGTCCATTGGGGCGATATGGTTGATGCCGCCTCGCTGCAAGCGGCGGTTCGTCACACGGATTGCGTCGTAAACTGTGCAGCACGCATGACTCCCTGGGGTCCTGAGACCGAATACCAACTGGTCAACGTGCGCGGTCCCCAACTTTTAGCCGAAGCCGCGATGGTCGCGGGTGTTCAGCGAATCATACACGTCAGTTCGGTAGATGTGCATGGCCTTGTTGTTGGCAACGGCATCGACGAGTCTGCTCCATATGGCACTGAGCGGGATCCCTATTGTCGAAGCAAGATTGCAGGCGAGCGCGTTCTTCAGCAACTTATCCTCGATAAAGAGGCACCAATAACTATTATCCGTCCAGGGGTAATTTACGGCCCTCGTGATACTAACAGCTTCTACCGCTTCGCCAAACTGGTGGAGCAGGGCAAAATGGCTATTATCGGCCCCGGCACTAACCATTTACCACTCGTCTATGTTGAGGATGTAGCACGGGCTATCTTGTTGGCAAGTGAAGCAAAGCAAGAAAATGGTAAAGTGTATATTGTGGTCGATGACGAGCCGATCACACAGCAGGATTACTTTAACACTATTGCAAAGGAACTAGATGTTCCGTTTCCTCGCTGGCACATTCCCTATCGCTTGGCTCTCGCTGTGGGTGCCATATCTGAAATGGTGGGACACTTGTTGCGTATGAAACAACCTCCACCACTTATGCGCTTTGGTATGATACAACTTGCCGGTGAGAATCGCTTTGTGATTTCTCATGCAAAAAGCGAGTTAAACTTTTCTCCTCAGGTACATCTTGCTGATGGAGTGCGCAAAAGTGTTGCATGGTATCGCATGTATAATAGCACACAGTCAAAGACTCATACTCATGCAAACCTTAGCCAAGAGACGATACGTAGAAATAGTAGCAAAACACAGAGTAAGCAAACCGTTTCCCCTTATTAGATGCATGTAGCCATGCCTTGCTAGCTCTGCTGAAGCTAAAAGCTTCGGCAGAGCTAGTAATTGTTGCATGCAAGATAAAGACTGTATTCCAGTGAAGAGGAATAATCAACATGGAAATATTGATTACAGGAGGCAATGGCTTCCTGGGTCGTAATCTTATCCTGGCCTTACACGAGCGTGGAGACCATGTGCGTGTACTTGTATCTCCTACATCGGATACTGCTTGGCTCGAACAGCGTGGAGTAACTCTCTTTCGTGGTGATATCCGTGATTCGGAGGTGTTGGAGGACCCTATGCGCGGAGCAGATGCCGTAGTTCATCTGGCAGCCATTATTAAGGTGTGGGGGCCAATGCAAGATTCTCACGCAATTAACGTCATTGGTACTGAAAATGTCTGCCGAGCGGCTCTTACAACGGGAATTCGTCGTCTTATTTATACGAGTTCGGCAATGATCTACAACATGGCGCATGGGCAACCAGCGACAGAAGAGAATATCCTTGCTCCCCTCGACGAACCATATAGCAAGACAAAGGCAGAAAGTGATACGTTTGTGCAGCGTATGGTGGCTGAAGAGTATTTGCCTGCAGTCATTCTGCGTTTAGGACCCCTCATAGGTCCTGGTGACAGTCTAAACTTTGGGCGTACTGCTGATCGTTTGCGTACTGGCAAGGGCTTCATTATTGGCTCTGGCAACAACACTATACCTTTTGTTTACACCTCTGATGTAGTGCAAGCGATTTTGTTGGCACTGGACAACAACAACGCGGTAGGGCAAGTGTATAACATTGGCAGCGACCAACCGCTTACTCAGAAGGAGTATCTCTCAGCTATCGCACAAGAAATAGGTATTGCCCCGCCGCGCATCCATGTACCCTATCAGCCTATGTATGCCGCAGGATATGCAGCCGAGCGCGTTGCTGCATTGAGTGCCAATCGAATTAAACCGATTGTTACACGACATGGTGTCAAAATTTTTGGTGCGAACAATCGCCTATGTATTGATAAGGCGCATCTTGAACTAGGATATACACCTCAGGTGTCCATACGTGAGGGAGTGCGGCTTACTTCTATCTGGTACCAGCAAAACACTTCTACGTCGGAGAGAGATTCAGTTACGCAATCTTAATGGGAAAGGAACTCAGGCATGAATTCTGGTATTTGGGAGAGAGGATTATTGAAATTACAAGTCACAAATTTTATACAAGGAACATAATTATAGATCGATTGACTTATACATACATCAGGTTGAATTAACAGGCGGAGGTAGTTATGACGATTCTAGTAACGGGTGCGGCAGGCTTCCTAGGGGGGCATGTGGTAGATGTCCTATTAGAGCGAAATGAATCGGTACGCATACTTGTGCGACCAGGCGAAGATATATCCCGATATGCTAAGACAAATGTGGAGGTTTACCAGGGCGACCTTACTGATCGCTCGTCGTTAGAGGCGGCGGTTGATGATGTCGAGCGCGTACTACATTGTGCGGCACGAACAGGGCCTTGGGGACCGGAAGCTGATTATGAGAGAGTCAATGTCTATGGGACCAAGGCTCTTGTAGAAGCCGCAATAAGTGCAGGTGTACGACGAATTGTCCATGTTAGCTCGATTACCGTACACGGTCTCGATGTTCATGGCACTGTTGACGAGACAGCACCATTACGTGGTGGATTTGATCCATACAGCAGGACTAAGGCAGCGACTGAGCACTTGCTTCAGCAGATGATACACGACAAAGCAGCACCCGTGACCATCGTCCGCCCTGGCTTGATTTACGGGCCACGTGATAGTAACAGTTTTGGTCGCTTCGCTTCTCTAGTGAAGCAGGGCAAAATGGTTCTCATTGGTTCTGGCACTAACCATCTACCCCTCATTTATGTCAGGGATGTGGCACAAGGCATTGTATTAGCGAGCGAAGTAGAGCAGGCGATTGGCAAAGCCTACCTTTTGGTCAATGACGAGGCTGTCACTCAGCAGGACTACTTTCATGCTATTGCTAACGAATTAGGTGTTGCACCACCTCGCATACATATTCCTTATCGGGCCGCTCTTGCAGTGGGTGCAACTGCTGAACTGGTGAGCCACTTGTTGCACAGGCAGCAACCGCCACCGCTCATGCGCTTTGGATTGATGCAGATAGGTGGTGAGAATTGCTTTAAGATTAATCGGGCACGTAGCGAGTTGGGCTTCTTGCCTCAAATACATCTGGAAGACGGAGTTCGTCAGGGTATTGCTTGGTATCGTTCAATAACCACATGAATAGTATAAAAAGGAATCATCAGGATGGAAATATTGGTTACAGGAGGTAACGGCTTCCTAGGTCGTAACTTAATTTCTGTATTGCAAAAGCGTGGGGACCGCGTGCGAGTGCTCGCACTTCCCACAGAGGATACTACTTGGCTTAAAGAGCGGAATGTGGAGGTCTTTCATGGTGACATCCGTTCTCCAGAGGCTCTCATTGCACCTATGCGAGGTGTGGAAGGCGTGTTCCACCTAGCTGCAATGATTGGGGCGTGGCATGCGATGGAAGAGTATTATGCTGTGAATGTTACTGGTACAGAGAATGTTTGTCGAGCAGCGTTACAGGCTAATGTGCGTCGAGTCATACATATCAGTTCTGCTATGGTCTACGACATGTCAACAAGGCGAGCGGCAGCTGAGGACGATTTCTTGGAACCGCTCGATGAACCCTATAGCTGGACTAAAGCACAAAGTGATATGCTCGTGCAACGTATGATCCGAGAAGAACGTCTTCCTGCCACCATCATTCGAGCAGGTACGCTCATTGGCCCAGGCGACCTTTTGAATTTTGGGCGCATGGTTGATCGAATACGTGCGGGTAAAGGAATCATTATAGGATCGGGAAAGAATATCGTACCCCTTGTGTACATAACTGATCTTGTACAGGGATTGCTGCTAGCTCTAGATTCCCAGCAAGCAGAGGGGAAAATCTACAATATAAGTAACGATCAGGCAATTACTCAAAAGGTCTTTTTCTCAGCTATTGCTCAGGAAATAGGTGTTCCAGCACCGCGCATACATGTACCCTACCTGCCACTGTATGTTGCTGCACATCTAGCCGAGCGTATTGCCGTACTCAGTAATAATCGAATTCTTCCTTTTCTCACACGACATGGCGTCAAGCTTTATGGCGCGGATAATCGCCTTTCTATCGACAAAGCACGTCGTGAACTAGGCTATGCACCAAAGGTATCGCTGATGCAAGCAATACGTATCACATCCGCTTGGTATCTACATCAAGACAGTTGGACAGCAGAGAACGCAAATGTCCGTCAGCCTCAAGAGGTACTAGTTAGATAAGGAGGAAGCTATGTCACAAGCAGTAAGTGGTAGCGTTGTCATTGTTACGGGAGCGAGTTCAGGAATTGGTGCAGCTACAGCTCGTGAGTTCGCACGTCAAGGCGCTCATGTCGTGCTCGCGGCTCGTCGTACTGATGCCTTAAACGTGTTAGCTTACGAGATTACTCACAATGGTGGTCATGCTATAGCTATCCCGACAGATGTTACAGATACAGCACAAGTTATGCATCTTGTGGAGCGCACACGGGAAACTTATGGACAAATAGATGTCCTTGTAAACAACGCTGGCGTAAATTGGGAGAAGCAATTTGTAGAAACTCCGATAGACGATATTGTACATCTGCTCCAGGCAAATCTGCTTGGTATGATGATCTTGACGCGCACTGTGCTACCAGTGATGCAGCAGCAGCAGCATGGCGCAATCATTTCAGTAGGTTCCGTAGCAAGCCATGTAGCCCTCGAACCACTTTACGCGGCGACGAAGTTTGGTGTTCGTGGCTTTTCACTAGCACTACGTCGTCAACTTGAAGGAAGTGGCATCGCGGTCTCTCTCGTGACACCTGGAAATATTCGTACTTCCATGACACGTGCTTTACAAGAGCGAATGCCTGAACCGGAGAGTATCGCACGTATCATTGTTCGGCTTGCCATTTCTCCGCGTCGGGAGGTAATCGTGCCGTTCAAGTATCATGGCATCATCTGGCTCGATAGACTCTTGCCAGGAGTCGCCGATTTTGCCTACCACTGGCGACATCGAGACGAGAGGAAACAACAGGAAACGCACAATTTGCCTGTATACACAAAATCAACGGTACTGGAGATATCTGAGTAAAAAACATTTGACATCGAATATAACTATCATAGAGAAGGAAAACATTGTGGAGACGCTTATTACCGGCGGTACTGGCCTGGTAGGACATCACCTCATCACTGCACTACAGCAACGCGGTGATACAGTGAGAGTACTGGTACTTCCATCTGAAGATACACACAAACTCGAAGAACGTGGCGTTACGGTGTATCGTGGCAACATTTGTGAACCTGACACGTTGCTAGCACCCATGCGAGGTGTGAATACTGTGTTCCACCTGGCAGCTATGCAAGGTCTCTGGGTACCAATCGAGGAGTACTACAAAGTCAATGTCACGGGTACCGAGAACGTCTGTCGAGCCGCACTGAATGCCAATGTTCGCCGAATCGTTCACGTAAGTTCCTGGACAATCTATGGTATGGATCGTGGATGGCCTTTGACAGAAGATGTTTCACCTGCTCCTCGCAACGATCCATACTGGATTACCAAAGCACAAGGAGACACACTTGTCCAACGTATGATTATGGACGATGCTCTGCCCGCAGCCATTATTCGACCAGGCACAATCTTTGGAGTTGGAGACCGGCTCAATTTCGGACGCACTGCTGACAAGGTACGTGCTGGCAAGGGACTTATTCTCGGTTCTGGACGCAACTCTCTTCCTCTCGTGTATGTAACCGATGTTGTGCAGGGACTTCTCCTATGCGCAGACTCTGACAACGCACAAGGACAAGCCTTCAATATCACGAATGATCAACCGCTTTCACAAGAGGAATTTCTAGATGCGATAGCACAGGAACTGAACACGACACCGCCACGTTTACATGTCCCATACGCAGCAGCATATGCCATTGCGTATGCTGCTGAGCGTGCAGTTCAACTCAATAGCTCAAAGCATCCGCTTGTTACCCGACATGGAGTCACGCTTTACGGTACGGACAACCGCCACGCGATTGATAAGGCGAGAACAGAATTAGGATATGAGCCACAGGTGAGTATACGGGAGGGAATACGGCTTGCATGTGACTGGTATCGGCAGTATATCATGTCTGCCTCAAGTGCTACTTCTTTAGACTCAGTTACTAGCTCCGCCGATAGAGAAGATATGTCTGTGAGCAATGTAAAATAAGAGGCAATTTGCATAACAGGGGCTTGCCCCTGTTATGCTTTCCCCAACTCTTGAATAGCTCTGTTGTGAAGTCCCATGTAAATTGCCTCTTCCCCTGCACTATGCTATACTGACCCACGAATATAAAGGAGGGAACCCCACTATGGCTGAAGATACATCATCTCTGCAAAATCCTTTTATCGTTGGTGAACGTCTTTATTTACGTCCTCTGGAGCCAGCACAAGATAATCACGCCTACTCGACATGGCTTAATGATGCAGAAGTGCGACGCTATTTCTCCATCTATCCCACGAGTGATGCACGCGGCAGAGAGCGACTTGAGAACCTATATAAGACCTTTGGGCATATTATCTTTGGCGTTGCACTTAAGAGTGACAACACGCTTATCGGTCTGGTTGGTCTCAAGGATATCAATGTACTTAACCAGAGTGCCGAGTTCTACAATATTATTGATGGTGCCTACTGGGGCAAGGGCTATGGTACTGAATGCACGAAATTGATGATTCAGTATGGTTTTATGGAATTGAACTTGAATCGCATTCAGACTCAGGATATGGAAGAAAATATTGGTGGGCAGCGTGCCGACGAAAAGGCTGGCTTTACCTACGAAGGCACACTACGCGAGGTTATCCCTAGATTTGGCAAATTTCACAATGTACGCGTCTATAGTCTGTTGCGCAGCGAATATTTGAAAATGCAATAATACATTGCCAAGTAGCAGGGAGACCGCAAGGGTCTCCCCTACACGTAGGGTTTCCGATATGTAGGGG
>CAXUHF010000004.1:0-1304 GCA_964250765.1 uncultured Ktedonobacteraceae bacterium | reverse complement strand
CCAACCACCCCGGCACCCCCCACGGGCCCCCCCACCCGGTCGGGGCCCCAATATGTCGGGCCCCCCCTTGCGGTCTCCCTGTCTACCCAAATATGAACCTTGGCCGTGTACGATAACATATAAAGAAAATATAATTTGTAATGACAACAACAACCGCAATTTCTGTGCAGGAGATCACTGATTCGGAGCAGTGGAACACGTTCCTAACGAGTCAGCCTCGGAGTCATCTCCTGCAATCATATGAGTGGGGTGAACTCAACAAATATCTTGGGGGACGCATCTATAGGCTTGGCGCGTTGGAGAATGAGCGACTCGTCGGTGCTATGCTTTTGACCGTTGCACCCGTGCCATTACCTGCAAAAGTGCCAGGGGTACAACTCAATTGGCTCTATAGTGTGCGTGGTCCCACTGTTGAACGGCCTGACTCGCCTGCACTGACCGCGCTTATTACACATGCTCATACGCTAGCAAAGCGTGAGCATGCAGTCGTATTGCGGGTCGAACCAAACATTGCCGACGATGACCCTGACGAGGATGTATGGCTTGCCGCTTATCATAAGCTCGGTTTTCAGACAAACCCAATTGCGGTACATGGGCGGCGTAGTTGGGTCCTGGACATTCGGCCTGATCTCGATACGCTCCTTGCTGATTTCAAAATGACATGGCGGCAGAATGTACGGACAGCCGAGCGTAAAGGCGTGGTTGTGCGTGAAGCCGACGGTGAAAAGGACTTCGACACCTACTACAAGTTATTGATGGTGACGAGTGAGCGCGACGATTTCTTCATTCACAGCAAAGACTATCATAAAGAGATTTTACGCTACTTCGCAGCTAAGGGCGATGCAGTACTTTATCTTGCTGAACATGAGGGCGAGGCAATCGCTGCCAAAATGCTGATTCGCTTCGGCGATTGGTGCTGGGACATGTTTGGTGCGTCTTCAAACGAAAAACGCAACTTGAAACCTACGTACTTGTTGCAGTTCCGTTGTTTTGCGTGGGCAAAAGCACGTGGCTGTAGCTACTTTGACTTCCGCACGATACCCGAAATACTGGAACCGGGGGAGGAGATGTGGGGTGTCTATGAATACAAAAAAGGCTATGGCGGCTTTTCACGCTTGAACATGCCTACACAGGATTATATCTATCGCCCCTTGCTCTACCGTGGGTGGCGTAAACTTGTCGAAGTACGACGCGCCCAACGTCATGCCGAGCGCAAAAAAGTTGAAATGGAACGTGCCGCGCGCGGCACGTCATCATAAAATATCATTTGTACACAATGTAGGGACCCATGTATAGCGTCCGGG
>CAXUHF010000003.1:101148-109258 GCA_964250765.1 uncultured Ktedonobacteraceae bacterium | reverse complement strand
CTACACACTCTACGGTGCCGCACTACAATTGGAACAAACATTGGTCGTCGGTATCTCGCAATCAGGTGAGTCACCTGATATCGTGGAAGTAGTCGCACAAGCATGTGCAGGAGGTGCACTCACTGTAGGCGTGACTAATAACGAGCTATCATTGTTAGCTACTCATGCCGAATATACACTACTCTGTCATGCTGGCCCTGAACTGAGCGTCGCCGCTACCAAGACATACACCACAACGTGTCTTGTGCTAGCAATGCTTGCCGCGTTCATGGTAGATGACGAAGCACTTCAAGAGAGCATTGAAAGCGTTCCAGACCTTGTGACATCGGCACTCGCAAGCGAAACGAGAATCACGCAGCTCGCAGCTCGCTATGTCTATGCTCGTGATTGTGTGGTTCTTGGGCGCGCATTCCAGTACAGCAACGCCCGCGAGATGGCTCTCAAATTAGAGGAGACGTGTTACGTCATCGCCACACCGTTCTCAACTGCCGACTTCCAACATGGACCTGCCGCTCTGGTTGAACGAAGCTTACCCATTATTGTCTTTGCCCCACCTGGACGCACAAGTCCCGACTCACTCGCATTGCTGCAATGGCTACGAGAGCGTGACGCGGATACCCTTGTAATCGCAGAAGAGCAACAACTCTTAGCACTTGCAACAGTACCGATACAACTTACATTAACCTCTTTTACTAAAGCCACTGTACGCAAAACAGGTAGAGCAGGAAAAGACTCGACAACACTAATAGATACAAGTGTTGCAGAATTACTTGCGCCATTCGCATATATTGTCGTCGGTCAACTTTTCGCTCAACACCTCGCGCTACAGAAGGGCTTGAACCCCGATCAGCCACGTAGCCTCTCGAAGATCACTCGAACTATGTAACAAACAAGGAGTAGTTCTCATGTCTGATAATCAAGCTATGAGCTTAGAACTTTTCTGGCAAGAGTCGTT
This sequence comes from uncultured Ktedonobacteraceae bacterium, assembly GCA_964250765.1. Lineage (GTDB taxonomy): Bacteria > Chloroflexota > Ktedonobacteria > Ktedonobacterales > Ktedonobacteraceae > JBBQVS01. The sequence goes on along the minus strand of CAXUHF010000003.1, from coordinate 108,303 downwards.
CAAGGTGCTTGAGCGTATTCGTCATACACAGGCTGAGGCGATTCGACGTGCTGGGTTGCTCTGCGCTAACTGTATCGAGAAGAATGGAGTCATTCAAGTGTATGGTACAGGCCATTCACGAGCTATTGCGATGGAGTTAGCGGGTCGTGCAGGTGGGTTGGTGCCAATCAATAAAATCGACATTGAAGACCTTGCCCTCTATGCCAACTGGTCGCTTGCTCGTGTGCGACAACCGGACATAGAGCGTGATCTTGCGGCTGGTCAAGCGATACTGAATTGCTATTCCATTGAGCCACAGGATATGTTTCTCATCGCTTCACATTCTGGGACAAACGTTGCTATTGTAGAGGTTGCACAACGCGTGAAAGCGCATGGGCATCAGCTAGTTGCAATAACCTCGCTTACGCACACGCAACAGTCTCCGTCGCGTCATCCATCGGGCAAGAAGCTGTACGAACTTGCCGATGTGGTCATCGACAATTGTGGACCTTTCGGCGATGCCTTACTCGATCTACCACAGGGAGGCAAAGCCTGTTCTATTTCCTCACTTGCCGCCGTTCTTATTGCGCAAATGCTGACCGCTGAAACGATTCAGCGTCTTCTTGAGCGGAGTATTGAGCCACCTGTTTTTGTGTCATACAATGTTCCAGGTGGCATTGAGCGAGGCGAGCAACTGCTTAAGCATTATGCTGGTCGTGTGAGATAAAGCATCAGATAGTTTTCGCTTTTATAACTTTTGTAGGACGTTCCACACGTAGTCTTGGGTCTGCAATCTCGTCGATGCCAAAGTTGATGAGCGAGAGGCCCGCGCCAAGCACCGCGATACAGGCACCAGGAGGCACAAACCACCACCAGAGACCACCTCCTAACGCGCCCGCTTGCTGTGCCCAATAAAGTATGCTACCCCAGCTAGGAATGGTGCCATCGCCGAGGCCGAGAAACTCCAGTGCTGCCCATGTGAGAACAACATAAATCGTGGTACTGACAAAGCCTGCGACAACCAGACCAATTTCGTTAGGGAAAATCTCGAAGAAGATGATACGCCACGTATACTCGCCACTTGCACGGGACGCCTCAACGAATTCACGACTTCGCATTGATAACGTTTGCGAACGTAGTACGCGAGCCTGCCATGCCCAGTTTGTGAATACTATCACCAGAGAAATCGTCAATGGGCCACGTGGAAAGTAGGCCGCGAGTACAATCGCTAACGGGAGCGCAGGCAGCACAAGCGAAACATTGGTGAAGAGCGTGAGCAGGTCATCGACCAGTCCACCGAAGTAGCCACTTATTAGGCCGACTCCAATCGAAAGAAGTGTCACAAGGATACCTGTACCCAGCCCCCAGAAGACGCTTGTCCGAGTGCCATACACCAGCTGACTGAAAATATCCTCACCCACAACCGTTGTCCCTAACAAGTGTGCTGCTGATGGTGGGGCAAGGAATAGATGAGAGGTTGCGGTTGGGTCAATCGTCATGAAGAACGGTCCAATTAGACCGACGAGAATAAAGAAACCGAGAATCGCGCTTCCCGCCGCCATCTTGCGATTGACCGTTATGGATTTCCATGCAGCACCTAGTACGTCCAATACACGTGCGGCTAATGGCTCGTCAGGTGCAATGGCTATAGGAGTAATGCTCATGCTACGTGGGCCTTCTTGCATGATTTAGGCACTCCTTTCTGTACGCACACGCGGGTCGAGAAAGACATACAACATATCAGCCAGAAAGTTTGCTCCTAGTACAGCGAACGTAATAATGAGGAAAATGCTCTGCACCATCGCGTAGTCTTGCTGGTTGACTGCTTGCAAGAGGGCGTAGCCAATACCTGGATAAGAAAACACCATTTCGGTAAGCAACTGACCACCGACAATCGCGCCAATCGCAATGGCAAAACCAGTGATGTTTGGTAACACCGCGTTACGAGCTGCGTACCATAACATGATGCGTCCCTCTGGAAGTCCCTTTGCCTTCGCCATTAAAACGTAATCCTCAGACAGCGTGGTTATCATCGAGTTACGCATCGTAAGCATCCAGCCCGCTAGCGAGGAGATAATCAGCGTCAAGGCAGGCAGAAAGGCGTGTTGAATAACGCTACCGATATAGTCAAGCGTCCAGCCAGGGTCAATGTTCGCAGCGTCATATCCCCCTGATAAAGGAAACCAGCTTAATAAATAGGAGAAAACATACAGCGAAATCAGGGCAAGCCAGAAATAAGGAATAGCGGATAAAAAGTTCATCACAGGCGAAAGTATTGTATCGAGCAATGTACCGCGCTTCCACGCCACAAGTATGCCAAGCAGACAACCAATAGCGAAACTGAGAACTACAGCGACTCCACCAAGCATGATGGACCAACCAATATCTTGCCCGATAATCTTAAGAACAGGAGTGGGAAAATATTGAATTGAGTTGCCTAAATCGCCATGAAACAGGTTGCCGAGATACTTAAAATATTGTACCCATAAGGGATCATGCGTATCCAGGCCAAACATTGCTGAAAGCGTCTGCTTCATCGCAGGTGTGACATAGCCTTTTGTAGACATCTTGCCAACGATTGCCGCAACGGGATCGCCTGGCGCCAAGCGAGGAATGAAAAAGTCCAGCGTGACAGCTATCCAAATGGCGAACAGGTAAAACGAAATGCGACGCAGCAAGTGACGCATATCATGACTCCTTCTAACTGATAATGCAGGGAGAACTTCTTAGTTCTCCCTGCACCATACGAAAGCCTTCTACACGGGGCGTAGGTGCAAGATGACCTGCTCGTAGTCAGGGCCAGTATTCGGGCTACCACTCGAATACGGGTTGCTCTGGTCGGGCCAGCCTGTAAAGTTCTTAGTCGAGTACTCGTCATAGTCCGCGCCAGTCCATAATGGAATGAAAGGCTGGTTATTCACGAATACCTTCTCGATACCCTGAATTGCCTGTTTCTGTACCGCTACGTCTGAAGTCGAGGCGTACTGGTTCAGATACTTATCAGTGGTGGCATCGTTCCAGGCTACGAAGTTGAACTTGCCTTGTCCAATCTGGTTGCTGTTCAGATATTGGTTGTACAGGTAGTAGGGTGTAGGACCACCAACCATACCGCAGAACTGCAACTGATAGTCATACTTACCATTAGTACGCAACGTATAGTAGTTATCCTCACCTACGGTAACGTTCTTGATCTCAATGCCAACCGCTTTAGCTTGATCGGCAATCAGTTTAGCGGCGGCGTTCCAGTCAGAGTAGGAGTCAACACTTCTCAATGTGAGGGATAAGCGTGTGCCATTCTTTTGGTAGATACCGTCGCTACCCTTTTTGTACCCTGCATCAGTCAGATACTTTTCCGCCTTAGCAGTGTCGGCTGTCGAGGGCAGGTTTCCATATTGTGCGTCCAACCAGTCTTTTGCAGTTGGAAGAACAAGTCCGGTCATACTGCCAGCAGGCTCAAGGCCAGCTGTTGCCTGCGCTGCGATGGCGTTGCGGTCAATTGCTGTGCTCAGAGCAAGGCGCACTGGCAAGCCTGTCGTACCACCGATTATCGGATCCTTTTGATTCGGACAGATGGAATACAGGTTGACGGCATCCATGAAGAGGTGATTGTGCGCTGTATCCTTCGCTACAAAGTCTTGTTGTAGCGTGGGGGAGAAGTAACCCGCCCAATCAACCTCGCCTTTAGGAAGTGCTAGTTGCAGCGTCGAGTTGTCTTTGTATTCTGGGTAGCGAATCTGGTCAATCTTGACCTGATCAGCCTGCCAGTAGCTTGAATTCTTCGCGTATACCGCCAAGTCTGTCTGATATTTGCTTAAAGTGAACGGTCCAGTACCTATTGGTTTGTCGGTCAAATACTTAGTTGGATCGCCAACCGACGCGAAGATATGCTTAGGCACGATGTAGACGTGACCTGCAAGCGTAACCAGTACTGGTGGGTAAGCTTTTTGGAACGTCATGACGACGGTGTTTGCATCAGGTGCAGTCACATCTTTGAGATAACTCCATACACCATTACTATCAGCGGCAGGATATTGCTTCATGAGGTTAAAGGTGAATGCAACATCATCTGCCGTAAATGGCTTACCATCACTCCACTTTACGTTCTGGCGAGTGGTAAACGTTACCTGAGTGTTGTCGCTATTCCACTTGTAATCGGTGGCGAGCATAGGCGTGAATGCACCGCCATTGATATTAACAAAGTAGAGCGTCTCATAGACAAGCCCTAGTACACCCGCATTTGGGTGCCCATTGTACGGGTTAAAGCCAGCTTGCGCGAAATCGTAAGACTGCGTAGCAACCTTAAGAACTGTCTGACCACTTGAATTTTTGCTACTGTTACCACCACCACAAGCGGTAAGAAGTATTGAGAAGAGGACAATAAGACTGACCGTGAACATCTTACTGTTGCTTTTCGTTCCTGTCGAAGGGAAGGCGTTGGGAGTCATAGGGGGAGATCTCCTAACTTTCGTAACTCAAGTATGTTGTTACATCGCTAAAAATATGTAATCGACTAAAAAACGCAGATAAGAACGTGAAACCTCTACGGCGTATAAAAACTCTCCTTTCTTACCGTCCAGATAATACTTGTTACATCTCAATATTCCGATGAAGCTGATGTAAGAAATGGTACACCGTTCTGGTCTATTTGTCAAGACATCTATACCACTAGATAAGTTGTGAGGATAGAACGTTCATGAAACGCTGTTTCCAGTCCTCGCTGACAAATGCGAGTTGACCGCGGCAGAGTGTAGCCTGCAGCGTGAGCGAAGAGTCGAAGATGAGTAGGTCTGCATCGTAACCTGCTCGCAATCTGCCTTTACGTTGAGCATACCCTGCTGACAGAGCAGGGTTGAGCGTTAACATCCTGACGGCATCCTGCAATGAGACGTGCGACATTGCTAGCATGTTGCGTAATGCCTGATCCATAGTGAGGATACTACCCGCAAGTGTGCCATCAGCGAGACAAGCGGCTCCATCAATCACATGCACCAGCTGTCCAGCGAACGCGAACGCTTCTCCGTTATCATGAAGTCCTGCGATGGCTTGCGCATCCGTGATAACGATGAGACGTTCTGGCCCTAGCATTCTCACAAGCATTTCTAGCACCGCTGGATGTACGTGCACTCCATCGGTGATAACCTCTCCCAGTACCTGTGGTGCCTGTGCGATGGCGGCAATTGGTCCTGGTTCACGGTGCAGGAGTGGGCGCATTGCATTAAAACAGTGAGTGGCATGTGTAACACCAAGTTCAATTGCTGCCTGTACTTGCTCATAGATAGCGTCTGTATGCCCAATACTTACGGTGACATGCGCCTCTACGAGTTGACGTAACATCTGTTCGGCTCCTGGTAACTCAGGAGCGAGTGTGACTATACGCAAACAATTCTTTGTGAGTTCGAGTATACGCTGTGTCTCTTGCTCATTTGGAAGCCGTAACCACTCTGAAGGATGAGCACCACGCCGCTTCTCGCTAATATATGGCCCTTCAAGGTGAATGCCGAGCGGCTCCGCCAATCCTCTATTCTGCTGCTCAATTGCGGTAACTGCTGTATGTAGTTGTTGCTCTGGTAGTGCGTGAGTTGCGCCGACGACTGCTATCAAAAAAGAGGTAACGCCTGTTGAGGGTATCCAGCGCGCATATGAAGTTATTTCCTCTACATCACATGTATGCAAATTAAAGCCGCCACCGCCGTGCGTATGGACCTCGACAAAACCAGGCGTGATGATCGCATCTGAGACATCGATAACCTGCTGCCCTCTTCTATCATCCGTTTCAATTCCCTGAATAGACGCCCCGTCAATCATAACAGCACTATCGGCTCGGTCCATAGTCGCGTCTACGAGACGAGCACCACGCAAAGTAAACTGCATTCAACACCTATTCCTCTTTGAATAACAACAACATTCGTATGCTATACTAAAGTGGTCTATACAATAGACCAAGTATACCATTAAGAACATAGAATCGCTACGGTAAACTCCATATCATTACCATCCTGAGCATCATGGTTACGGTGTTCAATATTCGTACTAGACTTGACGTATGAAGCAAAGTATAGCATCATAGAACTGGTCTATACAATAAACCATTCTGCTTGTAGGCGTTTTCATTATCACTGTGATGTGTCTTGTTGAGAAGTCTGGAGTTGAGGCATGAGTACTATTTTCAGAAAAAGCCCTTTGCCGCGCTATTATCAGCTAAAAGAGATTATGCGCGAGAAGATTCGTGTTGGCGAGTGGAAACCCGGCGAACTCATTCCGTCTGAACGCGAATTGGGCGAGTTGTATGGCATTAGCCGTATGACGGCTCGACAAGCAATTACCGAACTAGTGAATGAAGGACTGTTTTATCGAGAACAAGGTAAAGGCACCTTTGTGAGTCAGCACAAAATCACTCAGCAACTGATTCATCTCACAGGCTTTACCGAAGATATTAAGGCGCGTGGACAACGTCCAGGCACGAAGGTCCTCTCAGCAGAGATGCGCCCCGCCGATAAAATAACGGCTGAACGTTTGCGTATCGAGCCTGAGCAGATGATCTATTGTCTGCAACGGCTTCGCCTCGCGGATGGTGAGCCACTTGCTATCGAACTCTCTCAACTTCACTTCCCAGCTTGTGAGCGATTGTTAGAAGAAGATTTCGCCAGTTCTTCGTTGTATCGCACACTTGAGACAAAATATGGTATTTCGCTGGTAGAGGCAGAGCAAGAACTAGAGGCGAGTGTAGCAGGAGAGGATGAGGCACATCTCCTCAATCTCGCCATCGCCAGCCCCGTCTTGTTAACACGACGCACAACCTATACCGACCGAGACACACCAATTGAATATGCCAAGGCCACTTACTGCGGTAGTAAGTACACCTTCTATACCAGCATGAAACGTGAGCAATTGCTCTCATAAAACACATCTCAAGGAGAGCAACCTACGATGTCAACCGAATCGTATTACCTCGGTGTCGATGGTGGTGGGAGTAAAACGCTTGCAATTGTCGTCAATGCGCAGGGACGCGAATGTGGACGTGGGCTTGCAGGAAGCGCGAATTATGCTGCTATCGGGCTTGATCGAGCATTACACAATATCCGTGATGCAGTTATGCAAGCAACCAGCGAAATTTCCTGCTCGTTACCACTGACAAAGGCGTGGTTGGGACTTGCAGGCATTGACCGCCCTTCTGAT
>CAXUHF010000003.1:51881-101048 GCA_964250765.1 uncultured Ktedonobacteraceae bacterium | reverse complement strand
GTTACCACTGACAAAGGCGTGGTTGGGACTTGCAGGCATTGACCGCCCTTCTGATGCTACATTGCTTAGTTCATATCTACAAGAACTTGCCGCATTCGTTCTGATAACGAACGATGCCGAACTGCTTCTGAGTGCATTGGGTAAAGACGCTGGCCTTGTTTTGATCGTAGGCACGGGATCAATAGCGTTAGCACGTGCTCAAGATGGCACCGTTACAAGAGTTGGCGGATGGGGTCATATTCTAGGCGACGAGGGCAGTGGTTACGACATTGGACGCCGAGGCTTGCAAGCAGTTGTAAGAGCAGCGGACGGACGTGGTGAAGCCACGCTTCTGCTCGATCTCATCTTAGAGCACTGGCACCTACGCACAGCAGAAGACCTTCTTGACGCCGTGTACACTGTCGATAACAAAGCAAGGATTGCTCAGGTTGCTACATGCGTCACTGAAGCAGCACAGCGAGGTGATCAGGTCGCGTTAAAGATCATCGAGCAGGCTGCAGACGAACTTGCGCTACTTGTACAAACAGTTGCGCCTCCCATATCACAACTACCTATCGTGCTCGGTGGTGGCTTGTTGCTTCATGATGACTTTCTTCGCGGCCATGTCCTCCGTCGTCTTCAACAAGAACACACTATTGGCCCTATTCTACATGCCGAACATCCTGCGCTTAGTGCTGCTTATGCGGCGATAACACTCTAACCAGTCGAGGAGAAGAAAAGAGATGCAGAGTTATACAATGACGCTTGAAGAGCAAATCGGACAGGTGCTAGCGATTGGCTTTTTCGAGCCTATGCCATCGCAAGAAACTATTGATCTGATTCAAAGGTATCACATCGGCAATATCATTCTCTTCAAGCGAAATATTCAGGATATCCAGCAGGTCTATGAACTCACGCAGTATCTACAGCAACTTGCACGTGAGGCAGGGCACCGTATGCCGTTGTTGATTATGATCGACCAGGAAAATGGTATGGTGCGCCGCTTCGGACAGCATGCCACTATTTTTCCAGGCAACATGGCTCTTGGTGCGATTGGGTCGGAACAGATTGCCTACGACGTTGCTCTCGCAACGGGCCATGAACTCAAGGCACTTGGCATTAATATGAACCTCGCCCCCGATGTCGATGTCAATAATAATCCGACAAACCCTGTAATCGGTGTGCGCTCCTTTGGCGAAGACCCTGAGTTAGTAGCACGTCTCGGCTCTGCAATGGTCAAGGGCTATCATGACGCAGGTATCATCGCGACGCTCAAGCATTTCCCAGGACACGGTGATACTGCCGTTGATTCTCACCTCGCATTACCGACCATTCCTTACAACTTAGAGCGGCTCGATGCGGTAGAATTGATACCGTTCAAACGCGCTATCGAGGCGGGTGCAGACGCTATCATGACTGCACACATGTATCTACCCCTCTTGATGCAGGGTGAAATGTTACCTGCTACGATCTCGTATGAAATTGTGACACAACTACTGCGCGAACGCCTGGGCTTTCAAGGAGTAATTGTCTCTGACTGTATGGAGATGCGTGCGGTTTCTGATATCGTGGGCGTGGAGCAAGGGACAATCAAGGCTTTGCAAGCGGGTGTCGATCTCGTATTAATCTCCCATCACTTTGCATTACAAAAAAGTGGCATCGAAGCCATACATGCCGCCCTTCGTGATGGCACGCTCACGAACGAGAGAATACAGAATGCCGCCGAACGCGTCCTACAACTCAAAGCACGTACACTTTCTTGGAATGCATTATCGAGCAATGGCCTCGCCATTATTAGCAACGAAACCCATCAACATCTACGCGACAACGCTTACGCACGCTCGACAACACTTGTGCGAGACGAAGAAAAACTTCTGCCCTTGCATTTGCAAGCGAAACAACAGCTTCTGCTACTTTTCCTACAGCCTACAATCTTTAGCGGGGCTGTCGATACAGATTTTGCTGGTGACGCGCTAATAGAGCATGTGCAGCAACGTCATTCGCATGTAGAGACACTGACAATTACAGAGCAGACGATGCACATGGAGGCCGCAAAACTTCAGCAAGCGATTGCTAGAGCCGATCTTGTGATAGTTGTCACAGCGAATGCAAACCAGGACTCCTATCAAGGCCATATCGTACAGCAGATACTTCATACGGGTAAAACCGTAATCGGTATCGCCGCCTACAACCCTTATGACCTACTCGCCTTTCCAGAACTTGGCACCTACCTCGTTACCTACGAATACACAAGACCAGCCTTTGCTGCTGTCGCCCGTGTGCTATTCGGAGAGGTACAAGCGCAAGGACATTTGCCTGTAAGCATTCCAGGAATGTATCTTAGTCAACAACTTTATAACTAGAAATGATGGATTTGTCTCTAACCTACAAGAGAAAAAAAGAGGACTTACAAAAACTCTTGACAGCATCTCTTCTTATCAGTATACTTACCTGTAACCGATACCGGAAGCGGTTACGGAAGCGGTTACGTTCGCGTAGCAACGTGTAGGAGTATTGTATGTCGGGGAAGCCTACTATTGACAATATTGCTCGGCTGGCAGGTGTGTCGAAAGCCACAGTATCGCGTGTCCTAAATCGCAAGCCAGACGTGGACCCAAAGACACGTGAACGTATCTTACGTATCGTCGAAGAGCAAAATTTTGTTCCCAGTGCTACCGCCTCCAATCTGGCACGTGGAAAGAGCCGTCTGCTCGGTGTGCTTATTCCTTCTTTTACGCAACCCTTTATTCAGGACGTGCTACGTGGAGTCGCTGAAACCATTGAGCAAACACCCTATGAACTTGTGTTATACAGTGCCTACCGTACAATGCATGATGAGGACAAGAGTCACGTCATCGACAATATTCTGGCGACAAAGCTGACGGCTGGCGTCCTTGCAATGTTCATGGGTGAGTCGGTGCATCACCTCGCTGAATTGCATAAAAATGGATTTCCAGTTGTCGTCATTGATGACCAGGAACTGCCGGATGCGGTGATTCCATGGGTAGGTGCTGATAATCACACAGGTAGTTATGACGCTGTACGCCACCTGCTGAGTCTCGGTCACAGACGGATTGCGCATATTCAAGGTCCAATGCGCTACCTTTGTTCACGTGAACGCTACGAAGGATATCAGCAAGCATTAATGGAGGCAGGCATCCCATTGGATGAAAAGCTGGTTATGGAGGGTGAATTTCAGCCTAATGGTGGTCGTAGCGCGGCAAACACATTCTTTGCTCTGTCAGAAGAGCAACGGCCTACCGCTATTTTCGCCGCGAACGATCAAATGGCTTATGGCGTGCTTGCTGCTGCTGAGGAACATAACTTACATGTTCCAAGTGACATTGCATTGGTTGGCTTTGATGATATTTCGACTTCTGCACATATTCGTCCGCCACTTACAACCGTGCGACAACCTTTCTACGAAATGGGCCAGCGTGGTATTGAAGTCCTGCTATCGTTATTAGATACTCCTCAACCCGTGCTTGGTGCTGGCAGTGGATTGGCTTCCCCCCAGCTATCCACTGTCGGGCGTCGTAGTGCGAACGATAACGCGCAGCCTATTCGTGTTCAATTTGCTACCAGTCTTGTAGTGCGTGCTTCTAGTGGTTCTACTCAACATCTCGCGTTTCCAACCTCGAACGTGTCCTTGTAAGGTCCGTGTATTCGCTGTAATCATTGTTGCTTTGTAAGATCAACGATTGATCTTGTTTGTGTACGGGCATGCTTATGTTCGTACATCAGTTCCAGCGCGAGGAGGTTCTCCGTGTCTTTTACCCCTTTATCTGTAAATTTTGGGACTAAGACCAGGACAGGCATGATCGTGACCTCATGTCTCGTCGTCCTTGTCATGCTACTTTCAGCTTGTGGTGGCGGAAGTAGTGCTAATAAGAGTAGTGCTAAAAACGCAGTACTCACTATTGCCCCCAGTCCTAAAGGTGACTTTACCGAGAATTTTAGCCCTTATTCTCCCACCGCTTTAGATGGTGTACAGGGACCCATGTATGAGACGCTCCTGTTCTTTAATCGTATGGATGGTAGTGTTAAGCCATGGCTCGCATCAAGTTATACATTCGCAAGTGATGCGAAGAGCTTGACGTTCCACCTACGTCAAGGTGTTAAATGGACAGACGGACAAGCATTTACATCAGATGATGTAGTGTTTACACTGAATACTATCAAGCAGTATCCAGCCGCAGACAGTGGTGGTATTTGGCAGTATATTAATACTGTTGCTGCTCCTGATGCTAATACGGTCACTGTTACATTCAAGAAAGCCTATACACCGATTCTCTGGTATCTTGGTGGTCAGGTCTGGATTCTGCCCAAACATCTCTGGTCGAGTGTAGGTGATCCAACAAAGTATACGAATACAAATCCTGTTGGTACGGGTCCATTCAAACTCAAATCATTCACACCGCAGCTTGTTGATTTCGTAAAGAATCCTAATTACTGGCAGCCTGGCAAGCCAGAGGTTGCAGAGTTGAAATACCCGTCATTTAACTCAAACACAGGTGCGGAACTTGTGCTCTCACAGGGACAACTTGATTGGACCGGTCTGTTTACACCTGATATACAGAAGACTTATGTCAACCGCGATCCTGCACACAACCACTACTGGTTCCCTGCGAGAAATGTTGTTATGCTCTACCTGAACACTGCAAAGGCTCCATTTAATAAACTTGCTGTGCGCCAGGCAATCAGCGACTCGCTTGATCGTCAACAAATGTACAAGGTTGCCGAGAGTGGCTACGAGCCAGTGTCCAACCCAACTGCACTTGTGTTACCTTCTAATCAAAGTTTCCTTTCATCTACTTATGCAAACTCGGCATTTTCGATTGATACCGCTAAGTCGATGCAATTACTTGAAAGCGCAGGCTTCAAGAAGGGCAGCGACGGTATCTATGCCGATGCAAGTGGTAAAAAGCTTTCCTTTAACCTCAATGTTGTCAATGGTTGGACAGACTGGGTGACAGACTGTCAAATCATGGCAGACAATCTCAAGAAGATCGGCATCGACGCGAAGGTAAACGCGGTCTCGTACAACGCCTACTACAGTGCGATGCAAACAGGTTCGTTCGATACCGCCATCTCTTGGACAAACGCAGGTCCCACGCCGTACTTCCTTTACAACTCGATGTTGAACAGCACCAACACCAAACCAGTAGGTCAGACAGCAGTTTCTAACTGGGAACGCTGGAGCGATTCTACGACCGATACACTGCTTAACCAGTATGCAACCTCAACTGACCAGAGTGTGCAGCAGCAAGCGATTGCAAATATTCAGAAGATCATGGTTGAGCAGCTACCGAGCATTCCGCTTGTCTACGGTGCGACTTGGAACGAATATAGCACGGCCCGCTTCACAGGTTGGCCCTCAGCTAACAACGCCTATGCGTCCCCCGCGCCATTCGACTATCCCGATGCTGAAATCGTGATGTTGAACCTGCACCCGGCGGCGTAGTTTTGTAGGGAACTGATGATGTACAGCTATAAATGAACAGCATCGAATGTGGGAACCAGGGCACCCGCTGCCTTCATCATTCCCCGAATACGGCGTCGGGGATGCCCCTCCCATATGGCGGCAGTTACAAACGCTTCGTGCATGGGAGGGGCATCCTCTTGCGGGTGCCCTTGCCTCGGTGCATCATCGGTCCTGTACTTTCATAGAAGGAGTTGTTAGATGGGCCACTTACTTCGCCGTATCGGATTTTATCTGGTTGCGTTGTGGGCGTCAATTACTATAACATTTATTATTCCACGCCTTTCGCCTATAAATCCTGCGGAGGCATTGATTGGACGCTTTAAGGGTAATTTGCCGCCACAAGCGTTACATTCCTTAGAGGTTGCCTTTGGTGTCAGCCACGAGCCATTATACATTCAGTATTTTCAGTATCTTGGTCAGTTGGCGCATGGCAACCTTGGTGTCTCGATTACCTATTCCGCAGCCCCTGTGACGGAGGTGATTGGGCAAGGATTGCCCTGGACATTGTTACTTGCGACGGTCTCAGTTGTGATTAGTTTTGTGATAGGAACGTTGCTCGGTGTGGTTGTTGCGTGGCGACGTGGTTCTGCTCTGGATAGCGTTCTGCCCCCACTGCTGACATTTTTCTCAGCCGTCCCTTACTTCTGGCTTGCTTTAATTTTTCTCTACATACTTGGTTTTACGCTGGGCTGGTTTCCCATCACAGGTGGCTATGATACCGATGTCACACCTGGATTAACACCAGACTTCATTGGAAGTGCTATTTATCATTCTATTCTACCTGCGCTGACGCTTGTGCTCGGTTCTGTAGCGGGTTGGGTGCTTGGAATGCGTAACGCGATGATGACAACTCTTTCCGAGGATTATGTCTTGATGGCACAAGCGAAGGGATTGCCTGAACGTCAGGTGATGTTTGCTTATGCCGCCCGCAATGCAATTCTGCCAAATATCACAGGCTTTGCGCTCGCATTAGGTTTTGTGGTCGCGGGGCAACTTGTGACCGAGATTGTGTTCTCATATCCTGGTATTGGATTCAAGTTACTGCAAGCCATTTCTAACAGCGATTATGCTCTAATACAAGGTATCTTTCTGGTTATCGCGTGCGCAGTGTTAGGCGCGAACTTTCTCGCCGATCTGCTCTACACAGCACTTGATCCGCGTGTACGTCAGGGAAGGGGGTAGTCAGCTATGAGTGTACCAACATCTTCACAACGCACGCCATCATCTGATGACAACGAGTCAACTTCTGCGATTGTGCAAGAAACGAATAATGGAACAATTGCTACATCTAGTTCGGATACAAGTGTGGACTCAGTTGTCACTGGTGGCGTTGCTGGTACTGGTATTATGGCGGCTCCCCTTCCCGGTGGAGGTGCGCCAGCAACACAAGCAACACTCTTTGCTGGACGCCTGAGCAATGTATTGCGTTTCATCTCCCTGAACCGCAAGGTGACAGTTGGTGCTACTATTATAGGCATCTTTGTGCTTGTCGCCATCTTTGGTCCTTTGTTTGTACATGGTGATCCCAATGCGCTTGGTCCCGATACACTTGTGGGACCTTCGCCTACACATTGGCTTGGCACAACGCAAACGGGACAGGATGTGTTTACGCAGCTTATCGACGGTACACGCACCTCGATTATTCTTGGCTTTGCAATTGGTATTCTCGCTACGGCTCTTTCTGTCCTGGTTGGATTAACAGCAGGCTACTTTGGTGGTGCCATTGATGATATACTGTCGCTTGTAACGAATGTGTTCCTGGTGTTACCCGCATTCCCGCTTGCCGTGGTCATGGCATCGTACTTTCCTTTTAAGGGACCAGTACAATTGGGAGTCATTATTACGATTACAGGTTGGGCATGGGGAGCACGTGTGTTGCGAGCGCAAACGCTATCAATGCGGCAACGCGACTTTGTCGAAGCGGCACGTGCCACGGGCGAGAGTACATGGCGTATTATCTTCTACGAAATTCTGCCTAATGAAATTGCGATTATTGCCGCGAGTCTGTTGGGGACGGTGACTTATGCGATTCTGGCAGAAATTGGCTTCGAGTTTCTTGGCCTTGGTGACGTGACAATTCCAAGCTGGGGGGTGATGCTCTTCTGGGCACAAAACAATGATGCGCTTTTGCTTGGGGCGTGGTGGTGGTTTGTGCCACCCGGTTTATGTGCTGCGCTGGTTGGGGCTGCACTAGCCTTTATCAATTTCGGTATCGACGAGGCCGCGAATCCACGATTACGACGTGAACCCAAACCGAAGAGTGCGAAAGCCAAACGGGTTATTCTCGTAAAGAAAGAGGGAGTGGCATAATGGCTGTTGCGGTTGAAAAAGAGACTCTGCTTGACGTAAGAAATCTTAGCGTAGACTATGCTGCCGCCAATGGTACTGTTCACGCGGCGACTCATGTAAGTTTTACGTTGAAGCGTGGCGAAATTCTTGGTCTCGCAGGTGAAAGTGGCAGCGGTAAGTCAACACTTGCCTATGCTATCTCGCGCTTACTGCGTCCACCTGCCGAGATTGTAGGGGGCGAGGTCATCTATTATCCGCGTTCGCACGATGACGCTGATGCTGTTCACATTACGCCGTCTAGCTCACGTTTGAAGGGCGGAAAGCGTGGAATACGGAATGAAGACGAAATGGAGCCGATTGATATATTGCAGTTGACGCCTGCACAATTGAGAGCCTTTCGTTGGAGTGAACTTTCCATCGTGTTTCAAAGTGCTATGAATGCGCTTAACCCTGTAATGACCGTAGGTCGGCAAATCATGGACGTACTTAAGGTGCATCGACCTTTGATGGGTCCCGACTCTCGCAAACAACGAGCGTTAGAATTGCTCAAACTTGTGGGTATCGCGCCCGACCGCATCAGCAGCTATCCGCACGAATTAAGTGGTGGTATGCGTCAACGCGCGGTTATCGCTATCGCCTTGGCTCTCTCGCCCGAAATCATCATTATGGATGAGCCGACAACGGCTCTCGATGTGGTGGTGCAGCGTGAGATTTTGACGGAGATTATGCGTCTACGCGAACAATTAGGCTTTTCGGTTATCTTCATCACGCACGATCTCTCGCTCTTACTAGAACTCGCGGATAAAGTTGCGATCATGTATGCGGGTAAACTGGTTGAAACATCGTCGCGTCGAGACCTGTACCTGCATCCACGTCATCCCTATAGTTATGGCTTGCTCAAGTCATTTCCCACTATTTCCGGACCGCGCCGTACCATGACCGGTATTTCAGGCTCACCACCTGACTTACGCGACGTACCATCTGGATGTGCGTTTCATCCACGCTGCCCCTTTGCTTTTGATGCTTGCCATAGTATTGTGCCAACACTACAATCGTCTACACGTGAGAGTCCTCATCAACTTGTAGCATGCCATTTGTATGATAGTCGGCTTGCACCTGCTGGTCCGCCATCGTCATCCGATTTCGCACAGAAGTATGAAGCACCGCTTGTAGAAGGGGGGAAAGCAGAATGAGCATTGCAAATCAAGCACTACCTACTCAAGAGCAACCGCATCAAGAGGGAGCTATTCTTGAAGCCGAGCATATACGTAAACTGTTCCCGTTGCGACAAGCCAGATTGTTTGGACCAGCACGTGCTGTACATGCGGTGGAAGATACTTCACTTGCGCTCTATCCCGGACGCGCTACCGCACTTGTAGGCGAAAGCGGGAGTGGTAAGACGACCGTTGCACGTATGCTGGCTCGTATGTACGATCTGACCTCTGGCACGTTGCGCTTTCGTGGTAAGCCTGTGGAACTTAAAGGTGCCGCTTCACTGCGCCAGTATCGACGCCATGTGCAACTCGTGTTTCAGGACCCATTTGCCTCGCTCAATCCAGTACATAATGTACGCTATCATCTGAGTCGTCCCCTACGTGTACATGGGCACGTACACACTCAGAGCGAGGAGACGGAGCAAGTACTGGCGTTGTTGAGGAAGGTCAGCCTGAGTCCTGCTGAGCAGTTCATCGAAAAGTTCCCGCATCAGTTAAGTGGTGGACAACGGCAACGTGTAGCTATCGCACGCGCACTGGCGGCACAACCTGAAGTACTCCTTGCCGATGAACCCGTCTCGATGTTGGATGTGTCGATACGCTTAGATGTCCTGAACCTGTTGCTACGCCTGAAAGAGGAGGAACATTTGGCTCTCCTCTTCATCACGCACGATATCGCCAGTGCTCGCTACTTCGCGGAAGACACGCTGGTCATGTATGCAGGGCAAATGGTTGAAGGTGGGCCAAGCGACGAGGTGATTCAGCAGCCGAAGCATCCCTACACACAACTGCTCATCTCTGCTGCGCCCGATCCTGACAAAGTGAGTCTCGATGGAAAGAGTAGGACCGAACTGCCAGCACGCGGCGAAATTCCTAGTCTTATTACACCACCGAGCGGCTGCCGTTTTCATCCGCGTTGCCCTCATGCTATGCCTGTATGTCGTGAACGCTTTCCCCAGCGAACCGATTTGGGCGGTGGACATTGGACACACTGTTTCCTCTATGGGGATGGAAATGGTGAGACGAAGGGGCCTTAATTGTGCTGTTTGATAAAATAACGTGGATACGTCGGATGTAGGGGTCTAATTCTATTACACCCTGTGGGCGATGGATCATGTTCGCAGTATGAATGAAACGTTGCATATACCCTCCAACATTCTCAATTGCCAACAGGGTGTAATAGAATTAGACCCCTACATACCCATGTATTCCCGAATTTGGTTATCACGAGTTATTGGAAAATTGTTCAAGACAAAAATAGGAGTACGCATGAGCATTAGCGACGATGTCCAACACCAGACGTTAACGGATGCCTCTCTTTCCACAGCTTTTCCTGCGACATTTTTGTGGGGAGCTGCGACCTCTAGTTATCAGGTAGAGGGAGCGATACACGAGGATGGACGAGGACAATCTACGTGGGATGTATTCGCAGCAACGCCGGGCAAGACATATCACGGTGAAACGGGTGAGGTGGCGGTCGATCACTATCACCGCATGCCGCAAGATGTAGAACTCATGGCGCAACTTGGCATCGGTGCCTACCGTTTCTCACTTGCGTGGCCCCGCATTTTGCCAGATGGCAGGGGACGCATCAATACGCGTGGTCTTGATTTTTACGACCGTCTGGTGGATATATTGTTAGCAAAGGGCATTCGTCCTGTTGCCACACTCTATCACTGGGACTTACCGCTTGCACTGTATAATGAGGGCGGATGGCTGAACCGAAACACTGCATACGCGTTCGCAGAGTATGCAGAGGTGGTGGCCCGTCAGCTTGGAGACCGTGTAAGTACGTGGATTACACATAACGAGCCGTGGTGTTCTGCTTACCTTGGTTACGGTACTGGCGTTCACGCTCCTGGCATACAGGATATGCAGTCTGCAGCAATAGTTGGACATCACCTATTGCTTTCGCACGGATTAGCGGTGCCACGTCTGCGCACACATACGAAGGCTGGCACACAGATTGGTATCGCACTAAACTTCACACCTATGTATCCTGCCGATGATACGCCCGAAACAGCACAAGCGGTCGCACGAGCTGATGCACTTAGCAATCGCTGGTTTATAGAACCACTTTATAAAGGTGCATATCCAGAGCATCTATTCGAGAATATGGGTGTGCACCCGCCACCAATGCAGGACAATGATCTTGCAGTCATCAGCACACCTCTTGATTTTCTTGGTGTCAACAACTACTCACGTGCAGTTGTGCGCGGTAATCCAGCGAAGCCCGATGGAATCGAGTTTGTCGCGTCGATTCCTGGTGCGTCATATACTGAAATGGACTGGGAAATCTACCCTCAGGCAATTGGCGATTTACTCGCGAGGTTACATAAAGAGTATGGCGTGCCATCATTGCTTGTAACCGAGAACGGTGCTGCATTTGACGATGTAGTAGGAAGTGATGGTGAGGTCAACGATTCTCGCCGCATCAAGTATCTACGCGAGCATATAAGTTCGGTTGGACGTGTGCTGGAACAAGGCGTACCAATTCAAGGCTATCTTGTCTGGTCCCTGCTCGACAACTATGAATGGGCAGAGGGTTACAGCAAACGCTTTGGCATCGTTTATGTGGACTACGCAACGCAGAAACGCACAATCAAGGAAAGCGGACACTGGTACACAGCATTAATCGAGACGCATAGACAGCGATAGAAGCACATCTGCCGTACAACCTCATTAGTTGGTGAAGTATTACATCCCAACTCCGGTCTGTACGGCATGGCTTCAGCCATATGATTCGTAGCTATCGTCTTACTCTCAACTGGAGCGACAGACTGTCGCACGAGAAAAGAAAATTATTTTTCTAGCACGTATTTTCCGGGCGCAGGAGTAATTGGTTGATGTGCTTCGCTACCCACCGATGGCGGTGCCACTTGCTCGCCAGAGCGCGTTTTCAACCACTCAAGCCAATCGCTCCACCAACTTCCATCGTGATGCTCAGCACCCTCAAACCACTGTTGAGCACTTCCCGATGGCTTGTCGTTTGTCCAATAGCCTCGTCCCTTCGTTGGAGGATTTATGACACCTGCGATATGACCACTTCCCCCTAACACAAAGCGTACAGGTCCACTTGCAAGTTGACTAATGCGCCACGCAGATTTCCAAGGTACGATATGATCCTGTAGCGCACCAACAGCATAGACATCCTGGCGAATCTGTTTGAGATCAATTGGCACACCCTTTAACACCACCTTGTTGGGCTGAATCAGATTATTTTCCAGATAGGTGTTGTGCAGATAGAATGAGTGTCCCACACGCGTCATACGCGTACCATCCGCATTCCAGTAGAGGAGATCGAAGGCTGCTGGCTCTTTCCCTAACAAGTAGTTGTTCACAACATTGCTCCAAATCAAGTCGTTGGCACGCAACATATTAAACATCGTTGCCATCGAGCGGCTATCCAAATAGCCGCGCTCCGCCATCTTTCCCTCCATATAGGTCAACTGCGGCTCGTCGATGAAGACGGAAGTGTCACCAACTTCAGCAAAATCTTGTAGAGCAACAAAAAATGTGGCAGCGTTAATGGTTTCGTCGCCCTGCGCAACAAGGTAAGGTATTGCGGCAGAGAGCAGGGTTCCGCCTACACAGTAGCCAATCGGGTTAACCTTTGGAGAACCTGTAATTTCTTTAATAACCTCTAGTGCATTTAGTGGCCCAAGTGTGAGATAGTCATCAAAACTCATCTCTTCCATTGATGCATCAGGATTTTTCCAGCTGACCACAAAGACAGTAAAGCCGCTATCCACCATAAACTTGATGAGACTGTTCTTCGGCTGCATATCCAGAATATAGAACTTGTTAATCCACGGTGGAATAAAAAGCAAAGGAGTCGCATAGACTTTTTCAGTCGTCGGCGTATATTGAATAAGTTCGATAAGCTTATTCTGATAAACTACCTGTCCAGGGGTGAGCGCAAGATTGCGTCCAGGCTCGAAGGCATCCGTATCGGTCATCTTGATCTGACCATTTTTGATGTCACGCATGAGATTATCCATGCCCTTGACCAAGTTTTGACCGCCACTTTGGAGAGTTTCGTGAATCACCTGTGGATTGGTAAAGAACGTATTAGTCGGGCTGATAGCATCCAAGAACTGACGTAAATAGAAGGTCAATCTGTGCTGTTGCTTCTCATCCAGTCCCTCAACCTGTGAAGTAGCTTTAAGCAGTGTCGTGGCAGTAAGCAAATAGCTTTGTTTAATGGCATCAAAGATAGGATTTTGTTGCCAATCAGGGGCACTAAACCGCTTATCTCCTTTCTCAGGCTCGATAATCGGTTTGGTATCCTGACCGAGACCCCAGAGTTTTAGCGTGGTCGAATTCATCAATTGTGTATACTGCTGCACAAAATTACTATAGTCTGACCATGCACGTGCCGGATTGCTCAGGGCATCAATCCATATTTGCTGAAACGTACGCATTGTACCAACAGGATCAAATGGTAGAATCGTGCTATAGGGATTCGCATTCCACAATTGCTCAATCAACATGGTCCATGCGTCTTTCCCGCCCTTTTGTGCTTGCTCGTTCGTCATCTGCATAGCAGGATTATTTTTCATCGTATTTTCAAGCAGCGTATTCCACGCCTCAAAAGGACCTTGACCTGTAGTTGATGATGTATCTGACATAATGCTACCTCCTTACGAATCAGCACTGATGTTAAGAGATGTAGTAGTAGATGATAAAGCATCAAGTGATGTTAGATGTAGACACCGCCATTGATGCTAATCGCTTGAGCCGTCATATAGTCTCCCTCTGTGACAATATAGCGTACACAAGAGGCAATTTCTTCGGGTTTGCCAAAGCGACCCATAGGGATTTTAGCAAGAATGCGTTCGCGTATATTCTCTGGCACCGCATTCAGCATATCTGTTTCGGTGAAGCCTGGACAGACAGCGTTGACGGTAATACCATACCGGGAGACTTCCAGAGCAATGGATTTCGTAAAGCCGATAATACCGGCTTTGGTTGCGGCATAGTTCGATTGACCAACGTTGCCGCCTTGAGCGACGAAAGAGCTAATGTTGATAATCTTACCGCTTTTGCGTTCCAACATAAAGGGGAGTACCTGCTTGGTACAATTGAAAAGGCTACCGAGGTTGACGTGAATTACTTCGTCCCAATTATCCTTACTCATGTTTTTGAGCGTTTTATCACGGGTAATGCCAGCGTTGTTGACGAGAATGTCAATTTGTCCAAACGTTTGTATCGCTTGCTTGACCATCTCGCTCACCTGCTCGTAATCAGTGACATCGGCCTGTACCACCAACGCCTTTGGGCCGAGTTCTGTGATTTCTTCGGCTAATTCGTGTGCTGCGTCAGCACTTGTGACATAGTTTATGACGACGTTTGCACCTGTTTCAGCCAAATCCCTGGCAATGGCGCGACCAATACCTCGTCCTGCGCCAGTGACAATAGCGGTCTGTCCATCTAATCGCTTACTCATAGTATGTATTCTCCTTCAAATACCTACTGTTTATAAACTTCCGTGTTTTACGATCAGCATAGAACCGAGCTAAGCGTGAGTTACTATTCTCCTCTAGTGGATGCAATATGCATATAGATACCAAAAAAACACTACGCAAAGAGTAACTTATGATGTTTTTCTGAAAGCCACAAAAACGAGTATATCATATTTGAGAGCTACCTGTAACCCGTAATAAGTACACTACAAGGGTAGTAAAGGGGTACGAGGAACCCTAAAAATCCATATAATAGATACATGTGCTTTTGCCCTTGCTAATTTTATATAGTATAGTATTGTTGATAATAGTATAGTATTGTTGATATATGCAATGAAGCACTCTGGCTACCCCACAACGGAGGGAAAATACATGAACATTATCCTGATTGGCACGCAAGGTTCAGGAAAAGGCACTCAGGCAGCATTACTCACTCAGGATTTCGGCATACGCCATATCGCCACTGGCGATCTATTTCGTCAAGCAATCGCGGAAAAGACAGCTTTGGGTTTACAGGCCAAAGACTACATTGAGCGTGGAGCATTGGTACCCGATGAGATCACGGTTACAATGGTGCGTACGACTATCGAGGAGCCAGAGAGTACACAGGGCTTTGTGTTAGACGGATTTCCTCGTACTCTTGCCCAAACACAAGCACTCGATAATGAGTTGCAGCGTATTGGTCGGAAGATCGACGCCGTGATCTATCTTAGAGTTACACAAGAGGAGTTGATGAGTAGACTCGCTGGCAGATATATCTGCCGTGCTCAGCAACATCCCTATCATATCAAGTTTCGTCCTCCGAAAGTTCCTGGCATTTGTGACCAGGATGGCAGCGAATTGTATCAACGCTCCGATGATACAGGAGAGGCCATAGAGAGAAGACTAGGCATCTTTTTCCAGGAAACCACGCATGTGCTCGACTACTATAAAGAGCAACACAAACTCTTAGAACTGGACGCCGACCCAAGTGTGAAGACAGTTCATACTGCCCTTCTCAGTCAGCTAAACGACTATATGGCTCAGAGGCAATAAAGCACCTCGTATTCTAACACATCGTGCATTTTCACTTATCGCTTGACAAACTATGCATCTAAGTGTAAAATGCATATAGATGACAAAACAACATACAACCAAATTGCATTTAGATAGGTAGAGGTATGTAGCACAATATGACAGAAGAGAATGGGGACGCCAAAAATAACAATGTGGGTACAGATGCCTGGGCAAAAAATTGGCATATTCCTGTTATTCTTTTAATGCTGCGAGGATGGAACTCCTATGGCTATGAATTGATGGAGAAGATGTCTACATTTGGTCTGAATGCGATGAATCCAGGGACATTCTACCGAACGTTGCGGCAGATGGAGAAGGACGGAATAGTGAGTTCTAGCTGGGACACGTCAGAAGCTGGACCAGCACGACGCGTGTATTCAATCACTGATGCAGGTGAAGCGTACTTAAAGCTCTGGACTGAATCACTGAACCAGTATCAGAAAATGATGAATACGTTCTTTGATCTTTATACCGGTAAACCGTCGGGCAAGCAGAATGATGGCAGTAAGTAAGTACATAAGCGAAAGGAACAAGCAATGGATACAAATACCAATGAAGTTGCGAAAAACATAAGCAAATCTCTGTATGAGACAAACCAAACGATTGCTCGTAGTGCGGTGGAAGCTCAAGAGCGCAACATGCGCTTTGCCCAGAGTATCTTTGATAGCGGAATTGAAGTCCTCAAGAATCACGCCGAGGCAACACAAGGACTGATGCGGACGTTAACAGAGCAAGCACAAAATCCGCAGGGTGTAATTCAGGCAGTCATGGAAAGCACAGCAGAGGCTCAGAGGCGCAACGTCAATTTTGCACAGAACGTGATGGAACATGGAACAGAGGTCTACAAGACTCATGTAGAATCAACGCGTGAACTCATGCAAACCGTTGTAGAGAAGACGCGTGAGCAACAGGAACAACTCTTGTCCCTTCCTTATGTTGATGCCTACATGGAGATGTTCCGCGCCCCACTCACCAACTACAAACAGGCCGTAGAGACTGCTCAAGCACTTACCAAACATGCGATGGAAGTAGCACAGCGTGCCGCTCAACAAGGCATGGAAGCGGCTCAGAACATGGCTCATCAAGCAACAGATGCGGCTCAATCCGCTACTCAGCACGAAAATCACCAGCAATAACATATCTGGTGAAGAGTGACAATCGTATGTGGCTATTACTCTTCACCGGATATTTCCATTTAGGTAACATCACGGATAGCCTCTACGTGTTCGATGCAAGGAGTGAACGCAGTGTTAGATAAAGCAGATTCACAAAGCTCTACAGCTTTAATCGATCCAATTGAGTTGTGGAAGCGTTGGAACGAAACTACCTCCAAGGTGTGGTTGAATGCTTTACAGAATAGCGCAGAAGTAACCACAAACACCTATAGCTTGTATCATTCATTGGCACAAGGCATAGACGAAAGCGTAAGCAAGGCTCAGAAACAAATCAGCTTGAACCCGCTTCAAATGATGAATCCCACAAACGCCTGGAAAACGTGGTTTGATACGACTATGGAGATATGGCGAAAAGCTGCGGATATGGGTGGAGATCCCCTAGGATTGACTCGGCAATGGCTTACGATGATGGAAGAGGCTCAAGCGAAACTGCTAGCTGGTACTCCCCTCTCAACGGACCCTTTCACTTTCTTTAAAGAGTGGTATGACGCTACAAGCGACTCATGGTCAAAAGCGGTCGAGGAAACTCTTAGTTCAGAGCAGTTTTTAGAAGGCGCACGTCCTCTCTTAGAGAGCTACGCCAGCATCACACTGGCCTTCCGACGCGCGAATGAAGAGTATCTCAAACGTCTTCAAATTCCCACGACTTTAGATATTGCGAATGTTGCACAACTTGTCATTAACTTAGAAGAGAAGATTGACAAAACAGAGGATATATTGGAGAGTTTCGAGGATACGTTCGCGCATCTCGCAACAGTTGAAGTGGTAACTGCTTTAGAACAGCGACTGAACCAGGTAGCCACAAACGAGACGGTAACAATCTTAGAGCAACGGCTCAATCAGGTAGAGAACAAGCTTGACAAAGTTCTTGCCGCATTAGAAAAGCTTGACGGACCTTCTCGAAGGTCGCAAAAGAAAACCTCCAATCAGCAAGAAGCTGTAGAATAATGTTGTTTGATTAAATAATGCGCATAGGTCGAATGCAGGAGTTTTCATTCATTACGTCCAACTTCGGCTTTGATTCACAACAAGGGCGTAATGAATGAAAGCCCCTACATCAGGAGATTTACATGGCAACCACAAACGTTGTACCGTCGATAAGCGATATGGAAAGCATGTATAGAAAATATGCAACTGGTATGCGTATTCTCTTAGAGGGCGCGAAGAGCGATACTGGTAGCACACCAAAAGAGGTCATCTGGACAAAGAATAAAGCAAAGCTTTATCATTATGAACCGTCTCTTGAGAAACGCTTTCCAATTCCTATTTTGCTCATCTATGCCCTCATCAATCGCCCCTATGTTCTAGATCTTATGCCAGGTAACAGTATAGTCGAATACCTGACGCATCAGGGTTTCGATGTGTATATGCTTGACTGGGGTACTCCTGGTGAAGAGGATAAACATCTTACCTTCGAGAATTACGTCTTAGACTACATCCCACGTGCTATAAGAAAGGTGCTAAGAAATGCTCACGCGGAGGATTTAACTCTCCTCGGCTTTTGTATGGGTGGCACGATGGGTGCTATGTATGCGTCCCTCTTCCCCAGCAAACCATTAAAGAACTTGATTCTGCTCACAGCACCTACAGATTTTACACCAGAAACAATGGGTTTATATGGGGTTATGACGAGCGAAAAGTACTTTAATCCAGATATCCTAGTCGATGCTCTTGGAAACATACCTGGCGAACTGGTTGATACTGGCAACCGTCTAGTCAAACCAGTCACGAACTATGTCGGTACTTACGTCACTATGTGGGACCGCATTATGCATGACAAGCCGATGGAGACATGGCTTGCGATGAACAAATGGGTGAATGACAGTGTGCCATTCGCGGGCGACACGTTTAAGCAGTGGATACGCGAGTTTTATCAGCAGAACAAGCTGGTAAAAGGGGAAATCACGTTACGAGGACGCCGGGTAGACCTCGCAAACATCACCTGCCCTGTCCTCAATATTGCAGGAACCAAAGATCATATTTGCTCACTTCCGCAATCCGAGGCCACTATGCGCTTGATTGGAAGCCAGGACAAAGAGTTTCTGGTACTTGACGCTGGGCATATAGGTCTTCTTACTGGTGGAGAAGCAAAGAGAAATCTCTGGCCCAAATTGCGTGATTGGCTAGAGCCTCGCTCAAAGTAATACTATGATAATCTGTGCGACAATACAGTATGCCGTTGCACAGATTGTCACCCTCTGACTCTAACTAGGAGACCTATGTGGCAGCAGTATGTGTATAACGACCCTGTTGGTAAACACCCGTATTTTGTGTATACACCCCAAAACTATCAAGTCGGAACAGCAGTTCCCTTACTGGTCATGTTGCATGGATGTAGTCAAACAGCACAAGATTTCGCAACTGGCACTACAATGAATCAGCTTGCAGAGCAGCATGGTTTCATTGTCGTCTATCCGCAGCAGACGAGTAACTATAACCAAAACCTGTGTTGGAATTGGTTTGTTCCTGCCAACCAAACACGGGGTGGTGGCGAGCCTGCTCGTATCGTTGGAATTATTCAAGCGATACAACAAAATACGGCTTCTTGGACAATAGACCCTACGCGCATATACGTTGCTGGCCTCTCCGCAGGAGCAGCGATGTCCGTTATTCTCGGAGCCACCTACCCAGATGTGTTTGCGGCTATTGGTGTTCATTCAGGACTTGAGTACAAAGCAGCCACAAACCTGAGCAATGGGTGGAGCGCAATGCGGCGTGGTGGACCGAATCCACAGCAGCAAGGACTCGCGGCATACACAGCAATGAGCAACCTTTCTCGCATTGTGCCAACTATTGTTCTTCATGGCACAAACGATACGACTGTTGCTCCTGTGAATGGCGATCAAGCATTACAACAGTGGATGGAGACGGATCATCTCGCCTCACTGAACACCTATACTCCTGACTTCACCCGTCCTACACACGTCACTTCGGGTCAGGTTCCTGGCGGGCATGCATATGTTATAGCGACATGGACTGCTACAAACGGAAGCGAAGTGCAAGCTTATTGGAAAATTGGTGGGATGGGACATGCATGGTCGGGAGGTAATCGTGCTGGCACATACACTGATCCAAGGGGACCCAACGCTAGTTTGGCAATATACACCTTTTTTGCAGCGCATTCTCTTGAAAAAAGCAATACGGAAAATATCGCCTCTCAAGCAAGGTTACGCCACATTCTTACAGACCTCTTTAAAGTTAAACGCGGTTCACAAGGAGCATAGTAAGACTATGTGTTAACTACATAGCATACAGGAGATATTTCATGCAAGACTTAGAAGGCAAGGTAGCTATTGTGACAGGCGCGGCATCTGGTATTGGACTGGCAGTCGCCCGCGATCTCGCACAGCATGGTGTGCGCGTGACCCTCTCTGATATTGATGTCAAAAGAGGGCATGCAGCCGCTTCCAAATTACCAGAAGCACGCTTTCAAGTAGCAGATATGGCTAATGGAGCAGCTCTCCAACAACTTATCGCAGAGACTATTGCTACCGAGAAGCACATAGACATCCTGGTGAATAACGCAGGTATACAACATGTATCACCTATCACCGAGTTTCCAGAGGCAAAGTGGCGACAAATTATCGAGATCATGCTTACGGCTCCTTTTCTGCTCACACAGGCCGTCCTACCAGGAATGTATGCTAGTAAATGGGGGCGCGTTATCAACATTGCATCCGTACATGCTTTACGGGCTTCACCATTCAAGGCAGCATACGTCGCAGCTAAACACGGTCTGCTTGGTTTGACACGCGTTACAGCATTAGAGAGTGCAGAGCATGGTGTCACATGTAATGCAGTCTGTCCCTCCTACGTGCGCACTCCACTTGTTGAAAAGCAAATAGCAGATCAGGCTCGCGTCCACGGCATTCCTGAATCTGAGGTCGTCGAGAAGATTATGGTCACAGAATCTGCCATTCACCGCCTTTTAGAGCCTGAAGAGGTCGCACAATTCGTCACATTTCTCTGCACTAACGCTGCCAGTGGCATTACAGGAAGCGCACAGGTAATTGATTGTGGATGGACCGCCAAATAAAAAATAAGCGACATCGCTGTCGCTTACATGTTTCATATCATCTTATTACTGCAAGGATGACGAACCATTTTCATGGTCAACGTTCGGCAAGGTGCAAAACACGTTCGGCATTCAGGTGACTGATTTTTTCTTTGTCAGCTGGGCTGATAGTGGCATTGTCCAAAAATGTACGCCCCTGTTCATTGGTGCTAAAGGGATAATCGACGGAAAAAATGATACGATCAATACCCATAACTTGTAACGTGAGCAAGAGAGGAGGATTCGTAAAGAAGCCGCTAGTTGTAAAAAAGAAGTTGCGCAAAAAGTAGTCAGGCAAGCGATGTTGCAGATGCTTTGCGGCTGGTGCGAGCGTGTTATTGATACGATCAAGCATGAATGGAATCA
This sequence comes from uncultured Ktedonobacteraceae bacterium, assembly GCA_964250765.1. Taxonomy (GTDB): domain Bacteria; phylum Chloroflexota; class Ktedonobacteria; order Ktedonobacterales; family Ktedonobacteraceae; genus JBBQVS01. The sequence goes on along the minus strand of CAXUHF010000003.1, from coordinate 79,965 downwards.
TTTCTCCCATGTGCCCAATGATAATTTGCAAATTTGGCAGGCGATCAAACACGCCGGAAAGGATCAAGCGGAGTGCGTGAATCGCTGTTTCAGAGTGCCAGCCCCAGCTAGAGGTCGCCAAAAAGAAGTTGACGGTGGGATCGAAACCTGAGTAGTAGGCATTACGAACAACTGATGGTGGCTCGGCGGGATGAAGATAGACAGGAACATTCAAGGAGGCGGCTCGCTCCAAGATGGGGAAGAAGGAAGGATCATCCAGAAAGAGGCCATTGGTGGTGCCATTTATGATGGCACCTTGAAAGCCAAGAGAGGCAATAGCACGTTCCAGTTCGGCGACGGCGGCTATAGGATCGACCATCGGCAAGGTTGCAAAGCCCGCGAAACGATCAGGATGGGCTGTAATAGCTTCTGCTAATTGATCATTAGCAGCCCGCACGAGTCCGACGCTTTCCTGAGCGGAGAGGGATGTCGTGCCTGACGCACCCTGCGAGATGACTTGGAGATCAATGCCGTGTGCATCCATATCTCGTAAGCGAATTGAGCCAAGGTCGTTCAACTTTGTCTGGATTTCGCTTCCTGAGGCGAAGTTTCCTAAGGTATTCTTCATTCTTCCTTGGAAGGCGTGGGACAAAAAATGTTCCTCAATAGCGATGGTTCTCATATTTGTGTTCCTCTTTCGACAAGTGGTGTGTAAAATGCGTCTCTCTTCATTCCACTCAAAAAGCAGAGAAAAAGTTTCTGTGTTGTGGAGAAAGAAGTAAGGTAATACATCTACATATTAGGGACAATCTTCAGCAGTTCGAGGGCGTTTTCACGACCTATCTTTTGCTTGTCTGCATGGCTAAGCCGAACACCTTCAAACCACTCTGTTGCGTCCGAAACATCTTCAAAGGGCCAGTCCACGGAGAACAGCAAGCGGTTGGTACCAATGACCAGCAGTGCGTCCAGAAGGGACTGCGTGTTGAAGTTGCCGGAGGTTGTCAGGAAGAAGTTGTGCTCGAAGTAGTATCTAAAGCTCTCCTTGGCGGGATATGGATGCAGCTTCATCCAGCCATTATGGTGATCCACACGCCACATGGAATACGGCAACCCCTCGCCCAAATGTCCCAGAATGATGTTCAGCTGTGAGCATTCATCGAAGAGTCCCGAAGCCATCAAGCGTAGCGCATGCACAGCAGTCTCTTGAGCAAAAGCCCACGTCGGACCCTTCAGCCACGGGTGCCCTTGGTAGATACTGGCATCCTGATCGAGAGGATTGCGAGGATGCAGATAGAAAGGCAGCCCAAGACTCTCAACAGTCTTCCAGAAGGGCCGATACTCCGGCAGATCGTAGAAGACCGGGCCATTAACACCCTCACGTTCGCTGAACCCGTTGACGAGAGCACCAACAAATCCCAAATCTCGTACGCAACGCTCCAACTCGACCGCCGCCATTTCCGGGTCTTGCATTGGCAAGGCGGCAAAGGCCCGAAAGCGTTCTGGATGACCCGCAATCTCCTCTACAAGCGTATCATTCGCACGACGTGCAATCTCAAGTGCCTTCGCTGGCTGAGGGATGGATTGTATCGCAGGAGCGTTGAGCGACATGACCATCATCTCTACACCATGCTTGTCCATCTCCCGAAGCCTACGGTCCGTTGCTTTCAGGAGACGCCCTTTAAGTTCAGGCCAGAGTTCGGATGGACAAAACGTTGCAGAATCCTGCACTGTCTCTAGTATCGAAAAGTGCTCTTCCAATATGATCGTATTTCGCATACTTTCTCCTTATTGCTCTCATGATATCACCTTTATTTCACTAGAACAAAGACTGATATTTCACTAACCCCTGGACAGGATAATTTTGATGTGAACTTACATTCCCATTCTCGGCCTGTACTGGATCGCTTCAGCAATGTGGTTGGCCGCTATCGTCTCGCTCTCGGCTAAATCGGCAATACTTCTCGCTAACTTAAGTACACGATGAAACGCTCGTGCCGACAGATGCAATTGTTGCATTGCTGCCTTCAGCAGTTTTTCGGCTGAGGAATCCACCTGACAAAAGTCGCGTACCTCTGCAGGTCCCATCTCGGCATTACAGGTCAACTTCGTTCCTGTGAAACGAAGCAATTGGCGTTCTCGTGCCGCCTGCACTCGCGCGCGAATGGTCGCTGAGTCTTCCACTTTGCGTTTGTCAGCGAGCTTTTCATAATCGACGCGTGGCACCTCGACGTGAATATCGATACGGTCAAGCAAAGGACCGCTGATCCGCTTCTGGTAGCGTGTGATGGCTGTCACAGAGCAGGTACATTCGCGTACAGGGTCGCCGTAATAGCCGCAAGGACAAGGATTCATTGACGCTATGAGCATAAAATTTGCGGGATAGGTGATAGTGCCTTGCGCACGCGAAATCGTCACGACTTTGTCTTCGAGCGGCTGACGTAGCACCTCTAACACATTCTGCCCGAACTCTGGTAGTTCGTCAAGGAAGAGCACACCACGATGCGCTAAGCTAATCTCGCCAGGACGTGGAATACGTCCACCTCCTACTAAACCTGCGTGACTCGTGGTATGGTGAGGTGAACGAAACGGGCGTTGTAGAATCAATGGCACATCTGAGGGCAACATACCGCTCACACTATAAATCTTTGTCACATCCAATGCTTCTTGAATGAGCATACGTGGTAGAATTGAAGGTGTGGTGCGTGCTAATAGCGTTTTACCTGAACCAGGAGGGCCACTCATCAAAATATTGTGTCCACCGCTTGCAGCCACCTCCAATGCACGTTTGACATGCTCTTGTCCACGCACTGACGACATGTCTTGCAGATACAACGCCTCTTTTGCATTGTCTAAAATATATGGGTCTCGTATGTATGGCTCTATCTGCTTGATGCCGTTGAGATGTGCCACAAGTTGCCCCAACGCCTCAACCGGGTAGACCGTGACACCTTCTATAAGCGTGGCCTCAATTGCATCGACAGCAGGTACAAACACAGCCTTGACATGTTTTTCGCGTGCAAGTGCCACCATTGGTAAAATACCATTTGTATGCCGCAATGCTCCATCAAGTGAGAGTTCGCCGAGGAAAAGAGCATTTGTTAATTCTTCGCTCGGATTAATTTGACCCGACGCGAAGAGTATTCCTGCTGCAATAGGAAGGTCGTATGCTGGACCTTCTTTCCGCAAATCCGCAGGAGCGAGATTGACAGTAATGTGTTTGTAGGGGAAAAGACAGCCACTATTTTTTATCGCAGCCTTCACACGTTCTTTCGCCTCATTTACGGCGGTATCGGGCAGTCCAACAATTACAAATGCCGCAAGTCCATTTGCTATATCAACCTCCACCTCCACCAATGCTCCGTCCAAGCCAATAATTGCACAGCTTCGTGCCATTGCCAACATAAACTCCAGCCTCCTCAACAATAATCTTAGAGGTATTATGCATGAATGGCATTAAAAATGCAAGCCTATAGCTAGAATATTTCAACTAGAAGTGATTACTTGTGGGAAGGACGATCACCTCTTGTCCAGATTTCAAAGGCGTATCCATGCCATTCAGACCACTAATGACTTCGTTACTCACAAATATCTTGACATGCTCACGAAGATAGCCCTGATCCGTGCACAATCGCTCCCATACGGAAAGATGCTGCTCTTTCAAGGCCGCCAAAAGTTCAGCTACAGTATTTGCACGAAGAACAATTTGACTTTTCCCACCACTATAGGCACTCAGAGTCGAGGGGAGACGCAAGGTAACAGATGCCTTTTCGTCGATATTCATAATTCTTATTCATCCTCATATCGCACTTCAAATGCTTCATTCGTCTTGTACCACGATATGTATACGATGCCACGCGTTATTCATATACCCTTTGAAGTTCCATATCTGCTCAATCACTTCTGGTTGAGTGTGTTGTAACACATCCCATGCTCGCACAATTAATTGATGCGGACCCACCGGAAGTTCAAGCTGTATTTCCCAAAAGCACCATGACCACGCCTGCTGTTCAAGAAGCGTAACACCTATCCAATTTGCGCCGTTGTCATACGAAAGTTCGATGCGCTCTATAGGAACTTCATGTTGGCTGACAGCATAACCTTGTACCACGATTTGTCCAGTCCGACAGATGGCACCCTCTGTTGGTTGACAGATAACAGTGTTAAGTTGAAGCGTCCCTAACATTTCACCATTATTCCAATCAACGTTCTGGGAACTGATATGTGGGGGAAAAAGTTTGTACGCGTGAGCCTGAAAGTAGTTTGTTGAAGGCGACTCTTGCACATTTATGTTGCTCAACCATTTTACACTGCGCGCTCCGATATACCCTGGCACAATGACACGCAATGGAAAACCATGAACGGCAGGCAAGGTTTCACCATTCATTTCATAAGCCAGCAACACATCACCGACTTTCTCTAATGGAATAGAGCCGCCAAAGCCTACCTGCTCTCCAAACCGCCATACCTCATCTAATCCCTTGAACGCGACATGATATGCTCCATCTCGCACACCTGCCTCATCAAGGATGGTACACAGTGGCACTCCACGCCATTTTGCATTCCCAAGAGGTTCAGCCCCCCAAGGGAGTTCACCAGGGATAGGTTTTACCTGTGCCATCTCGGTGCGTCGAATTCCAGCACATTGCAGCAAAGCAACCTCTGTCGTAGATGGCATTGCTTTCAAAGCATCTAACGATAGCTCCAGAGTTCGCTCAACCATGCCTGTTATAGAAAGACAATAAGTGGCGACATCTACAACCGGAATAGTGCCGTGGTTACGTACAAAAAAATATTCTTGCGGCGTAACATAGGCTTGGCGTAGTGCGGAAAGTGGTGCGCCTACGTTTAAAGGTTCCTCTTGATGTATCACCATCGTTGGGTGCTTGAGCAACGGTTTCATGATTCACCTTTTTTGTGTAGCAAATTTTACCGATTATAGCACGTCCGTCTCATTCCTGAAAGCCTCTTTACGGCTCAGAAATATAATTTCTGATAGATTCTACGGCATCACTTACGGAACGGATAACGATAGCACCTTGTTGTAACAGTTCGCCAATCAGCTTCACAGCTTCGCCACCAGTATAATCGCGCGCTGCCATCCCTGTGCGTTGTAGATCACCATCATCCGTCTCTATCGCAGTATCAGAAGCACATACTGTTGTGTCAGGAGATGTTAACAACACTACAGGTAGTCCACGTTTCGCTGCAGCGACCGCCTCTTGTAGGAGTGCAACATTGCCAGGACCAACAGGTGTTGGACAGATAATCAGTAAAGAGACCTGTGTAAGACTGCTACGCATCTGTTCCAGCGAAGTCTGCGATATAGGAGCGTATGGCTGTTCCACAATCACGTGATCGGCAAGACGCAGGGCTAATGTATAGTCACTATCACCAATATTGAGTGGGCCAATGCTAAATGGAATATGTTCATCGGCTAATGCACGCATCATCACCTCACCTGAACCACCACCTGCAATGAGATGTACCACGGCTTGTTGTGGCTGTTCTGACATATGCTCTTCTGCATTATCAGGAGGCAAAACGCTCAAGTACTTTGCACCCCGCAGAATACCTACACGCACATCGACACCATACACACAACTAAGCAAATCTGGCTCTAACACTTCCGCAGGACCAGCATCGGCGACAATACCGCGTTGAAAGAGCAGCAGACGCGGAAAATAACGCGAGGCTAGATTAAGATCATGCATTGCTGCGATAACAGTAACACTCCGTTCTGCATTCAAACGTTGTACGAGTTCGAGTGTTTCAATCTGATATTTAATGTCGAGGTGCGAGGTCGGTTCATCGAGCAGTAACAGTGATGGCTCTTGAGCCAAAGCCATTGCAATCATCACACGTTGACGCTCACCACCACTCAGTTCATTGAAAATGCGATCAGCAAAGGGTGCTACACCTGTGACTTGTAGTGCATCTGCAACAACTGCTTGATCGTGCGCTGTTCTTTCACCCAAAAATGGTTTTACAAATGGTGTGCGTCCAAGGCTCACCATATGCTCCACTGTAAACGCAAAGGGAATGTGTAACTCCTGTGGCACAACCGCGATACGTTGCGCTGCTCCTCGGCGTCCCCACTGCTGCAATGTTCGCCCCTCTAGTAACACCTTGCCCTGCTGAGGTGAAAATAAACCACTTATCAAGCGCAGCAATGTTGTTTTACCGGAGCCATTTGGACCAAGCAGCCCTACCATCTCACCTCTGCTCACATGTAAGGATACATCATAAAGAAGTGGTTGTTTATCACCATAGCCAAAGGTGATGTGCTGTACATCTAAAAGTAAGGGCATATCCTGCTCTTCCTGAGAGAACATTCGCGGCGTTACCATGTGTAGTCTCGCTTACTACGTCGCAACAAAAATAAGAAAAACGGTGCTCCGACTAACGCAGTAAAGATGCCAACAGGCAGTATCGTGCCAGGGATGAGGACACGCGCCAACAGATCGGCTAATGTGAGAAAAATAGCACCACTCAGAGCAGTTGTCGGTATCAAAAAACGATGCTTTGGTCCCAGCAGCAGACGCATCACATGTGGCGTTACAAGACCAACAAAGCCGATTAAGCCACTAATGGAGACGGCCGCCGCCGTCAACAGCGAAGCTACAATCACCACACTAAATTTATACCACTCGACACGCAATCCTAAATGTGACGCGCTCTCCTCACCTAGTGCAAATACATCAAGAATGCTCGCAAGACTTAGTGAAAAGAGTATGCCAACAAGCGTAATTCCGCCAATAATTACTACGGGAGGCCAACTTACAACCTCTATCCCACCTGAAAGCCAATTGAACAACGACTGAACCGTGAACTGAGAATGCGGCGCAAGCGTCAGAACCAGCGTTTGAAAGGCGATTAATACAGCATTCACAACCACGCCTGCTAGCAATAGCGTTACCACAGGAGTACGTCCATCAGTACGTGCAATTGCGTAGACCAGCAAAACGGTCATAATCGCGCCAACAAAAGCGAGTATTGGCGTGAGTGAAAAGAAGGAGCCGCCATAGAACGTGTCAAACGGCAACACAAATGCGATAGAAGCTCCCAAAGCAGCACCTGACGACGTGCCTATAAGAAATGGGTCCGCAAGCGGATTACGCAATATCCCCTGAAAAAGTGTGCCCGCCACAGAAAGTGCTGCGCCTACAAGTGCGGCTCCTACAACGATAGGAAGTCGCAACTGCCAGATAATCACTTCTACCGAGGAGTCCCAGGAACGTGTAAAGTGGAAAAGCTGCGTTCCATTGAGTATTACCTGCACAATCACACTGAGAGGAATTGGAGTTGAGCCAAAACTGACCGCAACAAGCATGACTACAAGAAGAGTACCGCTCAAAAGCAGTATCATAAGTTGTACTGAAAGAAAACGCCGTTTCTCTGTTTGCATGAGTCTCTCTTCCTTTGACGCGAAGGAATACGACTACTCATCGGGCAGGTCTCCTGACTTATGACGCGAACACTAATATGGCCGGTCAATTACAGTAGCGCGACTGTGGCGGATTTCCACCGACTTCCCTATTCTATCGAGGTACGTTCCCTCGATCACCCGATGAAAACACTATCATTCTGCTCTGTAGTATAGGGGGCATAGAGATTGATGTCAAACGGCTTCTCAATGCCACTGTCCTTATGAACAGTTGACAAGACGCATAGCGAAGACGATACTACATAGCAAGATAGGTTTATCATAAAGGATACATACTCGCATGACAATTGAAAAAGATTTCTTTCGGCAAGTTTTGGGGCAATTCGCAACAGGGGTAACGGTTGTTACCACTAACAATAAAGGCACTATTAGCGGCTTGACAGTCAATGCATTCTGCTCTGTTTCACTCGATCCACCATTAGTACTCGTATGCGTAGATTTAAATAGTAACACACTACCACTTATCCGCGAGAGCAAGAATTTCGCGGTCAATATACTAACAAATGAACAAGAATATCTCTCACGCTGCTTCGCTACTCCTTCAATAGAACGCTATGAGAATTTTTGTCATGCGGCCTATGAGACTGCTGCTACTGGTGCCCCTATTCTCACAGGAGCACTCGCGTTTGTCGATGCTCATGTGGTAGCTGAATATCCGGGGGGAGACCATATCATCTTTCTTGGGCAGGTCGAAGCTATCGGCACACCGAGCAACATAGAGTTCGCGGAGGATGCAAAGCGGTCACAAAGCACCTTTGTTCTTCGTGAAGCACATTCAGAAGAGACGGAACCTCTCGGCTACTATCGTGGTCAGTATCGTCACTTCACCTCTACCTATAAAGAACCGAGTCTGGACAACACGACACAATATGAAAAAGTTCCTGACTAACGAGACGTTAGGCGACAGAGAGCAAGCAGTAGTACTACTTCAAGAACGTATCCGCTCCTGTCGCCTTTGCCAGGAACATGGCTACATCCCCGTTGCTCATCCCATCGTCAGTGGACGTGCAACTGATCGTATCCTGGTTATTGGGCAAGCTCCGGGTCACCGCTCTATAACAAATAACAGACCTTTTAGCGGACCTGGTGGACGTGTCCTACAAAAATGGCTTGAACAGGCAGGTTTCCCTGCTGGCTATCTACACGAACACACCTACCTCAGTTCACTCACGCGCTGTGATCCTGGCAAAAATCCGCGGGGCGATGGAGACCGACGACCATCTCCACCAGAGATCGCTTTATGTCGTCCTTACCTTGAAGCCGAGTTTCAACTTATTAACCCAAAGATTGTGCTTCTTGTTGGTACAATGGCAATCGAAGCCTTCTTTGGCAAGACACGCCTTGAGGATGTCATCGGCACGTATAAAGAGCGTGATGGCATGCTACTGCTGCCTCTGCCACATCCCTCCGGTGTTAGTCGTTGGCTCAATGACACGGCACATCAGGAATTGCATAGAAAAGCCTTGGGGTTACTGGCGAAGTGGCGCGAGGAGTACGAATTGTAGGAGTCTAATTCTATTACACCCGCGTGGCATATCACAACGTTTAAGATGTATCGAAACATCTCAATAATCTCTAACATTGTCTATTGCCACGGGTGTAATAGAATTAGACTCCTACAATTCATCATTTCTGCATGAATTTTCATTATTCGATATTATTTAGACACATCATTTTTCGCAGGATATACAGCGTCGTCCGCACGTTTGTGCATATCATATTCATGCACACCTTTTTTCAGCGTGCCAAGTGCTAGCGTCGCACAAGTTGGGCGTGTCATGACAAGCTCACGTCCAAGTTGCTCCACAAGGTCCTCAAAACTCGTATTCTCAATCTCTTCCGCCGTCATCCCCTCAACCATCTCTGTTACATAGGATGCTGCCGCACGGCTGATGGTACAGCCTTCGCCCTCCCAGTTGACTGCCTCCACTTTGCCATCTTTCCCAAAGCGAGCATACATCGTAATCACATCGGCGCAACCAGGATTGCCACCGCTCAAACTCACATCCGCATGCTCCAATGGACCATTGTTGCGTGGGTTTTCATAATGATCCATCAAAAAATCAATAGCTTCTTGTCGATTCATACCCTCTATATTCCTCCCATTACCAATAGTAATGAAATCTGTAGGGGCCATAATTTATTACGCCCTCGCCTCAATTGTCATCGCAATGGGCGTAATAAATTATGGCCCCTACAACCGATACATATCAACGATTTTAATTGTACCCCTACTTTTCGATAGGAGCGCGAACAACGTTGCCCCACTCGGTCCAGGAACCATCGTAGTTACGTACACGAGGGAAGCCGAGCAGTTCGGTCAATACAAACCATGTGTGGGCAGAACGCTCACCGATGCGGCAGTACGAAATCACTTCCTTGTCAGGAGTAATATCCTTGCCACCGTAAATCTGACGCAATTCTTCCGCCGATTTAAATGTACCATCAGCGTTAGCAGCCGTTGCCCAAGGAATATTCTTTGCACCTGGGATATGTCCACCACGCTGCGCACCCTCTTGTGGATAGTTCACCATGTGCAACAACTCACCAGTGTATTCTTGTGGTGAGCGCACATCAATCAGGCGACGTGAAGGATTCTTCAAACCGCTCAACACGTCATCACGAAAAGCACGAATTGACTCATCAATGGGCTGTGCATGATAGTTCGTCTGCTCAAAATGTGGTACTTCTTTTGTGTACTCACGCTTTTCAGCCTCCCACTTAGCACGTCCACCATTCATAATCTTGAGGCTTTTGTGTCCATACATGTTGAACAGCCAGAACGCGTACGCCGCATACCAGTTGTTTCTGTCACCATAGAGCACAATTGTTGTATCGTTGCTCACTCCATAATGGCTCATGAGTTGCTCAAACTCTTGCTGGTTGATAAAATCTCTGTTGGTACGGTCCTGTACGTCCACATGCCAGTCAAGCTTTACCGCACCTGGAATATGACCAACTTCGTACAAAAGCACGTCCTCGTCGGCCTCAATCAAACGTACATTGGCATCATGAAGATGCTCCTCAACCCATGAAGTTTCTACTAGAGCCTCTGGATGTGCATATCCCGATGCTGAACCCGATGTTGCTGTTTCTGTTCCAGACATTGCTACATTCCTCTCACGTTAGATATTGTCGCTTACCCTTATGCTCCTCTTGCGAGGAGCATCTGTGGCAAATATGGTCAATGTTATTCATGTTGTACTGTTCGACAATCCGTGATAGGGACCAGATTTATCGCGTCCACGTGCGATTTATCGCATATAGTTTTATTCACAACCTAGAAGAACAACCTCGCGTGATAAATCACGCCTCGGACGTGATAAATCTGGTCCCTACCCTTATATACAACAAGATATGTCTGTTTTATATTCTACCCCACAGGTCGGAATTAAACAAGCTATGTCTGAACATATCATGCAGCAGGGAAATATATTCTTATGCGTTATCAAACTAGCGTTTTGTTCTTACCCTTGCTTAATACAAGTAGCCGCTCAGCCAGACCAGTGTTGCGCAAAGCGACACGATCATTATGAACTGCCATCTCTAATGCGTATGGTTGTCCAACGAGGACACAAAAGCGTTTCGCACGTGTAATCGCTGTATACAACAGATTGCGCTGTAACAACATTCGATGCTGTACGACAAGCGGTACAATAATCGCAGGGTATTCGCTCCCCTGACTTTTATGAATTGTGGTTGCATATGCAAGCGTTAGCTCATCCAGTTCATGAAACTCATAACTGACATATAGAGGTCCAGCCTCCTCCACAAATTCGACCTTGACCGTTGCGTTCTCTCTATTAATGGCACGTATCCACCCCACGTCACCATTAAACACGCCTTTATCATAATTGTTACGTATCTGCATCACCTTGTCACCTACGCGTAGCGTGTTTCCACCCCACTCTATCTGAGCAATTGCGGAGGGATTGAGACGCGCCTGTAACTCCTCATTGAGGCTCATCACACCAACAGGGCCTTTATACATTGGAGCCAGCACCTGAATGTCGGTCATTGGATTGAAGGCATAGCGCGCAGGGAGGCGACGCTGCACAAGGTCAAGGATTAACTTTTGTGCTCGTACCGGGTCCTCTTCCGCCATGAAAAAGAAGTCGCTGGTCGTCTCAATTTTTGTATTTGGCATTTGTCCAGCATTAATGCGGTGAGCATTAACGATAATTCTGCTCTGCTGCGCCTGACGAAAAAGTTCGGTCAAACGCACCGTTGGAATAGCGTCACTGCGTAACAGATCGCGCAATACGTTACCTGGGCCAACTGAGGGCAATTGATCCGCATCACCTACGAGCAACAAGTGTGCATCCTTCGGTAGTGCCTTCAAAAGATTATAAAAGAGCAGGATATCAACCATCGAAAACTCATCAACGATTATGAACTGATACGGTAGTGGATTTGCTTCGTTGCGTTGATACGTGTTGTCATGTGGAGCATATTCGAGCAAACGGTGGAGTGTCTTTGCCTCAAAACCTGTCGCCTCAGCCAACCGCTTTGCCGCTCTACCCGTTGGGGCTGCCATTGCCACCTCAACCTTGCGTTGTCGTAAGAGCATCAGCAACGCACGAATAGAGGTTGATTTGCCCGTCCCTGGCCCACCTGTAAGAATGCTGACCTTTTGCGCATACGCCATCTGTACCGCCTCGCGCTGTCGTTCGGTCAAATGCATGTTGCGTTTCTGCTTGAGCAACGTAAACACGGTGTCCCATTGCCGTTGTGTCGTCAGCGGTAAGACGCTTGCCTCACGAGTCAATTGACGCAGAATACGTACACATCCGTTTTCAGCATGCCAGAAAGGGCCAAAATAAATATGTGGTTGTGGCTCTTGTTCCTCAAACTCTATATTCTCAGGAAAATCATCATGCACAGGTTGAGGTGTATTGACAATAGGCAAGGAGAGTGTAGGCTCGACAAATATCTCACCGTCATTCCTCAATTGCGTAATACCAGCAGGTAGGGCATCTTGCGGAACTTTTAGAATGTCGGAGGCTCGGTGCAGCAAATCATTCTCGAACAGAAAGCAGTGCCCATCGTCATTTGCGGCTTGCGCCAGGACGTATTTGATGCCAGTCGCCAACCGAGGCACACTATCGAACGGCAAACCAAGTTTTACCGCAATTTCGTCGGCGGTACGAAAGCCGATGCCCTGTACGTCACGTTCCAACTGATATGGATTCTCGCGGATGACTTTAATCGACTCTTTGCCATACTGCTTGTAGACCCGTGTAGCAACGTTAATGGATACCTCATGCGTCTGCAAAAACAAATGTAATTCTTTTATCTCGCTCTGCTCCGACCACGCCTTACTAATCTCGTCACGGTCTTTCGTACCGATGCCCTTGACCTCGCTCAAGCGTTCAGGCTGTTGCTCGATAATCGCCAGCGTCTGCTCACCAAAGTGGTCAACAATCAACTTTGCCTTTTTTGGACCAATCCCCTTAATCAAGCCGGAGCTAAGATAGCGTGTCATGCCCTCAGTAGAGGCAGGTAGACGTTGCACATAGGTAGCGATATGCAGTTGACGCCCATATTTGGGATCATTTTCCCATTCGCCCTCAACCGACAATAACTCACCCACATGAATGCCGGGGAGAATACCTACAATGGTTGTCAAGTCATCTCGAAAAAGGCGACCCGCGTCATTCATACGAAAGCGTGCCACCGTATACTGATTATCCTCGTTACGAAAAACGATATTTTCTACAGAACCTTCAAGTTTCGGCATACGATCCTACTCTGCGCCAAGCTTTCCAATAGTCTTTCCTCTATTTTACATCATACTGTCAGTACCTTGACAAATGTGTGTCTATCATGCATAATTTCCATATAGTAGATTTCATTCCAATATGTGGAATACAGATAGTAGAGATGGATAAAGCGTATGACAGATGAACGGAAAACAGATGTCGGCGTGCTCGACAAGATCATGACAATTTTGCATACGTTTACGCAAGGAAGCACAACGCTATCACCGCAAGATATTTCCAAAAGTACACGTCTTCCACTGCCTACAGTTTATCGCCTGTGTCAGGCGATGAGCGAACAGGGGATGCTAGAAAAAGACGGTCAACACTTCCGACTCGGCATCACGCTTATGCATTTAGGCGCACTGGTAGCAGAGGGTATCGACCTGCGTGGACAGACGCTACCGCATCTGCGCTGGCTCAACGAGCAAACGGGCGAGAATGCAGAACTGCACGTTCGGCATGGAGAAGTTCGTATCGTGCTCGAAACTGTAGGTAGTTCACATAGTTTACGTCCATTCGCAGCAATTGGCGCACCACTTCCACTGCATCTCGGAGCGGCTGGTAAGGTGTTACTCGCATGGCTTCCATCAACCGAACGCGACAAGCTTATAGATATCAGTGCAACACGCTTTACCAGTTCCCAAGCTATTGATAAACCAACGTTAGTAAAGCAGCTAGAGCAAATACAGCAGAATGGTTGGGCAACGAGTGACGCTGAGCGTGCCTCTGGTGTCGCCGCCATTGCTGCTCCTTTGTTGAATGCGCGAAGCAGAATTGTTGGTGCAATTGCATTAACTGCTCCTTCGATACGTCTTTCAGCAAAACAACGTCAACTTTTTATTCCACTTGTATGTGAGGCCGCACGTCGCGCTTCCACCGATTTGGGCTATTCAGGCCCAACTTCTTTCGGGGCAAGACAGTCTCAGGACAATGCGTAACATTTTTCTTACACGGAGAGGATTTCTTTCATGACACAAAACAATCAGGACAAAAAAGCACAGGTGCAAGCATACTTTAGCCGTACCGCAGAAAGTTATGTTGCTAGCTTCTCACATCGTGCAGGTGACGACTTGACGCGGCTGATAGAAATCGGCGAATGGGAGCCTGACCAACAAGCACTTGACGTTGCAACAGGCGGTGGTCATACCGCACTCGCAGTAGCACCACACGTCGCACATATCACTGTATCAGACCTGACACCTCGTATGCTTGAACAAGCACGTACCTATCTTTCAAGTCAAGGCGTCACCAACGCCGATTATGAAGTCGCGGACGCCGAACAGCTTCCTTTTGCCAATGCCAGTTTTGATCGCGTGACCTGTCGTATCGCTCCACATCACTTTCCTAATGTTGCACAAGCAGTCAAAGAGATTGCGCGTGTCCTCAAACCTCAAGGCGTATTTCTGCTCATCGACAGTATTGCTCCCAGTGATCCAAAGCTTGACACATTCTTAAATACTGTAGAGAAACGACGTGATGGTTCACACGGTCGCTCATGGACACTTGAGGAATGGCACCATTTTTTCATAGAAGCAGGCTTGAATCTTGAATACGAAGAGATTTTCCGTAGACCGCTTCAGTACGACGATTGGACAAAACGCTCACAAATGCCAGCAGACGAAAAAGGGTCGCTTGAACAATTTATATTGAGCAGTGATGAGCATACACAAAGGTACTTTGATGTATCTCTCAACGCAGATGGACATCTCGATAGTATCAGCAACGATTTTGTGCTGTTAAAGGGACGAAAACAATAAACATGCACAAGACCCCGATGGCAACAATGTTGCCATCGGGGTCTTGTGCATGTTCATGTTCAAAATTTTATTTCACGGCAATGACCGTTACGTCAAAGATAAGTGTGGAGTTCGCAGGGATAGGACCATTTGCTTGCGCACCATAGCCTAATGCGGGAGGAATGATGAGACGACGTGTGCCGCCAGCTTTCATACCCACTAACCCCTCGTTCCAACCTGGAATAACCTGCGCTTGACCAAGTGGGGTTACATCAAATGTCTGAGCACCACGGTCAAAACTGCTATCAAACTTCTTGCCTGTACTTTGCAACCAACCCGTGTATTCGACGGTAACGGTACTTCCTGCTTTCGCAGCATTACCAGAACCTGTCTTAATATCTATGATCTGTAGACCATCAGCTAACTTCTTGGGTGCTTGCGCTAACACAGGAGGAGATGTAGGACCAGCAGAGGGAATTGGAGTACTCCCATATACAGTTGCAACGGCTTGAGCAGAGGTGGTTGCAGTCGCTTGCACGCCAGCAGTAACGGTAGCATTTGCCTGTGTAGTAGACTTAAGTTGCGCTTTTGTTGTACTTGTGCCAGTCGCCGCCGTTGCTAACGTCTGCTGACGCGTTGTGTATGCTTGATATTGTGTAATACCAACAATGCCCAATGCGATGAGTATCACAGCTACAATACTGCTCAAAATAATTCTTTGACGCCTTCTTCGACGCGCGATGCGTTGTAGACGCTCCTGTTGGCGTTGTCCAGGACGATATAATTTTTGCGTTGTTTTATTGCCATCGTTCGCGGTCTGTGCCATTAGATATTTTCTCCTTGTATTTTTGCTATTTATTGGCTAATTTAGTGCATGTCGAGGTTATCATTAATTTGCTATTCTGGCAAGGGGTAATGGAAATCAAAAATGATGTCATGACGCACTAACACGTGTCATAGCATCATTTTCTGATTAGGAAGCTATATATTTTTTATCACATCTGATGAGGCACCAAAAAAGACTGTATCCAGCACATCTTTCTCGGTCCAACCATATAATGAGGGATGAGTGAGGTCAATAGCAACGAAATCGGCAAGCATTCCAGGAGCAAGTATGCCCGTTTCTTGTCCAAGGGCTACCGCACCACTCCGTGTACCAATGTCAAGCAGAAGTGAGCCTGGTGAGGTCAGTTGTTCGCGGACAAGAACACGGCGACGTTGATAACGCATACGTGCGCTATATTCTGCCCAACGTAACTCCTCGATAGGGTCCAGACGCGTGTTGCTGTCTGAACCAATGGCAAGCGGAATGTTTTTTTGCATAAGCGCATCATAGGGCGCAATACCATCACCTAGATCGCCCTCCGTTGTAGGACAGACGCAAACGGTACAACCGTATTGTGCTAATAGAGCAAGTTCAGTTTCGTTCGCGTGTGTAGCATGAATAATCGTGGTATGTGGCCCCAATGCACCGAAACGTTCTAGAAGTTCAATCGGTGTACATCCGTATACCGATTGACATTGTTCAATCTCGGCCTTTTGTTCATCCGCGTGTATATGAAGGGGTATCTTATGTGCACGGCTGTAATCAGCGATAGCGCGAAACCAATTCTCCGGCACGGCACGTACAGAGTGTGGTGCAACTCCTATAGCGACACCTTTTGTGCGCAAATCCTCGACGCGTTGCAAATAGGCATCCACCGAGCGATCACAGAAACGTCGTTGTCCCTCTTCGGGTGGCTGCTGAAAACCACTTTGTGCATATGCAGTCATCAACAAGACGATACGTATACCTGCTTCTTTTGCAGCCGCTAGCACAGCTTCGGACATCGCGTTGGGATTGTCGTAAGGCTGTCCGTTGGGCTGATGATGCACATAGTGAAATTCGCCAACGGTAGTATAACCTGCCGTCAACATCTCCCGATAGGTACGCAACGCACTCTCGTACAAGCTATCAGGAGTGAGCCGTTGCGCCTCATCATACATCGCACGTCGCCATGTCCAGAAACTATCATGCGCCGAGAGTGGACGGTGCGTATGCCCTCGTAATGCACGCTGAAAGACATGACTATGTGCATTCACAAAACCAGGAAGCAGCAACGTATTTGGTAGTTGTGTAATAGCACCAGCAAGAGCATGTGTTGCTTCACTATCATGCTTCTCAATCGTTGCAATCCGTCCCTCGTCCGTAATTGCCACTAGCATATTTCGCTCTATCCCTTGTGACGTATAAATATAGTCAGGAGCAAGATATTTCATAGTGCTTTCCTCTGTTTTCTGCGTTCGTTCCAAGCATCAACAACATCTATCAGTATGTTACGACGAAACGAGAACAAAATGAGCAAGAGAACGGGCAACCATACCCATAATCCACGTAGGTAGGCCCAACGAAACCCTTGCAGTAGAGGCACAAAAGAGTTATAGAGACCCCACGCGACAAAACAGTAGGAACTCAACAAAGTAAAGGCAGATATACGTACTACAAAAGCGATATCTCTCCTATCCCATACTGCTATTCGTGCTGTAGCACTTGCCTCTACAAGCGCAAACAGACCAAAGAAAGTGACAGTATACCAGGGCCAAAACCACGGCGCACCAAGCAAACAGTAGAGAAACCACGCCATTGCCATCCATCGGATAAGCTGTAGAGGAGTAGAAAGACGACGTTGCACAAACGCCTGCAAACATAAAAGAGCATAGCTCAGTGCAAAAAGTCCCACGCTGAGCATATGCGTTACGCGCTCCGCCTGTGAACCAACATCTGGTATAGATGCATGAACAAGAACGCGCACTATCGCGTTGTACAGTTGCCCAATAAAGTCCGGTAGCGTGTTTTCATTGCGGAACGTACCAGGATTTACCGAGAGCACTTTTAGCATTGCTCCAGAATCCCAAAATGGAGCGTATAGGACAATAATTGTTCCAATATACACAGACACGACACTACATAGTACTTGTATTCGGCGCGGTTGTAGCCATAAAAAGAGCAGTAGTCCGGGCAGAAGCAACGCAACATTGGCCTTTAGGCATGTTGCCAGTGCAAAGAGCAACGCGACCCATATATAGGAGAGCAGGGAAGTGGAGCGTATCACCACCCAAAGACCGAATAGAATAAGCAGGAGCATAATAGTATCATTGTGTGCATTGACACATGCTTCAAAAAGTAGAAGCGGATTCCAGGCAAACGCAAGTGTTGCAAATAGACGTACATGAGGTTTGTGAATTCCATTTAGGCGTTGTAGGTGTCCACCAAGAGACCATACCAAGAGGGTTGAGCAGAGATGCGCAAGCAAACCTAAAAGACGAAGCGAGAGAACCATAGCTGAAATATTTTTCCCGCCAAAGATAAGAGCGATACACTCTTGTAGCAAACTACTGAGCATAATCCATGTTGGGCCATAGGCGGAGGGCTGATCCTTCCAGTAGAGATAGTTATAGACGATATCTTTTGATATAGCTAGCGGTGTTGTCGTCAAAGGATTGAGATGATAGAGCACCTCCATGCGCGCATAGATGATATAGGAAAACAGGTCAGGCGAAGTCACAACAGGGATAAGGATGCAGATAAGACCTAGCAGCAATGTCGATACAATGATATAGCGTAAATCAATTAATTTGGGAAGAGCACGCACGGCAAACAGATAGCACAGGAAGAGAAGCGAGAAAGCTCCCAAAAGCAAGGCAGTCTCACCCCACGTTCCTATAACCGTGATATGCGAAATATCGCCAAACGTTTGGAATAGGAAAGGGGTAAGCCTGCGTCCTGGAAACAATACGTGACTAGGCAAAAGGAAGAGCTGACTAAGCGGAACAAGCTGCGCAGACACGAAGTAGAGATCGAGTAGAGGAAGTACTGCATCTACGATCAACCACGCCGCCAACATACCTACCAAAAATAGAGCTGGTAAAATAATAGAATATCCAGGTGAAGTATGAGATGTGTTGCTATTTTTTGATTGGACTATCAGCATAGATGGAAAGAAACCTCTTAGCTTATGCTCGTTGCAGTAAAGTGATCGGAATACATAGACCTCGATTATACACCATCTTTGTAGGGACCGATTTATCGCGTCCTAAGTGGGGCTTGGGGGAACACGTTGAGGAAAAGGAACGTTGCCGACACGTTGCCTCACCCTCAGGACGCGATAAATCGGTCCCTACCATTATTCATGTCACGCATCATACTCGAAACAATGGGCCAAAGTCACCGATCAAATGGAACGCGGCCCAGAAATAGGGGTGGACACGATAGGGACGGACAGAGGTTCGCGCACGAGCAAGAAACGCGCGCTGTGCTTGGGCTAGTGCCGAGGCTTTTGGGTAGCCATGCAAGAGGGCTTGATAAAACATCTCCATCAGTTCTGCACTACTAGCATCATCTACTTTCCAGAGCGTAGGCAAAAGAGAAGCTGCACCTGCGTAGAGAAAACCTCGTCCAAGCCCGATGACCTCATCGACGCCGCGTACAACAGCACGTCCGGTCTCACAAGCACTGAGCGTAACGAGCGAACAGGCCGAAAGGTCAAGATTAAACACTTCGCTTGCACTAAGCTGGCGATCAGCAAGTTTGACATGCGAGAAATTAGGGGCATCAAGGCGAAACAGGCCATGTGCTGCGATATGTACGATAGGGCTTCGTGCTCCATAATGCTCTAACAGCGTTGTAGTTGCCTCATCATCCAGAGCACAAGGCGCACCCAGTTGTTTCGCCACCACCTCCGCCTCGTGAGCGGCATAGGCTAGACGTCCATGATCGGAGAGACCCATTACCAGCGAGTCTTCAAGATGCACCTCACTGGCTTCGATACGTTGCCCACGTTGACGACAGATATCAAGCAGGGCTGCTGAAGGCAAATAGGATATGTCGAGATGCTCAACAACAAATTGCACACCATCGAAGAGACAATGGAAAGGCAAATAATGTAGTACACCATAGGGGACAACGATCACATGCTCACATGCATAAAGTGCATCTGATACTGGACGCAGAAGCAGATCATACAAGCGTTGTAGTAAGCCGAGGCTATTCTCTTGTAGTCCAAAGAAGGCTTGAGCACGATCCGCATTGCCAGCCGCTTGACTTGCAAGGTCAAGATTAGCACGCCATAAGCTCAATAAGCGGTCCAGTTTGGGAACAGCATTCTGTATGACCTGCACATCGACACCGTTACGTGTCAGTTGGAAGATGTAAATATCTTTGTCAGTCATGTAGTATTCGAGCATGAGTGACTTGGGATCGAGTTTGGGCCAGAGCGATGTGACAATACTGTCCGTCCAATTTGAGCGTGGACGTGCAACTAGAACGCCAACCGAGCGCAGTTGCATCTGTTCTAAAAGATGGTCGATGTGCCGTTCACGTTGCTGCATCTCCTGTCGCGCCTTCATTGGTCCCACAGTACGAATGCGCATGATGGCAGTATCACTCAGGTTTACCTCATTTTCAGTTTCATAAACAATCGAGCTAAACCATGCCTGTTCCTCGCGCAACCGTGCAAGGTCCCCAAGAATAGCTTCCCCCGCTTTGTCGCCAGCACGTAAGCGGATATCAATGTTGTTACGCAGATAATCACCCAGCACACGTGACTTGGCCTTCTCTACATAGATCAGGGCCTGATTTTTGTCATCGCGCTTTAAGGCAAGAATGATAGCGCGTTGGTAAATACCCGCTTTATCCTCAAGAAAACTGGTGCGCGCATCCATCACTAGACGACTTTGCACCTCATCTATGCCCTGAACTGCGCGCTCATATGAAGCTGCCGCCGCCTCTAAGTCGCCGCGTTGCTCCGCGAGTTGACCAAGTAAATCATTACAAGAATACTTGAGTTCGAGTAAATCCTGGCTTTTGGCAATATCGAGCGCGGAGTCACACAAGTATTGTGCAGTGGGTATATTATGTTCAGCCTCGGCAATACGTGCTTGTAAGAGCGTCACGCGAGCTAGTTGTGGAAGGTCCTCTTGTTCTGCAAAGGCATCTGCGACATATTGTGCCTCGTGCAGACTGGCATCCAGCTTTTTGTCGGCAAAGTATAATTCAGCCCGTCTAAGCCGTGCAAAGGCGGCAAGACGCACCAAGCCTCCCTCTTCCAGCAGATCGCTCGCCTCCTGCAACATGTCTTCTGCTGCGCTAATATCACCTTCAAGCGAGGCGGCGGCGGCCTGATGCATCAACGTCTGCGCCAAATTGTGATGATGGGCGGGCGAGGTACGGAAAAAATTGACGGTTTCCTCAGCAAGTTCGTAGGCTTCGCGCACACGGTTCAAGCGCATCAAGCAGAAACACATTTGCTGCGCCACTTCTGCGGCTGAAAAAGACATCGCGTAATGCACAAAGAGTGCACGGCTCTGGTTATAGAGCAAAAGTGCCTGGCTATAGTGACCTTGTGCAGCATAGATATCAGCAATATTGAGGTCCTCACGCGCCACCGATATCTCTTCACGTTCACCATGCACGAGAAAGGTTGTGCGCGCTAGTTCATGCAGGGCGACAGCTTCGCGGAAGCGTCCTTGTGTAGCCAGTGTGAGTGCTTTGTTGCCACGAGCACGTGCGATATTGAGATCAACATTTTCGCCGTGCATAAGGTAGGTCTCGATGGCACGGTCAAAGAGGCGAATAGCTGCGTCGTATTGCCCTAGCTCGAAGTTGATAACGGCTGCGTTTACGTCGATCTGCCCCGCACGAAGTAGTTTTCCGTTACGCATGAAGATATCACGCGCTTGTGCTGCATCGCGTAGAGCTTCGGTGGTGCGATTCAAACGCAGACAGGAGCTGATGCGCCCAATGCGCGTCCTTGCCCAACTTACTTCATCCTGAATTGAGAGAAATTCTTCACCAGCAGCATCAAAAAAGGGTACAGCGTCCTGGTCGTTGTCTAAACGACGCAAGGCATCACCACGTGCCATAAGCCCAAGTGCATGGAAGTAAGTATTGCGAGTAAGGTCGCCAACAAGTAAAAGATAACCTGACAGCAAGAACGATGCCTGTGCATCATTCGTCCAACGACGGTCAGTCTCTTTTTTGAGCAGAAAGACAAACTGATTGAGCGCGGCATCGTTGAGCAAAGGAACCTGTGTTTGTAATAAGTACCGCCCTTGTTCTTCGCTCTTGAGGAGTATACTCGAAATCAGTTCTTGCGGTGTCATACGACCACGTTTCCGATTGATAGGAATTTGTAAACCCGTTGTAGGAGTCTAATTCATTACACCCTGCGGGCATTCTACAATGTTAATGGCTGTAGTAAAGCATTTCCACAGCTAGCCACATTCGTACATGCTAACAAGGTGTAGTGAATTAGACCCCTACAACGAACCTTCGTTCGATGATATATTATTGTATTTCAATAGGTAACTGGTCGATGACGACGATACCTTCTTTGAAGTGAATTTCCATTGTGTATATTCCTGCTTCAACAGCAGGAAAGACGAAGTTGCCGAGATCGTCAATTAGCTCCGCTTCTTCTCTCGTTGAGGTAGGCGTTTGCTGAATCAGCTTCACAGGCGTACCATCTAACGCTTCAAGCGTTGTTCCTTTACGAGCCACAAACCCGATCACCTGGAGTGTATCCTTATGAGCAGTGCCACGCTCTACCTGTATAGAGACATTTACGTCTTCAGCACTATAGCGACGAGGCCACGCCGCGATCTGTTGTGTACCATTACGCTGAAAAGCCGTTTGTGGTTGCTGCGGTATCAGTGTTGCGATGATGCGTCTGACACCCGCAAAAGACGTATCACGCAGCCCATCTAGCACACGCTTCGTCTCCTGCACAGGTCGAACCGCGTTTATAGCAGGACGTGCTGCAACATGGCTTTGTGGCACAAGCATAGGATCATTCGCAAGGAACTCAGTAAGTTGTGCAACTTCTGTCTTACACAGAACGCATGTGCTCAAATGGTTCCCAACCTCAACAGACTGTTGCGGACTGAGCAAGCCAAACTGATAGTCACCAAGCACCTGATTGGGGGGACAATCCCACCGATACAGATTTTTAATTAATTTGAGTTCTAGCCGTTGATAGGTCGTTGCCTGAGATGAGCAGTACTGACAAGCTGCGAGGTGCTGTCGTACCACAGGTCGCACACTCTCCCCTTCAAGATACGCAAATAACTCTTCATCACGGATAGCACCCGGATTACTACACTCCATGAGCGTTTTCCTCTAGTCAAACGAGAGTAGGCTTGGCAGTAGACCCTCGACTCTCCCCAGTGCCGCTTGTGTACTACTTACTACTCAACAACTTTTTCTTTTCATTTCAATAAACGGTGTATACTGCCGTTTTAGCACTCGTCCTATCCTTTTGCGGAAGAACCGAGAAAAGAGGGTTATATGAGCAATGCAAGCACTTACAAATGGTCACGAAACAACAGAAGCAAGCGACGATTACGGCGTAGACGCTCTAATACGTTGCGCTTAATACGATAAACATCATCAACAGTTGGGAAAAGCCGCTTATGTTGACTACTGATTTCGCTTGGCTTCATACCCTGAATATAGGCAAGATAGATGAGGACACGCTCATCTTCACCATTTAACTCTTCTTGAATAACTTTCCAAAGACCTTGCGCCGAAATATTCGATACCACGTCATCGGCGGGATCGTCGGATGCTGGCTCATGCTCGATAAGTTCTAGCGTCTCTTCGTATTGCCGAGCCTGACGTGAACGCACCTCGTCGGCAACTACGCTGTGAACACACATCTTAAGATATTTCAAAATGGCAGCGAGCGAGTCAAAATTCGCCATCTTCACAGGAGTAAGAGCCTGCGAGAATTTCGCAAATGCAGCATTGACTAAAGGGCCACTACCATCTTGCCCCAAAAGCGGAGTTGCACTCTGATGCTGAGTTACCCATGTAAGTACCAGTGGAGCATACTGCTGATAAATACACGCCCACGCATCGTCATCACGTTTTACAATCGCACGACGAAACATTTCTAAACAGAAGCGATCATTCGAGGCGTTCTGCTTGAGAAATTTGTTGGTCTCTTCGGAGCAACAACGAGCCAAATTGTTGATCGAGAGCAGTTCAGGTTGCGCGACGCTTTGCTGCGTAGTAGTATATACACTACCCACACCGTTCGCACCATCCGTTCCCCTCGTACCATGAAACGGCCCTGACGATTGGGAGAGGTTTCGAGACTCCATCGAAGATTAGCTCCTGCTTCAAAATAACTAACCAGCTATATATGTACGCAATGAAGTATAGCATGGACAATCTAAAAGGTACAAGTTTGACAGCAGAAGCTCCAGCCTCTCTCTGTTCCCTGTCAACATCCCCTAACACAGGTTTTACCATTATCGCATGTTTCAAAAGGTAAAGCTAGGTACCAATAACAAAAAATCACCCCTACCACAAGCCAAATTATTCTTCTCCACGTGTATAACGAAGCAGTATCACTATCATGCGAGGCATGATAAAAGTACTATTCTGTAGTAGTTTTTCATGCAGAACAGGTCAAAGATGCGCACACTTTGTAAGAGGTTGTCACATATGTTATGCTTGTATCGCTAACTCATCTAAGACAAAAACAACGGTATAGACGGATGAAGGTGACAAATATACGTCATCAGTGCCAATTCATCTGTTTATCCGAGAACGTCGTAAAACCCTAGCTTCCAGCTATGGGGATATGAGACGCGTTCCTTTCGGAGCGTGATGGGTTGAGTACTCTTAGCACTTGATACGCTTGTATGCATATGATACAATTGATACATGGAAACGAAAGAGAAACCGACGTTACGAGCATCACAAGAAACGCGCCAACAATTAAAAATCATTGCGGCTCAAGCAGGTGAAACCATGCAAGCAACCCTTGCACGGCTCATCAAAGCAGAGTATGACCGCGTGAAAGAAGGGAAGTAGTCGGATGTCTCAAAAAGCCTACAAGTATCGTTTCATACCAACGCCTGAACAAGCGCACAACCTTGCGTGTACGTTTGGGTGTTGTCGGTTCGTCTACAATTGGGGCTTGAAGCTACGTACTACCTCCTACTTTGAGCATGGCAAACGCCTGTCTCACAATGACCTCTCAGCCGCACTCACAGCACTCAAAAAGGAAGAGGGGACCGCATGATTACAAGAGGTGTCAAGCGTTCCCCTGCAACAATCCCTACGACATCTCGATAAGGCAATGGTCAACTTCTTTGAGGGACGTGCCAAGTACCCCAAATACCACAAGAAGCACAAAAAAGAGAGTGCAACCTATGCTGCTAGTGCATTCGTGTGGAACGGGTCTACCCTCACACTCGCCAAGCAGAAAGACCCCCTCGATATCATCTGGTCACGTCCCTTGCCGGATGGATGCACGCCAAGTCGTGTGACCGTGAGCAGAGATGCATCAGGTCGCTACTTCGTCTCGATACTGGTAGAAGAAAACATTCCTCCCCTTCCTATGACGGACAAGGCGATAGGTATTGACTTAGGCTTAAAGTCCTTTCTCATCACCAGTGAGGGAGAGACGATAGACAATCCTACGCATTACGCGAAGGCCGAAAAGAAACTTGCTACGTTAGAACGGAAGTATACCAGGAAGAAGAAGGGGTCAAAGAACAGGAACAAGGCACGTCTCAAGGTAGCGCGGCTGCACGCTCATATTGCCGACATGCGCCGTGATTTTCAGCAGCAGCTTTCGACCAGACTCATTCGTGAGAACCAAACGATGTGTCTTGAATCGCTCGCCGTCAAGAACATGCTGAAAAATCACTGTTTGGCAAAGGCTATCCAAGACGTTGGCTGGTCTGAGTTTGTGAGGCAACTGGAATACAAAGCCGCATGGTACGGGCGTACCATTGTCAAGATTGACCGATGGACGCCCTCATCAAAAACGTGCCATGCGTGCGGCTGGGTCAAAGAGGATTTGACCTTGAGTGACCGCGTGTTCGTCTGCGAGGATTGTGGCAATGTCACGGATCGAGACTACAACGCGGCGTGTAATATCGTGACCGAAGGGCTTTCGGCACTCAATGCCTGCGGAGGAACTGTAAGACGTGGCACGCGAAAGCGTGGACATGCTGGCTCCGTTGAAACAGGAAGTTCCCTCTAGCGATAAAGGGAATCCCCTGCATTCCATGCATGGGGAGGATGTCAAGCGTTGAACTCGCTCGCAACACGACAGCAAGATGCGGCTTCAGAGCAAATGTGGGTCGTCGATTCGTCACAAGTAGGCTTGCAATCGGTTCAATACTACACAGATGCAACAAAGGCCGCGGCACACCAGCTTCATGGTATTGGGACCGAACTAGCGCACAACTGGTATACTGTGAATACACAGGTAGCCTTGCAACATTTAGAGCGTGCAATCACTGCGGCTCAATATATCGAACAGGCGGCACAGTATCAGGGTACAAGCAACCAGAAACTTGCTACCGCACTAAAGGTGGCAACGCAGGTGACGGAACAACTCGCGGCTGGCGCAACCTCAGCGACCAATGCAGCAACAGAGTTGGAGCGTGTTGTCGAAGAATTACGCTATGTCGTGGGGAAATAGTCATAATGCACAAAATCGGCCCTATCATCCAAATGCAGGTACAGCCTGCTTCGATAAAAGTGGGAACGCCAGAACGTTATGATCCAACACGTCTGCTCACTGTAGACGAACTTTTGCTATCAGAAGCAGGAGTGGTGGGCGTGACACATAATGGTCAACAGATCGTTGATGTGCATAATGCCAATCATCCAAAAACGAAGAGTCGTGGCGACAACGGTTTCTCAATTGGTTTCACCAGTCACTACGAGTCGATGCGTTCCCGTTTTGGGAAACATATTGTAGATGCATGTGCGGGAGAAAATATTCTTGTCGAGACCGAGAGCACGTTTTCTCTCGATGATCTGCAAAACGGGTTAGCTATTCAACAAGCACAAACAGGCGAATACATCCTTTTGACAGATATCCAGCCAATTGTTCCTTGCCTCCCTTTCAGCTCATATGCAGCAAACAGGCCCCTTGCTCCTTATGAAGTCAAAGAAACGCTACAGTTTCTCATGGATGGTCGGCGTGGTTTCCTGACAGAACTTGTGGACAAGAGTAAAACTGTGTCTGTTTGTACAGGTGATGTACTGTATAGAGTGCTTTGATATAGTTTGTATTGCTCTAATACTAGGGTGCCTACAAGGAGACGCTTTCAATAGGAGTTTTTGAAAGAGATGAGAGAGCTTGTAGGGGCTATAATTCATTACGCCCTCATCGCGCATTATAAGCTGCACAAGGGCGTAATGAACTATAGCCCCTACACTGGTTCTTTTCTTAAAAATCTAACCAATAAGAGGCAAGGGAATGCTCTGGTCCCACAAGACTATACTTATTGTTGATTCTCGCCAAGTCCTGAGCGAACGACCAGACGTGGAGGGAGTGGAAGTTCACCCTGTTCGTCAGCTTCGCTTGACTGAGATGCGTCTTTCTTAATGAAGTAGAGTCGTGGTAGCAGCGCAAAAACAACACCCGCGAGTAAAGGTGCCCACACTCCTTGCGTCAGCCCCTGCCCCATCGCTATTGCTACTGCGGGATTAAGAATACCCTTACTCGTGACAAGACCAGCAGCAAGAGCAGCACCAATAGCGATACCACTTCCAGACTTGGGAATATATTTTTCGCTGGTAGACATAACAACTACAATCAAAAATGCTACGCCGAAAAACTCTGCGAATATGTTTCCTGCAACATATTGTGGAGCAAGCGTACCAACGAGGCCAGCGACAAGACGTGCGAGCAATGCACCAATAATCTGTACAATAATGTAATACACACCCTTCATAGGCGAGAGTTTACGGGCAGTGACAAGTGCAACGGTAACGGCTGGATTAATGTTGCAGCCAGAAATGTCTCCTATGGCATAGACAAATGCTGCCAACGTTAATCCAACGACAAAGGGTGAGCCACTTATTAGAGCTGCCAGGGTTAAGAAAAACGTTCCAACGAGTTCTGCGAGAGCCGCCTTATGTAGTTCAGGTTTGCGAAAATCTTCCATACTCTTCAATTCTCCCAATAAAAAGAAGAACGCTCACAGAATACCTCTGTTAGCGTTATATAAAGCTCTTGTAATAAAGCATAACAAGAGTTCTTTAGCAGTTCATAGGAGAGTACGTTCTTGAAGGGGAAATGGATTACACATATCTAAATGCTGCGCCGAACAACGGATTATAACAGAAATAAGTTGAAAATCTTATAAAA
>CAXUHF010000003.1:44351-51871 GCA_964250765.1 uncultured Ktedonobacteraceae bacterium | reverse complement strand
CACGTATTGAGAACCTTATTCGTTGAATAAGGTTCTCAATACGTGTTCGGCGCAGCATTTAGAGTTGGTCTATTGACCAGCGACAGACGTGCGAGGCTGGTTTTCGCTCTTTTCTTCGTGCTGCTCGTCTAACTGCTCGCCTTCTTTCTCGATGGTTTCTAGCGATTTCTGTTTTGGCTCAGGCAACACAAATGTGAGCAAGAAGCCAAGAACACAGATGACGGCAGCAACGCCCATTGTACCAGGAAGTTTAAACGATGCGTTAGCAAGCAGAAGTGGGAACATGAATGCGCCGATGAACGCGCCAAACTTACCGAGACCAGCAGCGATACCATGCGCGGTAGTTCGTACCGTTACCGGAAAAATCTCGGCGGGATACAGGAACGTTGTGATGTTTGGACCAAATTCTGTGAAGAGGTAGGACAATCCATACAGTATCAGGAAGGTAATTGTAATCTTCGACAGTGCTGGAAAGATGAACAAGGTACCGAAGGACAGGGCCATCATTGCGAAGCCGACGAGTTGAATGGGCTTACGTCCAATACGATCAACCAAGAAAGCGGCGAGAATGTAGCCGGGCAGTGCGGCAACCACGAAGATGAGGAGTGTATACAGCATATTCGTCGGTAGCGTTGATTTCGGGCTAAAGAGCTTGATAACAAGCGGTGTAGACACGGTGGTGCCATAATAGGCAATGTCTAGCAAGAACCAGGTGCCTGCTGCTCCAATCAACCAGATGAGCCAGTGGCGTGTTGTGAACAGTTCTTTCCAACTCGTTTTGTGCTTGTTGTTCTGACCATTCTCTTGTTTTGTCTGCTGCTTTGGTGCAAGGCTCTCGCTCTTGTCGCCAGCTTCAGCCGCGTCTTTTTTCTTTCCCTCTGCCATGTCTACCGCGCGTTGCACGCCTGCTTCATCGCCTTGAGCCAGTGCGAAACGTGGAGACTCCGAAATTTGGCGACGTAGCCAGAACGTGGCGAGCGCAGGAATCGCACCCGCACCAAGAATGATGCGCCACACCAGATCGGCGGGTACCTTGCTGATAAGCAAGATATAGGTAAGCAACGGACCAATGATCAGGCCAAGGGCTTGTGTCGAGAATACGAAGGTAATCAATTTACCACGATCTTTACGGTTCGCGTACTCGCTGACTAGCGTAGAACTTACTGGATAGTCGCCACCAATACCAACACCGAGGATAAAACGGAAGATTAAGAGCCAGATAATATTCGGTGCGAGTGCTGAAGCGATAGCCCCAGCCGCAAGCACAATAAGTTCGTAGCCGTAGATGAATTTACGCCCCATTGTATCAGCGATACGTCCGAAGACGACGGCACCAAGCACAGAGGCAAGAAGGGCTACGCTACTCAAGAGCGAGACTTCAAACGATTTGATATGCCAAACCTGTGTCAGAATAGTCGAGACAACACCAATCACAAAAAGGTCATACGCGTCGGTGAAAAAGCCCATACCTGCTGTAATCACCGTTTTGAAGTGAAAGCCTGACATAGGGCTTTCATCTAATTGTTTCAGAGCTTCCTCGGATGATGACATTGAAGTTTCCTTCCCTCTGTAGGTGCAATAGCACTATTTTGTCCACCTACATGGGATACGGAAGACCTTGTACAGAATGGCACAGTTTTGTGTTAACAGAATGTAATATTTTGTTTAAGGAAAATATTACAGTGACTACCTCTTATTCAACTCATCAAGTAGTTGCCACGCTTGTTGTTCGATTAATGCAAGAGTGTAGTTATGTGCCTGCTCAACAACCTCCTCAAGTCGTGTTCTGGCCTCAGACAGAGTACCAAGCAGAAGCAGAGAATGAGCGAGCACGAGTTGCCCATGTGTGTACGTTTCAGCATCGAGTTTGGGTAGGAGGAGGACGCGTGCAGCATGAGTATGTGCATGTGTGAGTAAGCGTTTCTCGCCAGTACTTTGGGCCTGTAAAATGCGTATAGTAGCAAGGGCAAGTAGTGCATGACCAACACAAAGAGTACTCTGCATAGCACGTCCTACCTGTAAGGCACGCACAACAAACGTGGTGGCTTCTGCCGACTTGTGTTGTGTCTGTAAAATCACCGCAAGCTGAGCACTCCACATGCTAATATACGTCCGATCTCGAAACTGCTCCGCCAGGTTTAAGGCACGCTTATACCAGTTTTCAGCCTCTTCCAGATTGCCACGCGATGCCGCGAGTTCGCCCATGTTGCTAAATACTACAGACGTGATGGGGCCATCACCAATATATTTCACAATAGCCAGAGAGCGTTCAAACGCATTTTGTGCTAGAACAAACTCGGCTTTTTTGAGCGAGATATAGCCAATATTACAGGAGGCGTTAGCAATCTCACGTTTCTGATTCCGTTGTTCAAACATGGTTAAGGCTGTCGTAAGATGAGCCAGAGCATTATTGAGTTGTCCCATATTATTATGGACAGAGCCGAGCAACATATAGATTCTGCCAAGATCGTTCTGGTCGCCACGTAACGTGCGCTCAATACGGCTCGCTGGTACTAATGCATGAAGGTCATAGGAGGAGACGTGTTCTTGCCTGTTAGCCTCTTGGAAAAGATGGAGAGCGTCTTTTGCCGCGCTTAGTGCTTCAGCATAATTTCCCTCTTGCGCCAAAAGACCTCCCTGCAAAACACGTAACCGTGCCTGTGCAAAGCCTGTAAACACATGCTCATGCCGTAATACTTGCTCACCTCGCTCATAATATACTCGTGCCTTCTCCCTATCGCCGAGGTAGAGCCATGTACGTCCAATTTCACTCCATAAGAGGGCTTGAACCTGAGCCTCATCTTCTGAGAGCGTATCGTTGCCCAACACTTCAAAGCGATACGCTAAAACTCGCTCGAACAGAGTACGAGCCTCTACAAAGCGTCCTTGCACCATCACGCTTTCAGCTAGTCGCTCGGTCAACAAGGCACGATGCGATGTATCTGCTACGTCAGACTCGTGACGAATAGAGTTTGCGTTCATAGCATCTAACGCAATCCTATAATGCTGTTCAGCTTCTGAATAGGCCAGGAGTGCATAGGCACGATCCCCTGCTAGTTCTGCGTAATGGGCCGTATGTACAGGTTCAGCTCCACCATGCAGTAAGTGATGAGCAATTGTCGCGGCAACTTCTGTTTCACGTCCACGATACATACGCAATAAAATGTCGGCAACACGGCGATGAATGTGCGTACGTCTCATTGCCGAAACGCTTTCGTACAGGTGCGTCACCATAAGGGGGTGCCAGAACGAATAGGTTACACGTGCTGCCGTCCCTTCCTCGGTGAGAACACCAGCTTCTATGGCCTCTTCAAGCAGGTCAAATAGGGTGTCTTCATCGGTATGCACTCCAACGCGTTTGACCTCCAGTGCATGAATAAGCGGAAACTCGAATGAGCTACCCAACACCGCCGCATTTCTAAGCAACGTTCGACACTCATTGCTCAGACTATTCATACGCGAGTCAAGGGCGGCAGAGATGTTATTAGGTAGCTGTGGCGGGTTTGTGCTACGAGCTAATTCTTCGGCAAAGAAGGGATTACCTGCCGCTTGTACTTGAATACGTTGTACCTGCTGCATTGGCACATGTTCAATGAGTTGGGCGATCTCCTCGCTTGTAAGAGGCTCAACAGGGAGTAGTGTAACAGTATGCTCACGCTGCATATGATCTATCATCTTGCTCAACGATTTCGATGCCTCGTTCGAGCGACAGGTAGCAAGCAGAAGAATAGGAGTTTTATACACGTGACGTGCAAGATAGCCAAGTAGTTCACCACTACTACCATCGGCCCATTGAATGTCATCGAGCACAATCAGCAGAGGCTTCTTTTGACTGATTGTTGTTAATAAGGTATACGCGGCCTCGCGCAACCGTAGTTGCTCTTGCTCTGGCTCTATACTGGCGAAAGAAGAGTTGGCGTGTTGTGGCACCCATAATTCAGGAATGATAACTTGTAGTGGTCGATTGATCGCATCTCGTGCGGCAATCGTAGGCATCTGAGATCGTGAGACACCAGAATGAACAGATTGGTATAACTCATCCTCGTCTATCTCTGGCATACCTAACGGACGTACTGCGCCAACCTCAGCAAGCGTCTCTATACCAGTAGAAGCGGACGCTTCTATCTCAAATGCTTTACGTAGAATATCGGTCCAAACACGGTAAGGAATGCCACTTTCTTGTGCATAGGCACGACTCCACAGGATAGACCAACCCCGTTGCTGTGCTTCGCGCCCTAGTTCTTCCGCAAGACGAGTTTTGCCGATGCCAGCTTCACCCAGCAAGATAATACATTGGGAGGTACGTTGTGTGTCTAGCGGTAAATCTGCGAGATTTTGGTGGAGAGAGGCATTGCGATGAAAATGCTCAACTTGGAGCAAGAGGGAACGAAGCAATGTACGTTCTTTCTCACGTCCAATCAATGGATTGCGATGAACACGCCCATTCGGTAGTGGTTGCGTAGGGGCAGTTGGTGGAGCAAGAGGGTGTATTGGAACAAGTTCGGTTCCTGCGAGATGCTCGGCATCTCGCGGCAATTCTTTTCCTATGTACGTGCGCTTGATACGCCCATTGACAGTTTGGTAGGCATACCAATAAGGTCCATGACCAATACCAGTACGGCACTTGCTACAACGTGCCTTCCCGCAATAGCTCATCTGCTGATGATAGGTAATCTTGCTCTCCATAACCTCTCCTCCATTCTGTACCCAACGAACGCCCTACAGATATTCTGCTCTCTGCCACAAAATAATACCATAGTATTGTAAATTCATCTACATTGCCCTTTCACCTATCCATATATACAGTGTTTGACGATGATACATTACAGAGTCAGAAAGAGCAGGCAGGGATTGAGAGGGCTTCTTGCATTATGAATGGACGTTCACATACAGCGGTCAATGCATTTTCAGCATTGACGCTCAACAGCTTATTTCATACCGTTGGAGCAGCTTATACATGGCATCAATTAACAATACTCGTCACAAGTCCACAGTTGGAGTACGCACTCTTATCACCACTCCTTTTGTATAAGACAACATACTATGCACTTGTTGTTTTGTGCGCTCGTCTACCTGATATAGATCAGCATGGTCATCTTGGACGCTTGTTAGGAGGCCATCGTGGTTTTACACATAGTCTGCTTGGCGTATTGTTAATCAGTCTCTTTTTTGCTACTGTAGTGGTCAGTCTTCCGGTTATGTTCGCAATGAGCGGAATGATACTACAACCAGTGCTGTTCACAGAAGTGAAAATAGCCTTTGAAGC
Organism: uncultured Ktedonobacteraceae bacterium; assembly: GCA_964250765.1. GTDB lineage: Bacteria > Chloroflexota > Ktedonobacteria > Ktedonobacterales > Ktedonobacteraceae > JBBQVS01. The sequence continues at coordinate 46,605 of CAXUHF010000003.1, read as the reverse complement.
ATTTGTGACTGGTTGGGTCCTGCATATTGTCGCTGATAGTATCACAAGAGGTGGTGTGCCACTCTTCTGGCCCTCACCTACGCGTTATGGCTTTCCGCCTAAGTCTCTATGGCGTTTTAAGGTCGGAACGATATGGGAAGACCTGATAGTATGGTCGATTATATTTCTTGCTGGCTTTGGCATTGGGACAGGCTTACTTGGTTTATAGAAGTGGCCTGTAAAACCCCGCTCTTTTAAGGGGGATATAAAGGCGTTCCTTAGGGGGCAAGATGGGAGCAGGGGAACTACCCTCTTGACATTTTTGTATGCATATGGTGTAATGTATGCATGGAACAGAAAGAGAAGCCAACGCTACGAGCGTCACAAGAAACGCGCCAACAATTAAAGGTTATTGCGGCGGTTACAGGAGAAACCATGCAAGCCACACTCGCTCGTTTAGTCAAGACAGAGTATGACCGTCTCAAGCAAGAAGGGAAGTAGTTCGTATGACGCAACGAGCCTACAAGTACCGCTTTTACCCAACGCCTGAACAAGTCCACAATCTGGCGTGTACGTTTGGGTGTTGTCGGTTCGTGTACAACTGGGCGTTGCGCTTGCGTACCACCTCCTACTTTCAAGATGGCAAAAGACTGTATCACAATGACTTGTCTTCGGCCTTAACTGCACTCAAGAAAGCCGAGGGGACCGCATGGTTAGCCGAAGTCTCAAGTGTTCCCCTCCAACAATCGTTACGACATTTAGAGAAAGCATTTGTCAACTTCTTCGAGGGACATACAGAATATCCAACCTACCACAAGAAGCACAGACGCCAGAGTGCTACCTATGCGGCTACTGCATTTGTGTGGAACGGTTCTATCCTCACCCTCGCCAAGCAGAAAGAACCGCTTACCATTGTATGGAGTCGCCCGTTACCTGATGGTGCCAACCTTCAAGTGTTACGGTCACAAAGGATAAAGCAGGACGCTACTTTGTCTCCATCCTCGTAGAGGAGAACATTCCTATCCTTCCCATCAAAGACAAGGCCATAGGCATTGACTTAGGACTCAAATCCTATCTGGCTACCTCTGATGGGGACGTGATTGAGAACCCCAAACATCTTGCGAAGTACGAAAAGAAGCTAGCCAAGTTACAGCGTCAACACGCGAAAAAGAAGAAGGGAAGTAAGAACCGTGACAAGGCGCGTCAGAAAGTAGCAAGGCTTCATACCAAGATAGCCGATACGAGACGTGATTTTCAGCATCAAACGTCAACGAGACTCATTCGTGAAAACCAAACGATCTGTCTTGAGGACTTGCATGTCAAGGGGATGCTCAAAAATCACTGTTTAGCCAAAGCGGTTGCTGATGTGGGCTGGTCGGAATTTGTGCGACAACTCGAATACAAAGCGAACTGGTACGGGCGTACCGTCGTCAAGATAGATCGCTTCTATCCTTCAAGTAAGACCTGTCATTGCTGTGGATGGAAGAAAGAGGATTTAACGCTTTCAGACCGCGTGTTTGTGTGTGAGGACTGTGGCAACGTGGCGGATAGAGACTATAACGCGGCGTGTAATATCGTGTCTGTGGGACTCACAGCCGTAAATGCCTGTGGAGGCAATGTCAGACGCAAGCAGGTGAAAGCCTCTTGTGCGGTTGCTAGTGAAGCAGGAAGTGCCTCTTAGCGATAAGAGGAATCCCCCGTCATTCTATGCGGGGGAGGATGTCAAAAACAATAGTACCAAATTAGACGTATTTTCTGTCAAATTATGCAGAAAACACGGGATTTCATGTACAATTTTGTTAGAAACAACTTTTTATGGAAAGAGAAACGTATGTCGAGACGAGTGTTAATAGTGGAAAACGAGACAGAGATTCAGGATGTTCTCTGTTCGATCTTAGAGTTGGCTGCATGTGAGTGTAAGGTGGAGCGAGCTGCGAACGGGGCAATTGCTCTGAAAATATTGACAGAGGCAACAGAATTAACAGCACCCGATCTCATCTTTCTTGACTTAATGATGCCCGAAATGTGTGGAATGACTTTTGTACAACAACTACGAAAGCGCAAGCTTCACTCTACAGTACCAATTATCGTCATCAGTGGAGATATGCATGTGCGCGAACAGGTACGCAAACTAGGACTGGACGTGTTCATCAGCAAACCCTTCTCCATCGATGAAGTGCTCGATGTGGTAAACGCCCTCATTGGCGAACCAATACATGCGTGATTTTTTTGCGAGAAAGAAAGATTGTGCGGCCTATTCTGCTATGCAGAATAG
>CAXUHF010000003.1:38579-44341 GCA_964250765.1 uncultured Ktedonobacteraceae bacterium | reverse complement strand
TCCTAAAAAATATTTGTGGCGCCTTACTTCCCCTACGCAGAATAGGCCGCACAATCTTTCTTTCTCTTTATTATATTCCTCGTCACCTTCAAAACGTGATACGATAGAGTATCGCAAAAACACCTATTCAGTGTTGAGAAGGGATGATGAGATATGACGACATTGGACCTATTTCGGCTCGATGGTAAAACTGCTGTTATCACGGGTGGAGGACGTGGCCTTGGCGAGTATATGGCGAATGCACTTTCCGACGTTGGCGCAAATGTTGTTGTATGTTCGCGCAAACTTGAAGCTTGCGAAGGCGTCAAGCAGGAGATTGAGGCACGCGGCGGCAAAGCACTGGCTCTCGCCTGCGATATCACAAAACCAGATGATGTCGCTCACGTCGTTTCCGAGACGGAGCAGACGTTTGGCACGATAGACATTCTTGTCAACAACAGTGGTGCGACCTGGGGCACCACGCCCGAAGCGATGCCGCTTGAGCAATTCGAGCGCGTTGTAGATATCAACGTCAAAGGCACGTTTATTATGTCGCAAGCGGTAGGCAAAACCATGATTGCTCGCGGTCAAGGTGGCACCATCATCAACATCGCCTCTGTTGCTGGTCTTGTTGGTGGCAATCCAAAATATATTCAAGCTGTTGGCTATCACGCCAGTAAGGGTGCTGTTGTCAACATGACACGCGATCTTGCCACAAGTTGGGCACACTATGGTATCACCGTCAATGCCATCGCTCCTGGTTGGTTCCCCACGAAAATGTCGCGCGGTCTCCTCGACAAATATGAGCAACAAATGCTTTCAGATATCCCCTTACAGCGTTTTGGTGGACCCAGCGACATTCAAGGCGTCATCGTATTTCTTGCTTCGCCAGCCGCCGCGTATGTCACGGGCCAAATTCTCGTCGTCGATGGCGGCTCCATTGCCTCGTAAGGTCGGATGTAAAAACGTTTTGTAGGGACCGATTTATCGCGTCCTCGTTCCCAATCACAAGTATTAAAGCATATGAAAAGCGTTTCAACAGTCCCCATCATTGTTCATTGCCAACAAGGATGCGATAAATCGGTCCGTACCGAAGGAGGAATATATGACTGATGAGCGAGTGTATCGCACAGAACTAACGCCACTTAGCTTTCTTGAACGTAGTGCATTGATCTATCCCGACAAGATTGCTGTTGTACATGGTGATAGACACTATACCTATCGACAATTCGCCGAACGCGTCTATCGTCTCGCATCACGCTTGCGTACTATTGGTCTACAAAAATATGATCGGGTCGCCTTTCTTGCACCAAACATACCCGCACTCTTAGAAGCGCATTATGGCGTTCCGGCGGCTGGTGGCATTCTGGTTGCGGTGAATACACGCCTACATGCACGTGAAGTAGAATTTATTCTTAAACATTCGGGCATCAAGTACCTTTTTGTCGATGCCGAACTATATCCGCCCATCGAGCACATTGATTTGGGCGATATCCATGTTGTACGTATCGAGGATACGGGTGCTGCGGATGACCCCTACGAATCCTTTTTGTCGGCTGGTTCACCACATCCCATCGCAAGTTGGCTAGAGGACGAAGAGGAAACCATATCTATCAACTACACCTCCGGTACGACGGGCAACCCCAAGGGCGTCATGTATACCTATCGTGGGACTTACCTCAATGCGCTTGCCGAGGTAATCGAGAGTGGCATCACAAGTTCCAGCGTCTACATGTGGACGTTACCTATGTTTCATTGCAATGGATGGTGTTTCACATGGGCTGTGACTGCCGTTGGTGCAACACATATCTGCCTGCGCAAACTCGATCCTGTTGTTGTTTGGGACACGATAGAGCAGGAGCACGTAACACATTACTGCGGTGCACCTACAGTACAAATTCTGCTCGTCAATCATCCAAAGGCTCATCGACTGGCACGCGAGTTGGTCGCAACCGTCGCGGGTGCACCCCCATCACCAACATTATTAGGGCAGATGAAAAAGCTAAACATTCGTACCGTTCACGTGTATGGCTTGACCGAAACCTATGGGCCGTACTCTGTGAATGAGCCTCATGATGCATGGGCGAATTTGTCGGAGGACGAGCAAGCACGCATCGCCGCACGACAGGGACAAGGCAACGTGGTGGCAGACCGCTTGCGCGTAGTAGATACACAGATGAACGATGTACCAAGAGACGGCAACACAATGGGCGAAGTACTTATGCATGGTAATAACGTGGCAAAGGGCTACTATGCTAATCCAACGGCAACCGAGACCGCATTCGAGGGTGGTTGGTTCCATTCGGGCGATATCGGCGTAATGCATCCCGATGGCTACGTAGAACTGCGAGATCGTGCAAAGGATGTCATCATCTCTGGCGGCGAAAACATTTCGACGATTGAGGTAGAGCAAGCTATCGCGCAACACCCCGCCGTAATGGAATGTGCAGTCGTCGCCATCCCTGACGAAAAATGGGGCGAGCGACCTAAAGCCTTTGTCACCTTGAAACCTGACTCAAGCGTAACCGAACAAGAACTTATCCTCTTCTGCCGCGAACGGCTGGCGAATTTCAAGAGTCCAGCCGCCATCACATTTGGCGACTTGCCTAAGACCTCAACGGGCAAAATTCAGAAATACGTCCTGCGCGAAAAAGAATGGGCTGGACATGACAAAAGAATTAATTAAATATGTTTCAAAACGTGGCAGAGGCGTTGCCTTCGCCACATTTTGAAACATATGTATAGAAAGAACAGAAATATGTCAACATCATTCAAGGCGTTCGTTGTCAATAAAACCAGTGATGACTTCACGGCGGGTCTTAAAGACCTCTCGCAGAGTGACCTTCCAGATGGAGAGGTCTTGGTACGAGTGGCCTATTCGAGCGTGAATTATAAAGATGGTCTAGCCTCGATCCCCGATGGTAAAGTTGTTCGCAACTATCCATTCGTGCCGGGCATAGATATTTCAGGTACTATCATAGAGTCAAGTGATACTCGCTTCAAAGCTGGCGATGAGATTCTTGCGACAAGCTATGACATCGGCGTCTCTCATTTTGGCGGGTACAGCGAGTATGCGCGACTTAAGGCAGATTGGATTGTGCCGTTACCACAAGGGCTGACACTCAAAGAGGCAATGGCTCTAGGTACCGCAGGATTTACCGCCGCACTTTCAGTTCATCAACTACAGAAGAATGGTCTCACACCTGCGAACGGGCCCGTACTTATTACAGGTGCGACAGGGGGCGTTGGCAGTATCGCCATCAGCATTCTCAAAAAGCTAGGTTACACAGTTGCTGCGAGTACGGGGAAGACAGAGGCACATGACTATCTGAAAAGCCTTGGTGTGAGCAACATCTTAGGGCGCGATGAAACATCGGCGGAAAGCACACGCCCAATGGAAAAAGAGCGTTGGGCAGGAGCCATTGACGCAGTAGGAGGCTCGACGCTCGCCTACCTGTTACGCTCTACAAAGTATGGTGGCTCTGTTGCGGCGTGTGGCAATACAGGTGGTGCAAATGTTCCGACAACGGTGTTTCCGTTTATCCTACGCGGTGTCAATCTGCTTGGCATTGACTCCGTGAATTGCCCAATGGAGCTACGCCGTCAACTGTGGCAACAACTGGCAAGCGAGTATAAGCCTGACGCACTCCTTGATAGTATCGGCAAAGAGGCATCATTAGAAGAACTTCCTTCTGTCTTAGCTGCAATTCTCAAGGGTAGCATTCGAGGTCGTACCATTGTACGCATAGAATAATTAGAAGACATTGGTATAAGAACAATATAAGACACATCTCCGCAAAAAGAGAGGTACGTAGTTCAGCACACTGAAAATTTGCGTACCTCTCTTTTTTAGCGTCAAAAGCGGAGTATGCGCCGATGAACACGCACTCCGCTTTTACGTTTCTGTGAGACATGTTCTGTAAATGTAAGAATATAAGGAGACTACGCAAAGCCCTCTTGTCTATACTTGCCACAGTTGAAGATTGTGAAAAATTGTAGGGACCGATTTATCACGTCCTTCTGGGCAATCGACCGCCGACGAGGACGCGATAAATCGGTCCCTGCAAGAGCCATTACAAGATGGATAGGGACATGAGAGGCATGTTAAAAGAGTTCAAAGGAGTCTATGACCTGCATCGCTGGGTGCGCTATCTTTCCTGGGTCGGACTTGGAAGTATTACACTCTTCTTGCTCTGGGCTGAAGGCGGCTTCCCACCTTTGGCGTGGCGACTCTTTGCACAAGAGATACGACAATCCCCAGGATTATGGGCAACAAGAGGCATATCTGTCCTCTTCCCTCTTCTCATTCTTGCTGTACTTTCGCTAATGTGGCTTCTCTCGTGGAGTCTCTTGCTCTGGGTCAGCCTTACGCTGCTCTGGCCCCATAAACGTGATGCACGTCATATCGCATGGCGAGAGTCACGCAACCTGAATGTCCGTGAAGTGCTACAGTTGGATGAAGACCCGTTACAGGAGGACACTGTGAACATTCCTAAACTGAACTTGCCGCACAAAGCACATCTTGTCTCACATATATCAGCAACTGGTACCGACTCATCACGCCCTTCCCGCCGAGAAGGACGCGATGAATCGGTCCCTACTCGCCCTACTCGTCAACTGATACTTAACGGTGGACGCGAAAATGCTCCTGTAGGGACTGATTCATCGCGTCCTTCTCGGCAATCGGTATCGCACGGGGACGCGATGAATCGGTCCCTACAGGGTTCGGAAGCAGTACAACAGAGACAGCAACAAAGGGAACAGCAGCCAACAGCACAACGTGTACTTGTTTCGGTAGGTGCAGCAGCGAATACTCAACCAACAACACCTGTGCCGCCTACTCCGTCAGCACGCACATGGCAAAGACAGCGTACTGATGCATCGTCTATTGATGATGTGCCAACGACTCCTGAACGCCCTTCCCGCACAGGAACGTTAGCTGCACGTAGGCAAACAAGGCTCAACGTAGGAGTGGGTTGGAATAGCGGCATTACACGACGTCAACGACCAAATGAGGATAGCTTGGTTGTATTGCAAGGAATGTGTACCTATAATGACCATCTTGTACCATTCGGCCTTTTTGTCGTTGCTGATGGTATGGGTGGACATGACTTCGGACAAGAGGCCAGCCATATCGCTATTCAGTGTATGATGCAAACGGTGTTACACGATATTGTTGCCAGCGCATCCCTCAACGATACGATTATTATTGAATTGCTTGTGAACGGTGTCGAAAAGGCCAACACCGCGATCTGCCAGCGTTGCCGCGAGTGGGGTAAGGACATGGGAACCACGCTTACAGCCGCACTTGTTGTTGACACAAAGGTCTATGTCGTCAACGTAGGTGATAGTCGCACCTACCTCTACGATGATAGTAACGGTCTTTCGCAGATTACGCTTGACCATTCGCTGGTCGCAAATCTCGTCATGGCAGGCGTCATTACACCCGAAGAGGTCTATACACACCCTGACCGCAACAAAGTCTATCGTAGTCTCGGCAACCGCGACGGTGTAGAGGTAGATTGGTTCACGCGCGATTTGCGTCGAGGCGATAGCTTAGTCCTCTGCTCCGATGGCCTATGGGAAATGGTACGCGATCCTGATATCCGTCGGCTTGTCGGGAGTGGACAGGAGCCAACACACGTATGCGATATGCTCGTGCAAGCTGCCCTACGCGGTGGCGGCGCGGACAACGTAAGCGTCATCGTCGTAAAAGTGGAATAGGAAGAGACAAGCATATAGCCCCTGGGGGTGCATGCACCCCCAGGGGCTATATGCTTGTC
>CAXUHF010000003.1:5925-38569 GCA_964250765.1 uncultured Ktedonobacteraceae bacterium | reverse complement strand
TCCAACAGCGATATTCAGGAAGGTGCTAGCACCTTCCTGAATATCGCTGTTGGATTACCATCCCCCTATCCATCCTGCTCGTCGTCATCGTAGTGGCTCATGGGCTTAAACCAGGAAGTCATGTAGCATCCGGTCACGGCTCGGATGGTCCAATTTACGGAGGGCGCGGAACTCGATTTGGCGGACTGCCTCGTGACTCAGGCTAATCTTCTTGCCAACTTCGGTCAAGCTGTGCTCACGATGTCCGTCGAGACCGTAGCGTAGTTGCAACACTTCTCGTTCTCGTTGTGTCAGACAGTTGAGTAGGTCTTGTATCTGGTCGTGAAGTGTCTGCTTAATCAGCACGCCTTCGGGCGAATAGCGTGGATCATCTTCCAGTATCTCGCTCAGAGAAATCTCGTCATCACCACCTTTACGCGGCGTATCCAGGCTAATCGTTTCCTGATTCGTTGACAGCAGTGTAATAACTTGCTGTACGCTGATCTCCATTTGTTCCGCTAACACCTCCAGGGTTGGCTCGCTCTCAAGACCTTGCTGCAAACGTCGGCGCACACGGGCGAGACGTTTAATTTCCTCGATTTTGTATAATGGCACACGAATTGCACTGGCCTGTTCAGCTAACGCACGTGTGATATATTGCCGAATCCACCATGTCGCGTACGTGCTGAACTTATAGCCCTTGCGATAATCGAACTTCTCAACGGCATGCATCAGACCCATGTTCCCTTCTTGAATAAGGTCCATCAGGTCCACGCCAAAACCACGGTACTTGCGTGCAATGTGGAGCACGAGGCGCAAGTTTGCCTCAATCAGCTGGCGGCGCGCATCCTCCGCTTCGCGTGTCTCGTGTGTCTGTACTGGAACCTCACGGAAACCTCGTACAAAACGTGTTGGGCGGCGTTTCTTGTCGAGGCGTCCACGCTCGATACTGCGGGCAAGTTCCGTCACCTTCTCTGTCGAAAGCATATCGACCTGCCCAATCTCGTAGCGGTAAAAACGCGTCGGGTCACTCAAAAACAACTCATCTGGATTTGCGTCAATGGCGGGCTTGAATGCAACGGCTCCATCTACACGCTTCATAGATGGATGTGCGTATGTCGTCATGTCCATTCCCTTCTTCATATCAACCGATAAATACTCTGTCATCGCTTCCCACCTACCTCTCCTCTCTTCTGGAAATGAGTATACGCAATGCCGATTTGTGGTATCTCCTAGCGTTCTTCCCGTATATTCATGTGTCTCTTTTTTGTAATGTCTATCGCAATAGGATATCTCCTTGCTATTCCTCTAATTTATGTGTAGGGAACGTTGAAGTAATGGAGAATATCGTATATCTTTGGAAGATAGTTTCCTATTCCAGAAAAATGTCTTGTACCTGTCTTCTGTGTGGAAAAGATATGATTACGGTTGACATCACACAATTGCTGTTACACAATGTATTGCTATGTCTTATGCATCTTTGCCCAATGAGGAGGCCGCCTTCATGAATGGTAGTAATAAGATTACTTACCATCAACAGATAAGTTATTGTGGGAAGTCACGTTGCCGTAGGTGTCGCGAGGGAACTGGTCATGGTCCCTATTGGTATGCCTATCAGACGGTAGATGGGCGCACAACGCGTACCTACATTGGTAAGCATCTGCCCGCCGATGCAAAGGCGACGATGGATGGTATGCATCCAATACAAGACTTGTCTGTGCCCGCATCCAGCGACTCTGAGCAGATACGTATCTATACACTTGGTCAATTTCGTCTCGAACGTCGTATAGAGAACGAGTGGCAGACCGTCACCGACGCTCTATGGCAACAGCAGCGTGTACGTGTACTTCTGAGTTGCCTCATAAGCACCACGAGTCGAAAGTTGGGACGCGAACAACTTGCCGAGACACTCTGGCCCGACATCCTCGATAGCGACACAGCGAGTAGCCGCCTTGATCGCGCCGTACATAGCCTACGTCAAGTCTTTGAGCCTACACGCGGAAAACTTGCCACCTCGCCATTCTTGTTGACTGAGCGCGAAATGCTTGTCCTCGCCGATCAACAACATATCTGGATTGACGCCGACGCCTTTGAACACTTCATTACTCTCGCCCATGCCACTGACAATCCCACCGAAAAAGAGCGTTTGCTGGAAGAAGCCTCAACGCTCTACAGTGGTGATTTCCTTCCCGAAGAGCGTAAAGCTGAGGTCACACTATCACGCCGTGCAAGCCTATCACGTAGTCTGACCGGACTCCTCATCGAACTCGCAGAACTGCGCATTCAACGCGAGGCATTGACGGGTGCTATCGAGCCGCTCAACCAACTTCTGTCGCTTGATCCTGCTAATGAAGCTGCCGTGCAAATTCTCATGCGTGTGCTGGCACAACTTGGACGCAGAGGTGAAGCCTTACGCGCCTACAAGCGACTCACAACCGTTCTGCAACAAGAATATCAAATCGCCCCTCTACCTGCGACACGTACATTATATGAAGCTGTGCGGGCCATTCCAACGACACGCAATCGAGATACATCATCAGAGCAGGGTGTGCTGAAGCAGACAGAGGATATGCTAAAGCAGACCCGTACAGGGAGTGATTCATCGTCGTCATCTACACGTAATCGAGATACGTCAGAGCAGGGTGTGCTGAAGCAGACCCGTACAGGGAGTGATTCATCACTGTCCGCACGCCAATCATCGGACAACAATACCCCCCTGTACGGGTCTGCTTCAGCACACCCATCCCCCGCGTCACAGATCGGACGTACACATCAATCTCCCCTGGTTGGGCGCGTACAAGAACTGAAGGACTTACAAACATTACTTGGCACAACGGAACAGGCGACGAAGTTCAAATTGCCTGGACAACGCAAACATGCCACATCGCTAGCACTCGACACACAACGCACGCCGCAATGTATGATTCTCATGGGCGAGGTAGGCATTGGCAAAACACGGCTCGCGGAAGAAATTGGGCGTGAAGCTCGCGCCCGTGGCTGGCTCGTCGCATGGAGTCGCGTCTATGCCCAGGAAGGTGGCATTCCCTATCGCTTATGGATCGAAGTGCTGCGTAAAGCTCTGACGAACGGCATGGTACAACGCCAGGAAATCGCCAAACGACCACTTGTCTATCAACCCTTGAATGCCTTGCTACCAGAATTGCATGCATTGTTGCCACAGGTGGAATTTCCCGCGCAGATGCTTGCCGAACAGGAGCAACTACGCTTATGGGAGGCTGCGCGTGAATTGCTTAGCAACGTCGCTGAGGGCACACCGCTACTAATTGTGCTTGACGACCTGCAATGGTCTGATGACAGTAGTTGCGAATTGCTGGCCTATCTTGCGCGACGTGTCTATGGACATCCCATCGTCATTGTATGTACGTGCCGCGATAACGAACTCCCTGCCAACCACGCACTACGACCTTTGTTAACCGACCTGCAACGCGAACGCGTCGTGGAGACGGTTGCCTTAGAGCCACTTAGCGATGAGTACATCGGCACACTGGTTACGCAGATTGCTCAACCTACGCTACAATTAGCGGAACCAACCATTGAACGCATTCAAGACCGCGCCGCAGGTAATCCCTTCTTTGCGGAAGAGCTTACAAGAGGCGTAAGCATACAGAGTGATGCTGTACCCTTACCAGAGAGCATAACTGCCGTACTCGATCTACGTTTGAGCCGATTGAGCAAGGCATGTCAAAGTCTGTTGCGTAAAGCGGCTGTACTCGGTGGCTCCTTTGAGTTTCCACTGATTCAAGCGATGGAGGCCACAAGTGCTGGTAGTGAGGCCGATGAAGATGCAATCCTTGATTTGCTAGAAGAAGCTCTACAATCTGGCATGTTGACAGAAGAGGGTGTTGGAACGCGCATCACCTATCTCTTCTGGCATCCTTTGCTCGTGAGCCATCTCTACGAAGGACTCTCGGCTGCGCGACGAGCTAGCCTACATAGAAGAGCCGCCGACATCTTGCGTACAACCTATCAGCGTCACGAGGAGGAAGGTGCGGCTATCATCACGCATCACCTGCTCCTTGGTGGTGGCGACCCACAGCACATCATCCACTACGCCGAACTCGCCGGCGACCGCGCCTACGGCCTCTCCGCCTATCCCGAAGCCGAAAAGCACTATCGCATCGCCGTCGAATACATCGACAGCACCATAGGTAAAAACGCTGATACCGAGGAACAAATGCGCCTAGCGTATTTGTTAGAGCGCTTGGGAGAGTGCAACTTTATTCAAGGAAACTTTGAGCAGTCACGCCGTTTTTACGAACGTGTACTTGAGATTCGTCGTCAACAAAATAACTTAGTTTCACCCATTGATTTACGACAAGAAGCACAAATACAGGCTTTACTCTTAAGTGAGATTGGCTGGACATGGTACGGCATTGGAGATAATGCACAAGCATATTTATATAGTGAAAAAGCGGAGCAAGTATTATGGAACAGCCGTATAGAAAGGGGACCAGCCTGGGCAAAAATCTGTTTTTATCAAAGTTATATTAGATGTCAAGAAGGTAAATATGAAGAAGGCTTTCACAAAGCACAAGAAGCCTTAGTGCTTTTTGAGGAAGTTATTAAACAGCATAAGCTTAAAATAGAAGAAAAGCCTCGTTTGACTAGAATAGAGCGTTCTCTTATAGGGGACCCTGTTGATCTTGGACACGCACAAGTTATACTTGGCTCTCTTGCAAGTTATGTAGGTCAACCTAACACTGCTCTTGCATACTACAGTACTGCATTAGCTCTTTATGAGCAATATCAACATCGCAGAGAAATTGCTTCCGTTTGTTGTAATATGGCAGACTTTCACTTGAGAAGATCAGAATACACTCTAGCTCAATCTACCTTACGTCGTTCTCTTAGTATGGCTGAACAGGTTGGCGACGTTCGGTTGATATGTGTAGTTCGTGGTAACATGGGTGTACTAGCAATGCGCTTAGGAGATTTAACAGAGGCAGAAGATTATCTTGCACAAGGTATCGAACTAGCAGAACGAATTAACGATCCCATCTATTTAAGTATCTTAAGCACTTATTTAGCAGTTGTATTGCAAGAAAAAGGAAACTCCCCAGACGCAAGGAAAAACGCACTTCGTGCATTATGTGCTGTTCGATCTATGCACATCGCCCCGTGTATTGGCATGGCACTCATCGCATTGGGCTTTATCTACGTTACTCAAGCAACAATAGTTGAGAGTGATGCTGAGAAAAGAAAATTCCTCAAACATGCTAAAATCACCTTAGAGCGAGGTCTTGTGCTTGAGGATATTGAGACTGAGACAAAGACCGAAGGTAAATTAATGCTTGCACATGTTGCATTCTTATCAGATGAGATAGAAACAGCACAACAACAGGCATTAGATACACTAAAAGAGGCAACGCAATACGAGCTATTATGGTTAGTTGCGCGAACGCAAAGAGTACTGGGCAGTATAACGGCAGCATTGCACGAGGATGAGCAGTCTCGACAGTACTTTGAACAAGCATTGCGCACCTTTCAGAAGCGTGGCATGGTGCTAGAGGAGGCTCGAACCTTACGCGAACGAAGTGCTACTCTGCTCTCGCGTATGAACTTTAGCTCGGAAGAGCGAGACAAGGCTATACAGGACCTGAATGTTACTAACGAGATATTTGTCACACATCAGGCAGTTCTCGACGCCATGATCACACAACACATTCTAGCCGCCCATGCGCAACGTGTAGATGTGTAATAGGTACCCTATCATAGGGACTTCATGCGCGGTGTTTGTGGCGCAATTATGCGGTTTAACCAGACTACGGGGATACCGTCAATTGTAGGGGTCTAATTCCATTACACCCTTTTCGGCAATTGACCATGTTGGCAGGAATGACGTAACGTTTCAACATGTCTTCTAACATTGTGTATTGCCGAAAAGGATGTAATAGAATTAGACCCCTACAAATGTTCCATTCATACATATTGTTCGTTATCTTAGCGACGGATGGGAATGATTGGTGTTCCAACGGAAAATGTTTCGCGGCAACGCAGACAGTAATACTGGCGACGACCTTCATCGTCTAAATATGGCATACTGTCTGTGTCGATATCGACGTGAAGGCGTGCCGACTGCTGGCAATGGGGACAACGATAATACTTGATGGCCTGTACATCCTGTGAAGTAGAAAAATGTTCGTAGTGCATACTGCATTTCCCCCGTGAATTCCCCTGAACGTGTACTTTGGCTGATAATTATTTGCTCCCGCACAAAACGATACCATACCTCACAACATTTTTCAAGTAAAATACGAGCACATTTTACACACATGTTGACATCACGAAAACTGATTATGTTACACCGCTAGTTGGTAACACACATCGCAGAAATCCGTAATGCGTGATATGTCCATCGCAAATTGTGTTCTCCCTATCATACTCACATCATACCGTCTCAAGATGCGTTGCTTAGGCATGCAAGTCAGCAACTTCTACCCAAGAAAATCAGAGAAGAATCGACCACAAATGCCCGAAAAAATAGGTATTCTTTAGTCAACCAATGAGTAGTGTGTACTCATTAAACACTGACTACGCCGCATCTCGAAAGGACGGGTACGACGCATGAATCTGATTATCAATCGCTGGCCCCAAACCATTATCTTCTTTGTTATTGCCTTATTAACGCTTATCGCTATCACACTCGTTTTACTATCAACATTTGCACATGTCAATGTTCTGCATCTACTTTCAAGCTTAGGTGAGGCCATTCCTAACATTATAGTTCGATATCCGTAGTCTCATCTCCATCATCTCACCCTACCGCATATCAGACATAGAACGCAATAGGTTTGGTGGCTTGCGTATAGTATACTTGAAAGGACTTTGGCACATGTCACATTATGACTAACAGCAAAACATAAACAAATGGCTCATTCCAAATAGGAATGAGCCATTTGTTTATGTTATTTGTATCGTAGGACCAACTTTATGCAGCCACAAAGAGCATTTCGTCTAGTTTGGAACCGTCGATGGTTTCAACCTGAATTAGATGCTCGGAGATAGCGATGAGACGATCTTTCTTCTCGGTCAGGATGTTCAAGGCCGTCTTGTATGCTTGTTCAATCAGAGTACTTACTTCGGCGTCAATCTTCGCCGCTGTCTCCGCACTGATCGAGGAAGAGCCGTCGGCCTCAGCTTTGAACGCCACGTTGCCAAGTGGACTCATGCCAAACTCACACACCATGCGTCGTGCGACACCTGTGACGTACTCGATGTCCTGGCTTGCGCCAGTGGTGATATCGCCAAAGATAATCTCTTCGGCGGCACGTCCACCCATCGCGCCCGCGAGCTTTGCCACCAGTTCAGAGCGACGGAACAGGTAACGATCCTCAGCAGGTGCCTGCACCGTAATACCAAGAGCCATACCACGTGCAATAGCAGAAACCTTCTGCACTGGATCGGCACCGGGCATGGAACGCATGACGATGGCGTGTCCAACTTCGTGATAGGCGATAATCGACTTCTCAGCCTCGGTAATGAGGCGGCTTTTGCGCTCTGGCCCAGCCATCACGCGAAGAATGGACTCATCAAGGTGTGGCTGACAAATGGTGTCATGTCCGTTACGTGCAGCAAGCAACGCAGCCTCATTCAGAACATTGGCGAGGTCCGCACCAGAGAAACCTGCGGTCTGACGTGCAAGGTCTTGCATAGTGACGTGTTCAGCAAAGGGCTTATCTTTGGCATGCACTTCAAGAATAGCCAAGCGTCCACGAATATCAGGCTTGTCGAGCATCACACGACGGTCAAAGCGTCCTGGACGAAGCAGAGCCTGATCGAGGACATCGGGACGATTCGTTGCTGCAATCACAACAACGTTGCTTTGCTTGTCAAAACCATCCATTTCGACGAGCAATTGGTTCAGCGTTTGCTCACGCTCGTCGTTCCCATTGCCACCTGTGTTACTACGCTGGCGTCCAACCGCATCAATTTCGTCAATAAAGAGAATGCATGGCGCATGGTCTTTCGCTTCCTTAAAGAGGTCACGCACACGTGCGGCACCCACGCCGACAAACATCTCGACGAACTCAGAACCATTGACGCTATAAAAAGCTACACCCGCCTCACCTGCTACCGCACGTGAAATAAGTGTCTTGCCTGTGCCGGGTGAGCCAACGAGAAGGACGCCTTTTGGAGTACGTGCGCCCATCGCGGTGAAACGTTCGGGCGTTTTTAGAAATTCCACAATCTCCTGTAGCTCCATCTTGGCCTCTTCGACACCTGCAACATCCTTGAAGAGAACCGAGGGCTTTGACTCATTGAAGCGTTTCGCTTTCGAGCGCGAAAACGACATCGCCTGCCCATTCGCGCCACCACGTCGAATAAAGAAATACATACCACCAACAAGTACCGCTATCAAAAGCACATCAGCGATACCTTGCGTCCACTGCATATGCTGCCCGTTATCAATACTCACCGAGACACCATCATGCCGCAATATCTCGGTCACTGACTGTCCCTCTTCCTTCAGAGCATGATACTGTTGACCTTTGAGGTCAGTTGCCACTACATCGTTAGTGTTGTTGATCGTGACCGACTTTAACTGGTGATGATCCGCCATGTTCAGGAGGTCACTGATCGGCTTCTCTTGCACAGTAGCACTACTTAGCGAGAGATTCAATGTGTGCGTGATAGCTAGCACGAGCAGGAGTATACCAGCGAGCACACATGTTACTGCTATACCATAGCGTACAACAGCATTTCTCTTTTTCAGTGTCTTACGCAACGAACTTTGGAACTTTGTTGATTCACGGTTATCTTTTGGAAATATTTGCATGAGGTACCGTCAAACCCTTCTATATTTTCAAATATTTGTTTCTACCTACAGTGCGTATGTTTTATCTTACTTAAGTGTTCGCATCCTTAAAGAATGCTGAGGAAAAGTGTTATGCACGTAGTATAACGTACACTTTCAGCTTTATCAAGGTAAGACTACACTAAGAATACTGAGAAAGATTAGAATTTAGGACCAATGTACTTGCTTAGACATTAGGACCAATTAAAAGTTGGAGATGAGGATACAGGCATCTGTATAGGACGCCTTTCGACAAGAGGTTTTTGCAGGCTGGATAAAAGCAGGAAGTAGTGAAGATGTAGAGGCCATAATAATGCGACTTCACAATTTCATGAGGACACGAAATGCCTGTAGGGGTCTAATTCTATTACACCCGCGCGGTAATTGAGACTGTTCGAGGATATATGCAACGTTGCATCAATTTCTCTAACATTGTCAACTGCCGCGCGGGTGTAATAGAATTAGACCCCTACAATTAACGTATCCACGTTATCAAGCAGTTACCACTTAGGCATGATTATAGCTGGATACCGACTGCCGAATGACCCATTTGGTAGGATATGATGCACGCGATCAAGATCGGCTGGGCTGAGTGTTACATCAACGGCAGCGACGTTCTCCTCCAACCGGATTGGATTTCGTGTGCCGGGGATTGGCACGATATCCTCTCCCTGAGCGAGCAACCACGCTAGTGCCAACTGGGTTACGGTGATGCCCTTAGACGTTGCAAGTTCGGTCAATTGCTCAATAGCTTGGACGTTTGCCTTGTAGTTCTCGCCCTGCCACCGCTCGTCGAAGGTACGCATATCACCTTCGGGATATTCGTTTCCTGGCTTGACGGTGGAAGTGAGAAAGCCTCGTCCTAATGGAGAGTAGGGGACGAAGCCAATACCGAGTTCGCGGATCGTCGGCAGGACGGCGATCTCGACCTCGCGTTCAAAGATGGAGTACTCAGTTTGCAACACCGACACCGGTTGGATAGCGTGGGCACGGCGGATGGTATCTGGTCCAGCCTCGCTGAGTCCGAAGAATCGGACCTTCCCAGCGTCGATGAGTTCTTTGACCACGCCAGCAACATCCTCAATCGGCACATTCGGGTCTACACGGTGCTGGTAGAGCACGTCGA
Source organism: uncultured Ktedonobacteraceae bacterium (assembly GCA_964250765.1). Classification (GTDB taxonomy): domain Bacteria; phylum Chloroflexota; class Ktedonobacteria; order Ktedonobacterales; family Ktedonobacteraceae; genus JBBQVS01. Next base: position 28,649 of record CAXUHF010000003.1, on the reverse strand, counting down.
TGTGGTCAGTTTGCAGGTAGCGCAAACTGTTCTCAGTGACCTCGCGGATGTGTGCTGGCCGACTGTCCAGTCCCAGACCAATTTTCTGAGAGTCGGACAGGTCGAAACCGAATTTAGTGGCAATCACCACGTTGTCGCGGAAGTCCTTGACCGCCTGACCAAGCAACATTTCGCTTGAACCGGTTCCCATACCGTAGAGTTCGGCGGTATCGAAGAAAGTCACGCCGAGTTCGTAGGCATGGCGGATCGTGGCAATGCTCTGCTCGTTATCGCTGGGGCCATAGGCCATCGTCATGCCCATTGTGCCCAAGCCGAGGGCTGAGACATCGAGGCCCTGTTTGCCAAGTGTACGGTGCTTCATGGTTATCTCCTTAAAATTGTAAAACGTATTTTTCTATTCATCAGTTTGATTAGCTCGTGTGATAGAATTATGCATCCCCTTTTAATCGAGAACCAGAACTCAGATTATCCTGGTATAAAAACTGCCAGGCTAAAATAGAAAGAAGCGAATAATGAACGAGAAAAAACGACGGCAAGAACTGGCACAATTCTTACGAACGCGACGAGAACGGCTCTCGCCAGAAGCCGTGGGGTTATCTGTCGGTTCACATCGTCGCACACCAGGATTGCGGAGAGAGGAACTTTCACAGCTAGCGGGAATTGGAGTGACATGGTATACCCGATTAGAGCAGGGACAAGATATCATCGTTTCCCCACAGGTGCTAGAGAGCCTGGCAAGGGTCTTTGACCTGAACGCTGCCGAGCGGAATCATCTCTTCGTCCTCGCACGAGAAGAGGTACCTGCCGATCCATATCCCCTAGCAAGCAGAATTAGTCCTCAGCTTCAAGCTGTTCTCGACACTATGAGCAACTCGCCTGCCTATGTCATAAATCCACGCTGGGATATTGTGGGCTGGAATCAGGCGATGTATCGCGTCTTTCAAGACTTTAACACAAACTCAACGTACGAGCGAAATGTTCTACGTTCTCTGTTCACCGACCCTTTGCTGCAGTGTGGTTTCAACGACTGGGGAAAAGAGGCGAGGGGAATGCTAGCTCTATTTCGTGCGAGTAGTGAACGCTACGTGAGAGAGGCATGGTTCAAGACTTTGGTAACAGAGCTTGAGCAGACAAGTTCAGAATTCCGAGAGTGGTGGCCCCGACATGATATCCAGTCAGCGTATAGGGGACACAAAGAACTGAATCATCCTCTCGTTGGGTGGCTAGTCCTCCAGACGAATATGTTTCAGGTTGTGGATGCACCCGATCTGCAAATGATCATTTTTACAGCAGCAGAAGCGGAGACAGCGAAGAAACTGATTCAACTAACAGAGCAGATAGAGGCTCAGCTAGTCAGTTAAGGAGCAAATTGCATGAACCTATTACAAGAGAACGAAACGCTAAATGTTGGCATAGTTATTTTCGATCAGGTCGAGGTGCTGGACTTCTGCGGACCCTTTGAAGTTTTTTCGGTGACAACTGATTTGGTAACGCAACAGCGTCCGAGCAAAAAAGGACCATTTCATGTCTTCACAATTGCGGAACAGAACCGCTTGGTGACAACGCGTGGAGGCATGTTGGTACAGCCTCACTTCACAATTGCAGATCACCCACACATTGATATCGTCATTGTTCCAGGAGGCTTCGGAACACGGAAAGAGATTGATAACCTTGTGTTGATGGAGTGGCTAGCGAAGGTCACGCCGCAAACGCGACTCAACACCTCTGTATGTACAGGAGCGTTTTTGCTAGCAAAAATTGGCGTGTTAACAGGTCATAGTGCAACAACTCACTGGGCAAGCCTAGATCGCTTCGCACAAGCGTTTCCACAGGTTCAGGTACAGCGCGAAGTACGCTGGGTAGACGATGGTACGGTTATCACCTCAGCAGGCGTATCGGCAGGCATTGATATGAGTTTACATGTGGTGGAGCGTCTGCTAGGAAGAGACCAAGCCGAACAGACAGCGAAGCAGATGGAATATATATGGCAGGAGAATGCTCGTCAATAACTCAAGACGAGTAGAGGCTGTGGTAGGGGCCGATGATGCTGTTTAACTATCAAATCTGGATATGCTTTTGGCTTATCGTATCCCTATTTGTTAGTTAAAGAGCATTATCACGTCCTTGTTAGCGGTTGATTGCCAAGAGGACGTGATAAATCGGTCCCTACCACAGCCTCTATCAAGTAAGAGCTAATATACCATTAACGAGAAACCGTTTTTGCGTGTAAGTGCCGCATCTTTTCTGAGCGCACGCCAACCTGTCTTACTGATAATTGCACGTTTTTGTAACTGGCTGAGTTGTTCATCAGTAAAGTGTTCTGACGCTACAAGAACAGCTCTTCTCAGTTCAGGACGAAGCAAGTTAATATATTTTTCGATTTCTGTAAGGCGTCGCTCATTGTAAGGCAAGCCTCGAACCGATTTACGCGCAAGTTCGGCCCATTCCGAGGCAAGAGGTACCAGGATGATCCATTTTTCAACAATATATGAAGACAATCGATCAAAGTTGGCTGCCGAAGCATAGCTAGTCATACTCTGTATTTCCCCCGTCATAATAATTGACACTATTGTCATTTTTCAAATCCAAACATAGAAGCAAAATGTAGTTATTATCCGTCCTACTAGAATAGACGGATGTGTCCACTGAAACGAAATTTGATAGATATGTTCCTTACCATATACAACGCTAAGCAGAAAACTTTGGATCACATATATATAGTACTTGGGCATAAGCAACGCTCTAACTTTTCTAGCAGCCTTTCGTACATATAATGAGCTAAAAAACAGCATGCTTATAGAAGAAGGACGGAAGGGAATCATGGAGGAGCCACAAAATAACGCTACTACCACCAAACTTCCACAAGAGAATATAGGAAGCACGGTCAACACAACGCCATCTCCAATACATACCGCAACAAGCGAGTCAAACAATATAGTTATGCAAAACGACGTGACACAGACACCAGAACTCCAAATAACGAATGAGTTACAACTAACGGTCATTGAGGGATTCCAGGTTGCACGCGGAGTCGCACGCATTGATCCTGCAGACATTGCGCGCATGGGCTGTCAACCCGGCGATGTCGTATTGGTGACGGGTGGACGTACAACTTCGGCAAAATTGGTGCCGAGTGGCACTGCGGATCGAGGTCGTCAGACGATTCAGATGGATAGCCAGGTACGTCAAAATAGTGCGTCCGGTCTGAGTGAGCGGGTCACGGTTCGCAAGGCGAAGGTGCGTAACGCCGAGAAGGTGACACTTCTTCCCTTGAGTGCAGGAGCACCTATTCAGGAGAGCGACCTGCAATATATTGCTCGCTATCTCGTTGGACTACCTGTCGTTATAGGTGATCTTTTACGTGTCGGCACGCCAGCACCCGGTTCTGCACCACGCGAATTTCTAATTATTGGCACAACGCCTACAACTCCGGCCTATACACTTCAACAAAGAAACACGGGCGACCTGCCATTACCACCCTCTCAACCTGTAACAGATGTCGAAGCGGTGGTAGTGCAACCGGGAACTATTGTGCGGGCACAAGCACGCGGCGCGAGCAATAACACACCCGGACGTGTAAGTTACGAAGATATCGGTGGTTTGGGCAAAGAAGTGCAGCGCATTCGAGAGATGATCGAGTTACCCTTGAAGTATCCCGCCGTCTTTGACCGTCTCGGTGTCGAGCCACCCAAAGGCGTCTTGTTGTATGGACCTCCGGGGACTGGTAAAACACTTATCGCGCGTGTAGTTGCGGCAGAGACAAATGCATCCTTTTTTATTATTAATGGGCCAGAAATTATTAATAAGTTCTATGGTGAGAGTGAGTCACGTCTACGAAGCGTCTTTCAAGAGGCGCAACGTAAAGCACCAAGCATCATTTTTATTGATGAACTAGATGCGTTAGCACCAAAGCGTGCTGAGACTGGTGGCGAGGTAGAACGCAGAATTGTTGGACAGTTGCTTGCCCTGATGGATGGTATGGCGTCGCGTGGTCAGGTTGTGCTCATTGGAGCAACCAATCAACCAAACGCACTCGATCCCGCGGTGCGTCGTCCAGGTCGCTTTGACCGCGAAATATCGCTCCGTGTGCCCGATGTACGAGGACGTACAGAGATATTGCGCATTCATAGTAAAGACGCGGCACTCGCAAACGATATTGACTTTGCACGTCTAGCACAACTTACTCCTGGCTTTGTTGGTGCAGACCTTGAAGCATTATGTCGAGAAGCAGCGATGATTGCCTTGCGCCGTGTGTTGCCACATATTGACTATCAGAAAGGCTACATCCCCTATGAAACACTGGTCAATCTGAACATCACAATGAGCGACTTCCAAGCTGCATTACGAGAAGTTGAACCATCAACAACGCGTGAGGTCTACGTCGAGGTAAGCGAAACATCCTGGGACGACATTGGCGGTTTACAGGATATCAAAGACACGCTCACAGAGGGTGTTGAATGGCCTCTGCGCTACCCGGAGATTTACGCTAACGCAAAAGTTGAGGCTCCACGTGGTGTTCTCCTCGCTGGCCCTCCAGGATCGGGCAAAACGCTTCTTGCGCGCGCACTGGCTCATCAATGTGAAGCTAGCTTCATCTCGATTAAGGGGCCAGAACTGCTCTCCAAATTTGTTGGCGAGTCTGAAAAGGGTGTGCGTGAGATATTCCGTCGTGCGAAACAGGCTGCCCCATGTATCATCTTTTTCGATGAAATCGACTCGTTGGCACCTCGTCGCGGCACTGGCAATGATGGGAATGTTGGTGATCGTGTCATCGCACAACTCTTAACCGAGATGGATGGCATCGAGGGACGTGAAGGTGTTATTGTGGTAGCGGCGACGAACCGTCCAGACATGATTGACCCAGCATTACTCCGTCCAGGTCGCTTCGACTTGATCGTCGAATTGCAATATCCTAATGAAGCTGAACGTCAGGCCATCTTCAAAGTGCATCTACGAGACAGACCGCTTGCGCCAGAGATTACATCGGAGGAATTGGCTCGTCTCACTGATGGACGAAGTGGTGCAGACATCGAAGCTATATGTCGCCGTGCCGCCTTGCTCGCGTTACGTGATTGGATTAGTCCTAAACTTGCTCTTGGACGTGTTCAGGTGACAGAAGCTCCAGATGGCGACGAGTTACAAGAGACTACACCGCAGGAGGATGCTCCCCCGTCTACTGCACAGGGGCCAGTCATGCCTTCTACACGTTTCTTTATCCGACCAGAGCACTTCGCTCGCGCCCTTGACGAGCAACGCGAACGGTACGCAGTTCAAGAGGAAGCTGAGGAGAAGCGCGAACGTCAGGACCGAGGACGCCAACGTCTCATCGAGATGGCAGCAGACCAACAAAGCGACGAAAAACCGCCCCTCAGAGGTTTTCGCCTCTGGCTCGCAAGACTTTTCGGTTTTGTTCAATAATAGACTAGTTATTCTTCACAATAAAGAGAGAGTTGGTGTAGATATGGCGTGTACACGCCATATCTACACCAACTCTCTCTTTATTGTTCAAACATGTTAACATATGTGCGACAATATTAACAATTGTTTTGCAATATGACCATTTGATACTATAAACACTTACAAAATGCAGGTACCTATGGTATAATTGTACATGGTGAGCGTAGTAAAAAGCGAAGGGAGAATCCTCATGCCACCACTATCCGATAACACTTCTCCCGTCTCTCGTAGGCAGATCACCGAGGCATACCTGAAGGCACTACGGTTGATAGACGAGCGCGTCGCCCCTTTGTTGGGTAAAGCAACAACACGTATCCTAGTACAGGTCGCCGCTAAGCGCGTCATGGATGACTACCCTTTTCTCTCCTTTTTTATGACTATGCCTTATACTGAAATCGACCCTTCAATCATCCATGAACAACTTTCCGGCACAACTTCACAGGAACTTTCAGATGGATTAGACGCTCTTTTGAGCGCATGCTTTGCGGGTCTTACTGAATTAACAGGTAACATTATTACGTCTCCACTTCATCGTGAGATATATCACCATTTACAACAGGCGCAACAGTAGTAAAGTACGGAGAGCCATGTGCAGTATCAAGGTACGAAGGACTTGTATCATACAGAAAACACATATGCCTATGGAGAGCAGCGTACAACAGTAGGAACTATGGATGGCATAGAACATCGACTTTCGACAATCAGTTCTGAACTGGAGTTTCTTAACGTCATAGGAAAACGCTTCGTCGCAGCACTTGACCGCTTCGATGTTCATCGCGCTCTTATGACCACGTTGCAAGATATGTACAGTTTTTCGGCGTGTTGTATTTTGCTCAAAGGCAATCCGCATCAACTGTTCATCATCCCGTGTCAACCATTAAGCGCCTCGTTCATTGAAGACATGATTCGACGTATCACGAACGCAGCACAAGTACTAGATTTCCCCTTCGTTGAAGCAGAACAGCTTGCACAAACCGCTTACTTTGACGCGCCCGACGAGGTAGCACAGTTTCGTACACAAGAGGCAATTGAAGGAACCGAAATCCTTTCCTGTCTCAACATTCCTCTTACCATTGAAAACCGCATTATCGGTATATTAAGTTTGTTCGATGAACTCGTAGGAACATTTGATAGTGATCTGCTAAAACTCACAACGATGATTGCTGACTACGCTGCATTCGCGTTGGAGAACGTTGGATTACGTGAACGTGAGCACACGCTATGGCGGCAAGCAGAACATGAGCGTCAGCGCCTTGAACTGATCATTAGAAGTATGACAGAAGGTCTTCTCATTACTGACGAACAAGGGGCCATTGTCTCGATGAATCAATCCGCGCAACAGCTGCTTTCGCAAACGGTTGGAGACTTGCCCTTATACATTCCATTACAACATCTTGCACATGCTCAGCATATACAATGGATTCATACACTAGCTACAAGTGTTGATGAAGCGTTACATGGAAATACTATTGTAAGCAAAGAAATAGTTGCGGGCGATAGTAGTGAACAAGTACCCTTGACGCTAGGCATCAGCGTTGCGCCGCTCGACGACGGCATTAGTGGAACTGCACAGCCAACGGGTGTTGTTATTGTACTCAACGATATTACAGCTAATAAGCAAGTCGAGCGTCTCAAAGACGAGTTTGTCTCTGTCGTCTCACATGAATTGCGCACTCCGCTTACAAATATTAAAGGATACACACAGCATCTTGTGCGTCGTCTTGAGAGGCGTATACGAAAAATTCAGGAAGCGCAGCAAGCACAGGATATTGCATCTCTCGATTTGCCTGAAAGTGTTGACCTCCGTAGTGTACTTATTGTACAAAGCCAAACAGACCGCCTGGAACGGTTGGTAAATGACTTACTGGATCGCTCACGTGTCCAGTGGGGACAGCTTACCCTTGAATACGAGGAGTTTTTTCTCGCTGATGTCTTAACAGAATGTATAGGCTCGGTACAGGCAAGTGCCGAACAACATACGCTCTACCTGGATATTCAGGTACCAGATACGCACATTATTGCAGACAAGAACCGGATTTGCCAGGTAATCGGTAATCTGCTTGATAACGCGGTAAAGTATTCGCCACAGGGTGGACAGGTAACGGTGCGGCTACAAGAGCAAGGCGATATGTATCTTATCAGTGTGATTGATCAGGGCATTGGTGTCAATCCAGAGCATTACGAGCACATTTTTGAGCGTTTCTATCGTGTCAGCAACCCGACGACGCGCCAATATTCAGGGGTTGGTTTGGGACTCTACGTTGCGAAAGCGATTGTCGTCAAACATGGTGGCAATATCTGGCTCTCAGAGAATAAAGGCATTGGTGGCACAATCTTTTATGTCACCTTCCCTCACACACCTTCCATCGCAAAAGAACAATTGTAGGGACCACGTTTACGGCGTCCGAGGCGCAATTCATTGCGCGAGATGCTCGTTCTCCATGCGCTTGTTGTTGCGTGTATAGCCAATGAATTGGCCGCGGACGCCGTAAACGTGGTCCCTACGAAAAACCGTCGAATCAACATTGGTAAACTACCACACTTAAAATACCTGAAGTAAATCTGTTGGGCTAAACCCAAAGTGATCGTTCAGATACGTATGTCCAAACGAGGTAAAATGAACTTTTGTCCAGGTTACACGGAAAAGCAAAATGGTGCGTAGGATGCGTGCCTCGCCCCAAAGAGGATGGCGTACATCTCGGAACGCATTCACAACATCCAGTGTGCTGGTAAGCAACACTCCACAGGCAATGGTGAATATTTGCACAAGAGGGTGATGAGAAAGAGAAAGAGGCGCAAGGGGTGTGAAAAGTCCAAGATAGAGGACTCCTCCAGACACACATGCAGGAAACAATACGTCGAGCCAGATATAGAGAAGTGAGGGTTCACGCAGCGACATCACGGACACACCAAGAGGACCAACAGCCCAACCAATAAGCGGATCGTGGCGCAGTAGTGGCAACAATATATGTGTACATTTAAAGAGAACAATCCAGAGAATAAGAAGGACGACAAGACCAACTGGATTAAAGATGTGCATAGATGTGATGAAACCTAACATACTGCGAAACTCCTCACGCTCCGACGTTCCATGATAGATGAAATGCCTACCCTACTCTCTCTATTATAAGCCGTACATCTATTGTTATGCAATTCTGTATACTATGTATCCGCTTTTCCCCTTTTGTACTATTCCAGATTATGTGTACACAGTACATCCACGCTCTTCAAGTTGTGAAAGCCACTCAGGAAAAAACGCTATTTTGTTCCAACGAACGTCTATTTTTTCAAGCTTTGGAAGGTCTGCAATACTCTCTGGAAGAACTGTGAGTCTATTCCCTCTCAGATCAAGATGTGTAAGCCGAGTCAATTGCCCAAGCGACTCTGGTAAACGCGTTAACTGGTTGTTTCTCAGATCGAGCCGTGTAAGATGTGTCATATTTCCCAGTGAGTCCGGTAATATAGTTAACTTGTTGTTCATCAGATGCAATTCTTTGAGTTGTGTCAGCTTTCCTAGCAACGTAGGCAGAGTAACCAAACGATTATTCATTACATGCAATTCTTGTAGATTACTCAAGTTACCAATAGATTCAGGTAAAGCCGTCAACGCGTTATTGTATAGCCTCAGTTCTTTTAGATGAGCAAGATCGCCGAGACGTTCTGGAAGAGATGTCAAAGCGTTGTCAGTGACATTGAGATACCGAAGGTTGACAAGTTGTGTCAGCGTATCAGGAATAGAGGTTAAAGCGTTATTGCTGATATACAGAAAAAACGTGAGATTGCTCAATGAGCCTAGAGACTCTGGCAGGACTGTCAGCATATTGTGACCCAGATCGAGGGTATGAAGATGCGAAAGATTTCCGATGTACTCGGATAAAGACGATAGCTGGTTTTCCGCTATATTCAGGAGATGCAGGTTCTTTAACAGCCATAGTGATTCAGGAAGCGACGTAAGCCGATTTTTGCCCACACTGACTTCTGTCAATTGCGTCAAAAGGTTCATTTCTTGAGGCAGTGAGACAAGCCTATTACTATAAACACTCAAAATTCTAAGCTTTGTAAGCTGATATAAACACTCAGGAAGAGACGAGAGAGCATTTTTATCAACGTGAAGCTCTTCGAGATGCTGCAAATTTCCAAGGGATTCGGGAAGCAACGTAAGTTGATTACCATCCAAAAAGAGCTTCTTAAGGTTCATAATGTTTCCAAGCGACTCAGGAAGCGACGTTAGGGAGTTTCCGGTCATGTCTAAAAAGCGCAAATAAGATAGTTGACCGAACGATTTAGGAAGCGATGTTAGTCCACAGTAGCGCAATGCTAACGCAACAACTTTGTTGTTTTCAACAGCAAGACCTATGTTTCTCTCGCCTCTCTCAAGTGCGTCTCTTGCTATAATAGAGATAGACTCACCCTCGGAAAGGAATCCATTCGCATGCAATATTCCCTCTATTGCTTCAAGTATATTGATTTCAGTTTCTGGAAGAGCAATGCTATTGTATAACCTCTTTTCGATCTCTTGCGCCATGTTCCCTCCTCTAGCTTATCAAAAGAATAGCATAGAAGTACACAAATGTCATATTTTCATGCTACTCTTTAGAACTTATGTGCTATTATTACTATGTAAAATTTGTCGTATTCTACCTACAAGGAAGAGGAGAAAAAGATGAACCACCTCATGCAAGAGAAATGGCCCTGGATTGACGGCTCACACAAGATGCGTACTCAGCTATTAGACCTCATAAGCGATACTGATCTAGCCTTTAGTCCTGGTGGACAAAATATGTCATTGGGCGCGTTGTGCCGACAGATAGGCGATACCGAATATGTCTACATTCAGTCGTTGAAAACCTTTACGCAAGATTGGTCATATCGCAATACAGAAGCAGGTTTAGAGAGTAGCATTACTCAGTTGAAAAACTGGTTTCAGACACTTGATGAGGAATTACAATCGACGATCTCAGCCTTCTCGGATGAGGATGTAGCGAAGACGGTAGATCGAGGTGGCTACCCCATGCCGATTAGCCTGCAACTCGATGTCTATCTCCAAGCCTTGCTAATTTTCTTTGGCAAAACTACCATCTACCTCAAGGCAATGAACAAATCACTGCCAAAGGAAATTCAAGAATACATCTGATAGGCCATGCTTACATGATAAGTTTATGTACGACTCGACTTTTGAGGAACAATTTTCATAGTAGCGATTGTTGTCTATAAAAAGAGCATAACCGTATACTACATTTTTTGTTTCTCAAAAAGGACACGGTACATGAACATTCCACTTTCCGTTCTTGATTTGTCGCCAGTCGATGCTGGTAGCAACAGCAGGGAAGCACTACAAAACACGCTTCGCCTCGCGCAGCTAGCCGATACATTAGGTTATACGCGCTATTGGGTGGCGGAGCATCATAACTCAAGCATGACGGCAAGTTCCACTCCTGAATTGCTGATTGGCTATATTGCGCAAGCAACTGAGCATATTCGCGTTGGTTCAGGAGGAATGATGTTACCCAATCATTCCTCTCTTAAGGTTGCTGAAACCTTTCGCTTCCTGGAAGCGATGCATCCCGGCAGAATTGACCTGGGTATTGGACGTGCGCCAGGGACCGATCCTAAAACAGCACTCGCGTTACGCCGCTCACGCGAAGTATCCGCGACGGATGATTTTCCTGGGCAGTTGATGGAGATGTTCGCGTTCGCAGGAGAACGTGGCGGATTCCCGGTCATGCATCCGTTCAAGTCGGTACGGGCTATGCCTGGAGACGTTACGCTACCGCCTGTATGGTTATTAGGATCAAGCGATTATAGCGCACAAGTTTCTGCCGCGTTGGGCCTCGGTTTCGCGTTCGCACATCACATCAACCCATCACTCGCGGTGCCCGCAATAGACTTCTATCGAACGAATTTTAGACCTTCCGAACAGTTGCAGCAACCAAAAGCGATTCTTACAATCTCTGTTGTCTGCGCGGACACGAATGAACGTGCCGAAGAACTTGCGACATCAATGGGCCTAGCATGGGTGCGACTCGTGAGTGGTCGCTCTGGTCCACTTCCAAGTCCTGAAGAGGCAAAGGCGTATCAGTACTCAGTAGCTGAGCAAGCCATTGTACGTGACTATCGCGCAAAGCAAACGGTTGGTACACCTACAGTAGTACGTGAGCATCTTCTTGAGTTGTTAGAGCAAACAGGTGCTGATGAACTGATGATTACCGCGATGATGTATGGTTACGAGAACCGAGCAAGGACATACGAACTGTTAGCTGAGGCTTTTGAGTTGCAGAGAACCGATGTCTCTACTGAACATGCTGAGCTAATGCCTACTGTCTAAAGGAGAAATGCATGCGCATCCTCGCCATTTCCGGTAGTCTGCGGGCCAGTTCCACTAACACAACGCTGGTTCGCGCCATTACCAGGATTGCGCCAGAAAACATGGAATTTACCCTTTACGATGGACTAGGCGAGCTTCCACATTTTAGTCCCGATATTGATGTTGAAGATGCGCCTCCATCAGTTGCCACTCTACGTCGGCAATTACAAGATGCTGACGGGGTACTGATCTGTACCCCAGAATACGCTTACGGTGTACCCGGCTCGTTAAAGAACGCGCTCGACTGGACGGTTTCATCGGGTGAGTTCGTGAGTAAGCCAGTTGTTGCTATTAGTGCTTCTCCGTCCCTTATGGGCGGAGATAAAGCGCATGCATCACTCCTACTCACCCTCACTGCACTCTCTGCAAATATCGTCGAAGGTGGAGCACTTATCATTCCACTTATCCGTACAAAGCTGGATGGAAATGGTGACGTGTCCGACTCCGCAACGGTCGATGCACTTCGATCCGTCCTCGCGGCACTCGCCCAAACTATCAGCGTTGAAGTGTAGCATAAATTCAGATCATTTAAAACAAGAATGTCGGTAGGGGCAGCAATTCATTGCGCCCAAAGATGGGGGTCGCGGGGTAAACATTTCCAACATGCATCTCGTGGAAACGCGAACCCCTCCAAGCCCATCTTTGGGCGCAATGAATTGCTGCCCCTACCGCGATGAATGTAACACACTTACTCCTAAGCGAGTTCTATATGCTGCCGTACGTGCAAGAACCCAATCATTGCAGTAACAAGTAAGCACAGGCCACCACTTAGTGCTAGCGTCATTTGAGCACCAATGTTCTGAGCTACCCATCCAACAAGTAGGTTGCCAAAGGGAGCAAGACCAAAGGTAATTAGAATTCTGATGCTCAAGATGCGTCCGCGCATTCCATCTGGCGTCATCATCTGTATTGCTGTGTTTGTCACGACAAGTGGCAAGACAGAACAGACACCGAGTACGACTAAGGCAGGTAGCGCGAGCATTATGTTATATGCAAAGGCAAAGGCAACACAAGCACTACCACCGATCATACATAATATAATCATAAGACGTAGAGTGCGCTGTAGACGATGGCTTATAAGCAAGAATAACAGGGCACCAGTAAGAGCACCAATCCCAGTAACTGCATTTAAAACGCCTAAGCCCTCTGCACCAACATGAAAAATGTTTGCGGCGAATATGGGTAAAAGTGTCGCAAAAGGAAACACCAGAAATGCCAGCAGAAATTGAAGCAGCAAAGCCAGTTGGAGTGCTAGATGCTGACGTACATAGGCAATGCCTTCGCCCAGCCCTTGCCACACACTTTGTCGCTTTGCAACAAGTTGTTTGTGCTCAGCGTGAACAAGCAACAACGAGAGTAGTACCGCGATATAGCTTACGCTATTAAGATAATACGACCCTGCAATGCCTACAAGTCCAACCGAGATGCCTCCCAATGCGGGACCAACGGCGCGAGAAAGATTAAACTGCATAAAATCCAAGGCCACACCTTGTCTCAACTCTTTCGATGGCACAAGGTCAGTCACAAACGTCTGCCATGCAGGTAAGCCAATCGCGCTCACAACTCCATTGATGAGTGCAGCGACGAGAATTTCCCAGACGACAATGAGATGCAATGTTGTGAGAACGCCTAAGAGTAGGGCTGTTGTCATATAGACCGCTTGTGTACAGAATAAGACGGTATGGCGGTCCCAGCGATCAACAAGCACACCGCCGAAGAGCGAGAATATAAGATTTGGAACGGTTGCTGCAAGCGTTACTAGCCCAAGCAGTAGAGCAGATTGCGTTAATTGCAACACTTGCCAGCCCTGCCCAACAGTCTGAATCCAGAAACCGATACTTGAGAGAAAAGAGCCAATCCAAAAAATGCTAAAGTTTTTTTCAGAGAGTGGATGAAGAGTAGATACCAATGTACGTGAACGTTCTTTAAGAGAAATCGAAGAAGACATGATAAAGTAGTCCTTGCTAGAGTCAAACCATATCAAGGAATAGAAACACAGAAAGTGGTATTCATGCAACGGTGAATGAAGAATCGGAGATATGGATGAAACGAGAAGGGGCAAAAGACATCCTTGTCTCTGCCCCTAATACAATACAGGTATGTGAGCGTTTCTTACGCAATGCTCATACCTTCTTCCTTTAGCCTATGACATAAGGAAGGTGAAGTGCAATGTATATTTTAACCGTAAAACATAAGATATATATGTGCAACGTTATTTCGTCACACTATAATAGAACAAAACAGCGTTACCCATTCATTCCTTACGACTATATGAATTTTTGAGATAGATGTGATACGATAGAAACCAAATGCAGTTTTACCTATCCTTGAGAGGAAATTTACGATGCCAGAAATCGACGGCGATCACGTCTTCGGCTTTGATACATTATCTGTTCACGCAGGACAACGACCCGACTCGGCGACGGGAGCGCGTGCCGTACCTATTTATCAAACAACCTCGTATGTGTTTGACGATACTGAACATGCTGCCCATCTCTTTGCACTACAACGCTTCGGCAATATCTATACACGCATCATGAACCCGACCACATCTGCTTTTGAAGAGCGGATCGCCGCCCTAGAAGGTGGAACAGGAGCGGTCGCCACAGCATCTGGTATGGCGGCGCAGATGGCAACGATGACTACGCTGCTTCGTCCCGGTGATGAAATCGTGTCTTCGAGTAGCCTCTATGGAGGCACGTATACACAGTTTGACCTGACCCTACGTACATGGGGCATCAACACTATTTTTGTCGATAGCACAAATCCCGAAAATTACCGTAAAGCCATTACGCCCCGTACTCGTGTCCTATATGGCGAAACCATTAGTAATCCGCAAGGGAACGTACTCGATATCCGTGCAGTTGCCGACATCGCGCACGAAGCAGGAATACCGCTCGCCGTTGATAGTACTTTTACGACGCCTTACCTTATTCGCCCATTTGAACACGGAGCCGATATTGTCATTCATTCCGCCACAAAGTTTATCGGCGGACATGGCACCTCTATCGGTGGTGTGCTGGTTGAGAACGGGAAGTTTCCGTGGGATAACGGCAAGTTCGCGCACATCGTCGATCCCTCGCCTGGCTATCACGGTGTGCGCTTCTACGAGACCTTTGGCGATTTTGCGTTCGTAATGAAGGCTCGCACGGAGACATTACGCGACACGGGCGCGTGTATCAGTCCTTTCAACTCGTTTCTGCTCTTACAGGGCTTGGAGACGCTTTCGTTACGCATGGAACGACATTGTTTCAACGCATTGCGCGTGGCACAGTTTCTACAAGAGCATCCAGCCGTAAGTTGGGTACGCTATGCAGGGCTACCAAACGACCCTTCACACGATTTAGCCACCCGCTACCTACCTCATGGAGCAGGGGCGATCTTCACATTTGGAGTCAAAGGGGGCTATGAGGCGGGCAAAGCAGTAATTAACAATGTGCGAATGCTGTCTCACCTTGCCAACGTCGGCGATGCACGTAGCCTGATTATTCATCCAGCTAGCACAACTCATCAGCAGCTATCACAAGACGATCAGTTTTCAGGTGGCGTTACACCTGATCTCATTCGCCTCTCAATTGGCATTGAAAATGTTGAAGATATTCTGTGGGACCTGGACAAAGCTCTAATGATAGCAAGCAAGGCGGTGTAAGGACTGTAAAATGTTCAATCGGGTAAAAGAAGGTCATCTTGCATGTCAAGATGGTCTTCTTTTGCTACTGGTACAATTTGTGGCCTCATCCGATTTTTGACCAGTTTGATACACCAGTTTCCTATTACATCGCCAGCCAGTACCGCAACAACTCCTCCTCCAATGCTTAAAAAGAGGTAGAGGAGTGCGAGGAGCCAGCGACCATTCGCAAAGAGCAACACGTCACCAAGAGCTAAACTGCTAAAGGTTGTGTAGGCTCCTAGGAAACCGACGTTGATAACGAGGCGACGCGTTGGACCAATCAGAACGGCAGCATCGGCAAGCGTGGTGATACTCGCTAGCACAAACGCGCCAGTGAGATTAATGATGAGAATGTCATAGGGCCAACCCTTGCCAAAATATGTTTGTATAAGCATACTTAGCAGATACCGAACGATGGTCCCGAAGAAGCCACCGCCAAAAACAGCGAATATGCGTCGTGGCAGAGAAAGTGTTGTGGACATTAAAGTACCAAACCTCCTACCACTAAACCTAGGGTGGCGCAGAGAAGGCCAAGTGCTACACTTCCACTGAGATAAAGCATACCACTTGTAGTGCTACCACCTCGCACAAGCTGAATCCCTTCCCAACTCATGGTGCTAAACGTCGTATACCCTCCAAGAAAACCAGTCGCAAGAATAACTTGCTGACTTGTACTGATGATTTTGTGTCCTGCAAGCGCGAAGAGCAAACCAATAAGAAAAGCACCGATGACGTTGATAATCAGGGTGCCAAGTGGGAAGCGCGCACTGACTCGTTCTGCGATAAAACGTCCCAAAAGGTAGCGTGATACAGCACCTATAGCACCAGCTAACCCAACAAGAACAATAAAGGACAATGATAAAGGGGTCATTCTATACTCCTACTATAGACAATTTCTACAGGTGTAACGGTTATTATCCCTCGTTGCACCAGATGATCGAGCAGAGGTAACAAGGCTTCTACACGCTCTTCATGCTCTACAATCTCTATGAAAAAAGCTTCTACCTCTCTCGACGCTATAGAAGTATCAAGAGATGGTAGAAGCCATTAGCCATCAGGCGATTATGCGAGCTTCATCGCAAACAAAGTATTGTATTACTCTGAGTATAGAATACTCTATTCGGCTTGCTTATGTCCAGAATTGCCGACGGTCGCGCCGTAGTCTTTCCCGGTCGTTTTAAGCGTGAGAATTGCTGGTGTATGCTCCTGACTTAACGGTAGCACAACCACTAGCACACCATTACCATAGGTCACGTTAGCATGGAGGCCATCTACCGCATCTGGCAGTTCTAGCTCACGATAATAGTCGCCAGCACTCCACTCGTCGATCAAGAGTTCTTTCACGTCTTTCAACGCGCCACGTAGACCCGCTTGCAAAAGCAGGTGACGATTTTCTGTGACATCAACCAGGATATCATCCGGCTCGACTCCTGGCATAGGGGCAGCCACCATCAATCGGTCTGCTGAGCGATACATCTTTACCGGAATGCTCTGTACTTTTGGTGTCTCTGTCATACTGCTTACTCTCAATGGATGATCACAAAGATCATCTCTACTCTCTATTTATCGTATCTGCTTTTGACGGACGACCACGAGGGTCGTCCCTACTACATGCATTAATATGGTGACATCATATCGAATAGCGACTATGCCCCTGGGTTGCGGCGATCTGGAGTGTCAGTGCTTGACCCCATTTGCTCGTCTTCGCCCCATGAGGAACCAACGTCACGTCCTGGAGTATCAACTACCTCACCGGGTGTGTTTTGCGCGTGTCTTATACCACTATGAGTCGGATCATAGCCCTGTTGTGCCATACCTGGATTAACGCCATCCTGGTGTGGATCATAACCACTACCAAGTGTTTCCTTCAGACCATCGTTATTATGTTGTAAATCGCCTTGCACGTCGCTGTATGTTCCCTGCTGATTGTAGCCAGCCTGATTGTAACCACCCATTGGCTGGACAGAACCACCTTGCGCGTCGGATCCGAAACCACTTTCAGGTTGCCCATAGCCACCTACACCACTCGAATCAGACGAACCACTCGATTGTTGACCAGAAGAGATTGGTCCACCGCGTGCCTGTGAGCCAGCCTGTAATGCTTGTTCACGCGTCGAACTCGCCATCAATTCGTTTGGACGCTGGTTCTGATTGGTCGTCGTATTGCTCTGTGGATTGTTGTCAACCACACGCTCACGACTGCGCCCATCATTAGGATTATCTACATAGATATCATCTTGGTTGATTTCGTTGTTATTGTTACTCATGCGCTCTATCTCCATTCATCCGTGACTAACACGCACATAGCCCTGTAATGTGCAAGGAATGCGTAGCGCGGTCACATGAGTTTCACGTATACGAGAAGGGGGAAGTTTCATTCTTACTCTCTCTGTTTCCATTTTTTAGTACTTGTCGTGATGGTTTAGTTTAGCTAAAAAATCAAGCACAATGCGGTTGAACTCTTCTGGTTTCTCCATATTTGGCATGTGGTGTGTTTCAGGAATTGTAACTCTTTTCACTCCAACGATATCCTGCTCTAACTTATCTGCACTCTTATGTAGTTGAGCATCATCTTCCGAGCCTACGATAACGAGCGTTGGTACAGAGATTTCAGCGAGCCGATCATATGCTGGAGGAGTAAGTACCTGCTGCTCAACGCGGTCAAGTACCCATACAAAAGAGTACTCAGACAACTGCTCTCGCACACGCTGACGCGCTGAAGGATACGCGAGGGACGGAACAAGCGTTGGGTTATTCATCAGTACATTTACCATAGCGGGTCTGTTCCGCTCCCTTGCTGCTGCCATAAACGGTCCCCAAAGCTGCATCTGCTTCTGTAACTGTTCTGCGTCAAACATCAGTTCGTTTGGGTATCCACCAACGGGCGAACCTACAAGTAGCAGTGCATCTACTCTATTGGGATACTCTAGGGTGAAGTCGAGCGCAATGACTCCTCCTAGTGATAGGCCAAGGATATATGTTTTTTTGATATCTAGGAATGTGAGTACATTATAGAAGTCTTGCCTATCGGCATATGTTATTTGTGGCAGTTCTGACTTTCCAAAGCCACGCACGTCATAGCGAACTACCTTGTAGCGTTCCGCAAATGTAGAGAACTGGTCATCCCACATCCGCCTATCCATATACCCGCCGTGAATAAGCACAAGCGGATGTCCTTCACCCAGCGTTTCATAATATAGCTTCGTCCCATTTGACTCTACAAAACCTGTTTCTAGTGTAGCCATGATTTTCCTCGTCTTTCCCATATGTAAGGACTTATTAAGGCTTGAACTATGTATCTTCAAAACAAGTATAAAACAACATTTCTTAAAAAATCATCGACTAATAGGACGACATACTTAGTCATATATCATCATCCAAATGGCTAGGACTATGAAAAATGCTCTAACCACTCAACAACTTCCACAACACATACTGCAATCGGTCTAGCTGTATCAATAAGCAAATGAGGATGCGTAATTGGAAAGCTAGCTTCCTCAAGGTTTTGACGACGATATGCTTGCATTGTTTCCCAATCAATCATGTGATGTGATGGCAAGCCATAAGCCTTGCGTGCGTTGACACGTTGGCTCCATAGGCGTTCGTCGGAACAAAAACACTCGATGATGACGAGGTTAGCTTTTGTCTCTTGTACAATGTGTTGTGCACGCTTATATGTCATGAGATGCGTAAGCGGGCTATCACAGATCACACCCAGCCCTTGTAAGAGTTGGCGACGCACTATGTTAAGCATCACGTCATAGGCAAGCCCACCAGCGTCGGGAACCTGCTCACCAAACATATCTTTCACATCGTCCTTGTCAATTACAGGCCAGTTGAGTTGTCGGCTAAGAGCGCGGCTCAGTGTACTTTTGCCACTACCTGGAAAGCCTTTGAACATGATAAGCTGCATACAACGCCTCTCTTTTGTGTGTTAGAATGGTGTAAGAAAACTTAGGGTTGAATTAGGGAAACCTTCTAAGATGCACGCCAAAATCATTGCAATCCTTCTCTTGTATATGTTACCATTGTGAAGGTAGAAGAGGGTTTTCCAGTTCCATTCCTCATAACAGGAGCATTCATGAGCGAAATGATGCTGCGAGTATCGTCACCTCGCAATCAGAAAATTGAACTTAGTCCCGAAGAGCGTACCCAGTTGAATGCATTTATCGACCTCCTGATTCCATCTGATAAAGACTTTCCACCACCTTCTAGTCTTCATCTCATTGACGCGTTTCTCAATCATCTCTCACCGAGCAGATACAACAGAGTGTCTTCACTGCTTAGTGAAAAACGATTGCGTACAGCCTTGCGAGATCTCAATGCTTCGGCCGGTGGAAATTTTTGTGAAGCTAGTTCAGAGCGACAACATGCTATTCTAAGACATTTCGAGCAACGCGAGCCAGCACTTTTCCAGACACTCTGGACGCTCGCAAATCATAGCTATTATTCGCGTTTAGCGACGCTACGGTACTCAGCGTCGATGTCCTAACGAATTATTTAGTCAACGGACGAGGCCAAACGGGGCATGAAATATTCGCCTCAATAGCACTATTTTATTTTTGACCATTCACTAAGGCTGAATATTGCCATGTACGATACCATGTGTATGAAGATAGTCAGCGGCATCACACAGTTGTACAATCAAATGCACAATGTGTTCAAGGGGTAATACGTGTTGCGTTTGACGCCATTACTACATGAGTTCTTGTTTCATATATTGGGCTATAATAGGCTCCTGGTTTGTTGGTAGGATAGAAGAACGCAGAGAGCATAGCCCCAAGCAGCCCTAAAAGCAAGAGCAGTACCACCACTATTGGAAGCATTTTTTTAAAGCGTGTCTGAAATGTTTCAATTCTCTGCTCTTGCACTATTTCATCAGGTGGTGCAAGCACAAGCGGTTTACTCTGTAGATATTCATTAGCAGTAAACGGTACATCAGGCTCAGCGTTTTCTTCCATCTCCTTCGCAACTGGCGACCACTCGGCGGGGTCTACCGACCAGAAGAGTGATTCGCCTTGCTCATCAGGTTGTGTAAGAAAATGCTTCGTGAATATCTCTGTCTCATCTGCTTCGTCAGATGTTGGGAGGACATTCGAGGAAGTAGATTGTTCAGCAAAGAGCGGTGGCATGTGTGATGAAGAAACCTCTCGTGTTCGTGGTAGAGCAGCAGGAACAGAGGAGTTCAGCGTGTCGTCTTCGGCTGGAATGGGTGTTTGCGGACTCTCAATACGCCCTGGAAGAAGGACTGGAGGAGGAGTGAGCGGATTGGTCTTTGTGGTAGCATAGAGTGGTTTAAGTTTGACAGTTGAAATAGCACGAGATGCTGGCGATGCAATAGGAGCTATTTTTACAGCCTGCGCAAATGCTTGCAGGAACTCCTCAGCAGAGACGAAACGATCATCGGAACGCTTGCGTATCGCTTTTTGCAACACGTCGTCAACGGCATCGGAGATGGTGGATACAAAGGTACGTGCCGAGGGTGGTTCCTGACGCACATGTTTCAGCAACACCTCTACAGGCGTCTGCCCTGTGAAAGGGGTAGAACCGGTAAGAATATGAAAAAGTAAGATACCAAGCGAATACACATCACTTGGACGACGTAGCACTCCTAACGACTGCTCTGGTGCAGCATATTCCGCAGAACCCCAACCTACGCGTGTCAGGGATTGTTGACTATCATCATAGCCATGTGCGATACCGAAATCGGAGAGCAACACATGTCCATCAGGCGCAATAAATATATTGGAAGGTTTGATATTGCCGTGTAGTACATCAGCATCATGGGCGTATTGAACAGCATTACATAACTGTTCCATAATAGGCAAGGCTTGAATTGCTGAAAAGTGCCCACCTACACGTAGCAATAAATCATCAAGCGTCCCATTTGTCATAAAGGGCGTCACAAGATAGAGTAAGTCGTCACCCTCTCCATATTCGAGTAACGGAAGAATGCCGGGATGAGTAAATTGTCCAATCTTCTCCGCTTCAGCCATGAAATAGTCACGGAATGATTCACGTTGCGCATAATTGGGACGAAATATTTTTATTGCTGTCTCAACCGTCTTCCAATTCAGACGCTCTATATTGTTTTCGCCCACTTGACGCGCACGATAGACATCAGCCACGCCACCTTTACTTATACACTGCATGAGTAGATAATCACTCAGCATCACACCTTCTAAATCAGACATTCAACACCCCATACATACTTCATTAGAGATTTTCCCGTAAAAGCAATCAGAAAGAACATGCTTTTTATAGAGGGATATATCGAACTAATAAACGTGTTTCATACCTCTTTTTGCATTGTTGACTCCAAATAGAAACGAGTTTTTCCACGCGAGAAATATTCGTTAGTTTTAGGCTTGACAACAATACGATATAACGGTATACTTCTAATAACGATATATCGTATTGTTGTCGTAAGAGAAAGGAAATAATACCTATGTTTGGTAGAATGAATAGAGGATTTGCATTTCAAGGTCAAGGTGGCGATTGGGGTGGCTGGACACCACCGTGGTTACAAGATGATGAAGGCCCCCGTGGTCCCTTCGGTGGTGGTCCCCGTTTCTTCGGGCGTCGTGGTCCCTTCGGATTCGGACCCGATCCACGCTTCTTTGAGATGCGACGTGGACGTGGGCCTTTTGGCCCTGGTGGTCCGTTTGGTCCTGGCGGCCCCTTTGGTCCCGAAGGGCAAGGAGAAGGTCGTCGCTTCTTTGGTCGTGGCGACGTGAAGTTTGCCTTGCTTGATTTGCTGCAAGAGCGGCCTATGCATGGCTATGAGATGATTAAGGCGTTGGAGGAACGCTCTGGTGGCTTCTATGCGCCAAGTGC
Organism: uncultured Ktedonobacteraceae bacterium; assembly: GCA_964250765.1. GTDB lineage: Bacteria > Chloroflexota > Ktedonobacteria > Ktedonobacterales > Ktedonobacteraceae > JBBQVS01. The sequence continues at coordinate 6,321 of CAXUHF010000003.1, read as the reverse complement.
TGGTTCCATCTATCCCACACTGCAATTGCTCGAAGACCGAAGCTTTGTCACGGTGAATGAGACCGAGGGCAAAAAGGTGTATAGCATTACCGATGCTGGTCGCGCAGCCCTCGCGGAACGCAAGGAAAAGGGCGAAGAGTTCACAGGTCCTCGCGGTAGACACGGCTTTGGTCCTGGTGGGCATGGCGGTCCTGGTGGCAGACCAGAGATGCAAGCATTGCGTGGTGAGGCTGCAGAAGTTGCACGCCTCTTTGTGATCGCGGGACGCAAGACATTCGAGAATCCTGAGCAGCTAGCGCAACTCCGCAGCATTATCGAGCGCACTCGTAAAGAGTTGTCCGATATGATCTACGGTACAGGTACAAAACAAGAGTCTTAATATAACAGTAATGGAAG